>CAZGIZ010000005.1:0-56337 GCA_964526655.1 uncultured Desulfobacteraceae bacterium | reverse complement strand
GATTTGTAAAGCAAAAATAAGCTATTTGCAATAAAAAAGACAAACAAATCAAATAATTATAGGCTAAAAAGGTAACTTCTCAATAAGTTCGGGCAGACAAAACTTGATTCACCGACTAATCGGCATCTTCGACCTGCCTTCCCAGAGCCTGCCCCTGTGAAAACAGGGGAATGACAAAAAGTTATGTAGTAACCGCGCGTGAAGATCAGCAGGAAAATGAGCGGTTGAAAAGGTCTTGATCGGGTTAATGAAGATGAGGTTAAATTAATTTGATTTAAATAACACAAAGAAAAGTATGATGCAAAGGAATAATCGAGGCATTAGTTTAAGGGGAGGGGAAAGGCGTTCCCGAAACATCGACCGGATTCAGGCGGGTACGGTAACCCGCCCTACGAGTGCCCAAACCAGTGACTTCGCGGACATCCTGCCAAACCTGTACTAACGAAGGAAGGTCATTTTCGGATAAAAATTGCCATTTCAATGGCTTAGACAGATTTTTGAACATTTTATTTAGCTGTTGAACAAATTTGTTCAACAGCTTTTTTGGGTCATTCGGAACATCAGATTCCCAGTCCCGACTACGTCTTGCTGGAATTTGATAATCCGGTGGATTAAAATCCCAGTGACTGGTTGATAAGGATCACGCTCACATCGGTCATCATGGGCCTTCGATGGAGGATGGTGGTGACGCGACAGATCCTCTGGGGAGAATTGCAGTCATTGCAGATCCCCGTCGCGGCACAGGGCGTGTCCATGTCCAGGCTCCTGGCCCTCATCGGGGCTGCGATTTCCGTGACCCTCTTTAGGGCGGATTCCAGATCGGGCCTGACCTTGTTCATCCCTGCGACAATGACCACTTTCTTGGTCCCGAAGGTCATGGCGTTGGTACGGTTACCCACCCCGTCAACATTAACTATCTCGCCCGTGGAGGAGATGGCGTTGGCGCTGCAGAAAAAGCAGTCACATCGCCCCTGGTTCAGACGGATATCGAGGTCCTCTTCCCTGGTGAGACCCTCCTGCCAGTGGTCGAAGATCTTCTTGCCCATGGCAGTAAGTTCTTCTATTATCCCGAGTGCCCTGGTAGTACTGGACCCCGCGAAACCAAAGGAATCGTAACCGGAGACCATACCAAGAATAAGCACTTTTGCCATGTCAGTATCCGGCGTCAGGTGGGCGTCAAAACCGTGTTTTTTCAGGGCCTCTACACACCGCTCTCCCTGTTTTTCCCAAAGCCATGCCCCGTAATCGTCAGCCATTTGCTCTCTCCATGAATAAGTTAAAATTTTCAAATAGGCCATTCATCCACAGGCTCCTGCTCATGTGAGTCCTTCTTTCTTCTTCTTGAGGGCCATCACGATCCTCTCCGGGGTCACGGGCTGTTTCTTGAACCATATGCCCGTAGCGTCATGCACGGCGCATACGACCGAGGGCGGCGAGCTCACGATGGACCCTTCCGAGGCCTCCTTGGCCCCGTAGGGGACATTCGGGTCTTTGGTTATGATGTCGATGACCTCGATGTTGGGGACATCCAGGGAAAGGGGCATCTTATAGTCCGCCAGGTTGGCGTTCAGGGTCTCCCCGTGATCCATGGCGAATTTCTCATAGAGTGCCTGGCCCATGCCCTGGATTGCCCCGCCCTCGTTCTGGGCCTCCACGTTGACCGGGTTGAGGGGCCTGCCGCAGTCGTGTGCTATGACCATGTCCGTGCATTTCACGAATCCTGTCTCCATGTCCACGTCCACCTCCGTCAGGTGCGACGTGAAGCTGTAGGAGGTGCCCGAGTCACCGATCCCCTTGTCAAAATCATACAGCTTGATCCCGTACTGGGAGTATCCCTTGCCCACGATCACGGCGCCTGAGCCCGAGTAGCAGGCGATCTGTGCCAGCTTCCTGAAGGGCATGGACTTCTCAGGGGAGTCCTTTACATAGACCTGCCTGTTCCTGAAAAGGATATCCCCGGGATCGACCTCCCAGTTCTCAGCGGCGACCTTTGCTAACTGGTCCCTGATGTCCTGCGCCGCCTTCTGGGCCGCCTCGCCGGCCAGGGCCGTCACCCTGCTGCCGTAGCTGCCCGCGTCGCAGGGGGTGAGGGCCGTATCGACCCTCTTGATGTCTACATCCTCCATCTCCAGCCCCAGCTCCTCGGCAATGATCTGTACCAGGACAGTGTCCGACCCCTGGCCGCAGTCCGTGGCCCCGGTCAGGTAATCCAGGGAGCCGTCTTCACAGAGCCTGATGACCGCCCCGCAGGACTGGTGGCCCCTCTGCACGGCCCCCCCCAAGTGGGAGGCCCCTGAGATGCCCACCCCATGGGAGACAGGGCCTTCCGTGGCCTTCCCTTTCGACCTCTTTTTCCACCTGGGGTTTTTGGCCAGGGTCTCCAGGCCCTCCTTGAGGCCGCAGGACGCCACCGTAACATGGTTTACGGTCTCATAGGGCGCTATAATGGCGTTTTTAAGCCTCACATCGATGGGATCGATCCCTAACTCCTCGGCCATCATCTCCATGTGGATCTCCGCCGCGAACCTTGTGTGGGTAATGCCGTGGCCCCTCATGGCCGCGCCTATTGGGTTGTTGGTAAAGATCCGGTAGGCGTCGTGCCTGAAATGGGGGATCTTATAGGGGAGGGTGCTTATGCACCCCGTAAGATACATGGTCAATGGGCCTATGGCCGTGTAGGCGCCACCGTCCGCAATCACCTTGCTCTGCATTGCAGTGATTATGCCGTCCTTTTTCATTCCCATCTTGTTGTATACGATCATGTTGTGCCTGCGACGGCAGGTCTTGAGGACCTCTTCCATGTTGTATACGAACTTGACCGGCCTCCCGGTCATTTTTGAGAGGAGCACGGAACAGAAATCCCCTGCGAGGGAATCGTTCTTGGTCCCCCCGAACCCTCCGCCAATGAAGGGCTGTATAATCCTCACCCTGTTCAGGGGGAGCCTGAAGCAGGCGGCCAGGTGCCTGTACACAAAATAGGGGCTCTGCTTGGCTGCCCAGATGGTGATTCCAGTGGAGTCCCAGAGGGCGACGGCTGCGGGCGGCTCGAGATAGCCCGTGATCACCCTGCCCGTCTCAAAGCGGTCCTCATGGACCAGGTCGGCCTCTGCAAATCCCTTTTCCACGTCGCCGAAGTCCATGTGAAAGTCCCAGCTCAGGTTGTTCTTCACATAGTCATGTACCTGGGGCGCCCCCTCCTTCATGGCCTCTTCGGGATCAAAGACCCCGGGCAGCTCTTCATAATCCACCCTGATGAGCTCCGTGGCCTCCTCTGCAGTGTCTTCGTCCACGGCCGCCACAGCGGCGACCGCCTCTGCCAGATACCTGACCCTGTCCACGGCCAGCGGTGGTTCGTCCCTTGTCTTGGGCATCCATCCCCAGGTCCACCCCTTAAAATCCTTGCCCGTGCACACGGCCTTGACACCGGGCAGCCTCTCTGCCCTGCTCGTGTCTATATTAAGGATCCTGGCGTGGGGGTAGGGGCTCCTCAGGATCTTGCACCAGAGCATGCCGGGCATCTCATAATCCGCGGCGTACTTTGCCTCGCCCGTGACCTTCACCCTCCCGTCTATCCTCGGGATCCTCTTTCCAATAACAGAATAGTCTTCCATGCCTATTTCTCCCCCTTCATGGCCTCCGCGGCCGCGCTGATGGACTCAATTATCTTGGTGTATCCCGTGCACCTGCAAAAATTCCCCGCGATTCCCTCCCTTATCTCCTGCTCATTAGGACTGGAATTCTCCTCCAGGAGGGTCTTGGCGGACATGATCATGCCCGGCGTGCAGAAACCGCACTGCATCCCGGAATGTTCTACAAAGGCCTCCTGGATGGGGTGCAGTTTTTCTCCCTTCGCGAGTCCCTCTATGGTGGTGATCTCCTGGTTATGGGCCTCGGCCGCCAATACCAGGCAGCTATTGACCGTCTTACCCCCCATTATCACGGTGCAGGATCCGCACTCCCCCTCTCCGCACCCTTCCTTGGTCCCTGTGAGCTTGAGGTCCTCACGTATTACCTCCAGCAGGGTCCTCCAGGGGTTGACATATAACTCCTGAGGTTGCCCGTTGATTTTGAACGATATCTTCTTTTTCTCCATTTTTAATCTCCTCCTGGAAAAATCATGACCTTGAAAGGGCCTGATTAATAGCACGTCTGACAAGGACTTCCACCATCATCCTGCGGTACTCGGCAGAGGCCCTGTGATCGTCAATGGGCCTTGATTCCTGAGAGGCCTTCTGGGCAGCCATTGCAATCGCTTCATCCGTTGCCTTCTCTCCCCTGATAATATCCTCCGCGGCCATGGCCCTCATGGGTGTGGGCGCCACGGCTCCAAGGCCTATCCTGATATCCCCGATGACGCCGTTATCAGCCGCGACCTGGACACCGGCTCCCACAATGGCAAGGTCCATCCTGCTCCTGGTGGAGAGCTTTATGTAGGTGCCGCTGCCTGTCATGGGGGGAATCCTGATCTCCTTAAGGATCTCATCCCTTCCCAGTGCCGTCTCGTTGGGGCCTGTAAAAAATTCATCAATCCCGATCCAGCGCTCTCCCTTTTTACTCACGGCCAGCAAACGGGCATCCAGACAGAGGAGTGCCGGAGCCGAATCCGCTGAGGGAACCGCGTTGCATACATTCCCCGCGATGGTCCCCCGGTTCTGGACCTGGGTGGAGGCGATACTCCCCGCGGCCAGGCTCAATATGGGGAACCTCTCTTTCACGACCGCTGATCCGGCCACGGAGCGGATAGTGGCAAGGGCGCCTATCCTCAATCCCTCCTGTTCATCGTACTCGATGTAATCCAGGCCGGGGATGCCCTTCAGATCTATGAGCGCCTCCGGCGGATTCAGGGTCCTTGCCTTTATCTTGGGGATCAGGTCCGTCCCACCGGCGTAGACCCTGAATTGACCGTTATTCCCCTCTGATAAGAGATCAAGGGCCTCATCAATGCCTGCGGGCCTGATATAGTCAAACCTGGGCAATCTTCGATAAAATGTAACCATTTGAACCTCCGTTCATCAAAGCTATAAAGCCGTCACTCCCGCGAAGGCGGGAGTCCAGAAATTCTTGAAATCTCTGGATTCCTGCTTTTACGGGAATGACAAAAAAATAGGATATTTAAGTTTTTACGAATGTGTCATTATTAATGTCTGGTCAAAATATTGCATAATGACTAAAGGGCCTCAACCCTTTAAAAGCCCGTGAAAGAATATCCTCCGATAGATATCGGACAATTCCCTTGATGACTCCTTGCGATCATAGTCGAACCAGTAGAAGGTCCAGCTACACATACCTATGGCCGCGAAGGCAGCAAATGTCTTGTTCACTCTTTCTATCTTGCCTGCGGCCTCCAGTTCGGCGATTGCATTATAAATAATGTCAAAGGCCCTCCTCCAGACCTTTTTTATTTTTTTACGATGTTCCGGCCGGAGTTTATCCGCTTCATGGATAAGTACTTTCGCGGCCGCGTTTTTAGTCAGGGCCTTTTCCGTGTAATTTGTCATAAAATAGGCGATACGCTCCTCGGGGTCGGGTATCTTCTCCGCAGCCTCTATAATCGGGATAAAATCTCTTTTCAGGTTGTGTTCGTGGATAAAAAACAGGAGCTCTTCCTTGCTTTTAAAGTAATGATAAAGGCCTGCCTTTGTAAGGTTCAGGGCCTGGGCGATACGGGACAGGGGAGTCTCCTCATAGCCCTCCGCTATGAACAGTTCCAAGGCCTTTTTATAGATCTCTTCTCTCTTCTTCATTATACCTACCTGCCGACCGGCAGGTATTTTTTATGCCATATTGTAAATGTTGTCAAGGGATAATGGAGGTCTTAACCCATTATCATGATATCACCTGCAGTGTTGCCTTCGATCGCTCCATCCTGTTGCGCATGAAGGCGCAAGGCATAGGGCTCAAGGCGCAAGGCGGTGAAATCACAATTTTATGAAACTCACGCTGAAACATTTTGATTTCATGGCTTGTCGTTGCGCAGGTTTGGTAATTACTGCCTGTAGATAGGCTGTAGCATTTAGGCTGTATATGGTTTCGATAAATGTATAAGAGCTAACAGTCTTTAGCCTATAGTCTAAACACCTGAATAGTTACTTGGGTTGAATCATAATCAAGGGGCATCAATGTAAAGAGACTAATTTAACCGTGGATTGGGGGAGACTACCGTCCCATGAGAAGGGTGATCAGTCTGAGGCAGATGTTCGCGTAGATTCCCGCCAGGATGTCATCAAGCACAATCCCCAATCCCCCCTTCACATTCCGGTCGATAAATCCAATGGGAAAGGGTTTAAATATGTCGAAGACGCGGAAAAGCAAAAAACCCAGTATGATATTCAGCCATGAAAGGGGCATAAGAAAGACAGTCAAGAAGAGGCCGGCCACTTCATCTATGACCACCTCGGGAGGGTCGTCCCTTCCAAGCAGCCTTTCACTCACGTCCGAGGCCCATATGGCCAGGGGGATGATTATTAGAATGAATATCCCTGAATAAACGGCCCCGAGATAGGACAGGACAATAACAAAGGGCAGGCCAGCCAGGGAGCCGAAAGTCCCGGGCAAAAGTGGCGCGAGTCCGGAGCCGAACCAGGATGAGATAATTAACGCCGTCTTTCCTGAAGGCCCGGCCCTTTTAAAAGACTCCTTAAAATCCGTACTGTCAGGAGGATGTGCCGGCATCAGGGTATACTTCGCGTTCCTTCCGGTTCCGGTTCAATGATATAACCCAATAGTATATCTCCTTGAGGGGGATTCCCTTTTCCATGGCTATTATTTTGCAGGACTCATATTCGGGCTGGAACAGAATGGAGCCCTCAGGCCCCGTAACCCTCTTGACATCCATCTTTCCCCATGGGCTGTCAATCCGGAGGCTTTCTCGTTTGAGGACCTTCCTCTGGGTGTAGCGGAACCTGATCCCAAGGGTCGTGCTCTCAGAGAAGAGTATATCAGTGAGGATATCCTTCTGATGGGGTCTTGCCACTATCTGCACCTGGATGCCGGGCCTGTTTTTCTTCATCTGGACCGGGCAAAAGAGGACATCCAGGGCGCCCGCCTCAAAGAGTCTGTCCATGAGGAAGCCCAGCCACTCGGGATTTGTATCGTCAAGATTCGCCTCCAAAATTTCCACGGTCTCGACCTGATTCCCGGTCTCTTCTTTGCCGATTATTATCCTGAGGAGGTTCGGCCTGTCAGGCAATTCCCTGGTCCCGGCCCCGTATCCCACACTCTCTATGACCATGGGAGGCATGGACCCGAAGGAACAGGCAAATTCCTTTACAAGGGCGGCGCCTGTCGGCGTGACCAGCTCGGAGTTCAGGCCCGAATCGTATACGGGAACGCCCTTTAACAGGGCGAGGGTCGCGGGGGCCGGGATCGGAATCCTCCCGTGCCCGGACTCCGTGAATCCGGAACCCAGGGGCAGCAGGGAGGCGTGGATCGAGCCGAGTTCCAGGGCCTCGATACCATATACAGTCCCCACGATATCAACGATGGAGTCGATCGCGCCCACCTCGTGAAAATGGACCTCATCCCGGGGAAGGCCGTGAATTTTCCCCTCCACAAGGGCGATTGATTCAAAGACCTTGATGCTCCGGTCTTTTACCTCGTCACTCAGCTCCCCCTCGCCTATGATCCCTTTGATATCCTTCAATCCCCTGTGCCTTTTTTGCGCACCATCCAATTTCACAATGAACCTCGTGGCCGTGAGCTCATTTCTCTTTTCCCGCTCCGCCCCGATTGTATAGCCCTCAAGGGGAAGGGTTCGAAGGACGTCTTCGAGGTCCTTAAGGGGCAATCCCGCGTCAATAAGGGCGCCCAGAAACATGTCGCCGCTGATCCCGGAAAAACAATCAAGATAGGCTGTCTTCATTCTTTAGATTTAACTCCTGTTGTTGAGTAATTACCAAAAAGCATAGAATACAGGCCAAAATGCCTGGCTTTGTTTATCCTTGCGCCTTGAGCCCTACGCCCTGAGCCACATAATATCTATTTATCATACCAAGTTGCACGGAGAAAAATTCACTTACAGGGATAGCTATTATTAACATTTATAATGCCTGGTTGGGGTATCAATGTCAACAGCCCTAACTATTGCCCGGGAAGGGTTCTTCCCGGAGGAAATCGGGCAGGAAACGGGGATGGTTATGGGACATTTCGGGGGCTGTCTCTGGAAATTGCACGAAGAGATTTTCAAAACCCAGGTCCATAGCGTGGGAATAAACCCTGTCAAACTCATCCCTGTTAATGGGACGATTGAGATCCCTGTCATCGTTCGGGAGAACGGGCTGGTACTGGGACATAATGCTCAGGGGGAGGCCCGCTCCGAACTCAAGGAACAGGGAGTCCAGTGCCGCCAGTGAATTCTCGGTCTTGCCCGGAAGGATCAGGTGCCTGACAAGGACCCCTCTGGCTGCCGGTTCACTCCCTCCTTCAACGGAGTCAAGGAATCCCTTCTGCCTGACCATCTCCGCTATTGCCTCCAGCGCCACCCTGGGATAATCCCTGCATCTCGAAAGCCTTCGTGAGAGAATGGGGTCCGCGTACTTGAAGTCGGGCAGGTATATGTCCGCGTATTCCTCTGCCATTAACAGCATATCCCTGGACTGATAGCCCGACAGGTTATATACGATCGGGACCCCGTATCCCCTTTCCCGCAGAAGTGTTACAACCTGAAAGGTGTAGGGGAAAAAGTGATCGGCCGTGACAAAGTTGATATTATGGACCGACCTTTCCCTGATCATCTTTATTATCTTTTCAAGGAGATCATCCACTGTCACATTCTGGCCCAGGCCTTCCAGGGAGATCTGATGATTCTGGCAGAATGAGCACTTGAGGGAACAGCCGCTGAAAAAGACGGTGCCCGAGCCCCTGGTCCCCGTGATAGGGGGCTCTTCCCCGAAGTGGGGACCCACATAGGCCACGCGGAGGCGATAGTCCATTTTGCAGAATCCGGAGCCTGGGGCGCCTGATTCCAGGGTCCGATCGATCCCGCATGACCTGGGGCACATGCGGCATTCCCTGAACAGGTTCGCGAGATCGTGCTGCCCTGTTTTTAATTTATCTCTTGGTTCCATGGAATATAAAATGAGACTCTTCTCCCAAAAAATTAGAAGAAAGTGGTCCAGGATTCGAGGGTTCAAGGATTCAAGTGTTTCTTTTTAATATTTTGTAATTTTTAGGCATTTCGCTCGAATCCTCGAACCCTTGGCCCCTTGTCGAAGATCCCGATGACTTTATCGGGGAATCCTTATCATCGACCGCCTCTTTTGTAGATGATGAATAAACAATGAAAATGAAAGAAACCCTGGATAGAATTCAGGAATGGCTCATGATTTAACATAAAGTGTTCGGCAAATCAAAGGAGAGTTATTCTTTGCGGCAGTGGGTCTTGGGATGGCACGCTAAACCCTTTGATATCTCCGGTCTCAGGATAGGACAGGCAATCCCCGGATTTCTCCGGATACGAGGTTGAGATTATAGGCGATCTCACTGATTCTGTACGCCATTTTTATTACATGTCTCTTTTTCCAGCAACTCTCACATATTCCGCCTGTGACATGGGGATGGTCAGAGTCATGCCGATAAGGGCAGTTACCCAAAAGGTTACAATCAGAGCAATCATACTTTTTCCCTCCTCTTATACAACCAAACATTTTCCCGCACACAATACAGTATCGTCTCATGTTTTCTCAGGACCTATGCCAGTTTAATCTATGTATCTCAGAAATGCCCCGTTCAAATACAAAACCGGCATTTGATGGGATGCCTGACCGGACATTAATGATTATGATTATAATATCGACACGCAGATCGATTTCTTGAATAAAAAAAAGGCAATTTACGCGGCTGGTAATTACTTAAAATAATTTTATTATTCTTGACATGGCATAAATCGTTATTATTTATCTAAATATAACAAATTTAAAAAAATAAGGAGACATGATTATGGAGACAAAATCCTTTTCTATTCCTAATATATCCTGCGGACACTGTGTAATGACAATAAAGAATGAGCTGGGTGAGATTGACGGTGTGTCCAGTGTGGAGGGAGACTCTGAGAAAAAGGAGATCACCGTGGCATGGAACGCGCCGGCCACCCTGGATAAGATCAAATCCACATTGAAGGAGATCAACTACCCGGCGGCTGAATAAGGGGTGATAAGATGCCCGAAAAAAATGTAACTCTCCCGGTCACGGGAATGACCTGTGCCAACTGTGCGGCAAACATTGAAAGAAATGTCAAAAAACTGCCGGGAGTCATGGGAGCAAACGTCAACTTTGCCACGGAGCAGGCGACCATATCATTTGATTCGTCAAAGGTCCAGTTGGATGCCCTCGCAAAAAAGATCAAGGACGCAGGCTACGGGGTCCCCGTGACTTCACTGGAATTTCCGGTCACGGGAATGACATGCGCAAACTGCGCCATGACCGTTGAGAGGACCTTGAAAAAGAAGGTCCCTGGCGTGGTTCGGGCCTCCGTCAATTTCGCCACGGAACGCGCCTCCGTTGATTATATCCCGTCTATCACAGACAGGGATGATATCGTTGCCGCCGTCGAAAAGGCTGGTTACGGGGCGATTATGCCCGAAGAGACGATCGAAGACGCGGAAATGGAGGCCAGAAACGCCGAGATCAGGAATCAGACAAAAAAGTTCCTGGTGGGATTAATATTCACGATCCCTCTCTTTTTCATCAGTATGGGAAGGGATTTCGGCCTCCTGGGGCCCTGGAGCCACGGCCTTTGGGTCAACTGGCTTTTCCTGGCCCTGGCAACCCCTGTCCAGTTTTATACGGGATGGGACTATTACACAGGCGGATTGAAGAGCCTGAAAAACCTGAGCGCCAATATGGATGTCCTGGTGGCCATGGGTTCTTCCACCGCCTTTTTCTATTCACTGGTCGTCCTCCTCTATCCGGCCCTGGGCGAACATGTTTATTTCGAGACATCGGCGGTGATCATAACTCTCATAAAGCTGGGTAAGATGCTGGAATCAAGGACAAAGGGAAAGACCGGCGGGGCCATACGAAAACTTATGGGGCTTCGTCCAAAGACGGCGACAGTCCTTGTTGATGGCAAGGAAATGGAGATCCCCCTGTCGAGGGTCAAATCCGGAGACATCCTCATCGTCCGTCCGGGGGAGAGTATCCCCGTTGACGGCCTCGTCGTTGAGGGGAATTCGGCCGTTAATGAGTCCATGCTTACGGGCGAGCCCATTCCCGTGGATAAAACCCCTGGTGACAGGGTTACGGGCGGGACCATAAACGGCGAAGGACGCCTCAAGTTCGAGGCAACAAAGGTGGGAAAAGATACGGCCCTTGCCAGGATCATCCGTATGGTCCAGGATGCCCAGGGAAGCAAGGCCCCGATCCAGGCCCTGGCGGACAGGGTCGCCGCAATATTCGTCCCTGGAGTAATCGGCCTTGCACTCCTGACGTTTATCCTTTGGTGGGCAATAGGCGGGGAGTTTGTCCCGGCAATGATAAGGATGGTCGCGGTCCTGGTTATTGCCTGCCCCTGCGCCCTCGGACTTGCCACGCCCACGGCAATAATGGCTGGAACAGGAAAGGGCGCTGAAAAGGGAATACTCTTTAAAAACAGCGAGGCACTGGAGACCGCCGCGGGTCTGGATACCATTGTCATTGATAAGACCGGGACCCTTACCATGGGAAAGCCCTCCGTGGTCAGGATTATTTCATACGATTCTCCCACTATCAAAGAGGAAGATATCCTGAGGATGGGGGCCTCGGTGGAGAAGGGATCCGAACACCCCCTGGGACGGGCCATAGTGAGGGAGGCGGAATCCAGGGGGATTCACCTCTGGGATCCCGAGGATTTCAAGGCTTCAGGGGGATTCGGGGTGCGCGCTAAGGTAAACGGCAGGGAACTGCTGGTTGGAAAGCCCGACTGGTTTGAGGGCATGCATATCAATCTCGACGGGGCGAGAAAGGATGTGATCTCCCTTCAGAACGAAGGAAAGACAGTGATGCTGGTGGCCGGTGACAGGGTTGAAGGCCTTATAGCGGTCGCGGATACTATAAGACCGGAATCGCCTGAAGCCGTTAAGGACTTGCACGACCAGGAATTGAAGGTGGTCATGTTGACGGGAGATAATGTCCAGACGGCCAGGGCAATAGCCTCGGAGGCGGCCATTGATGATGTCGTGGCAGAGGTCCTCCCCGAAGAGAAATCCGAAAAGGTCAAGGAATTGCAAAGAGAGGGAGGCAAGGTCGGCATGGTCGGTGACGGCATTAATGACGCCCCCGCCCTGGCCCAGGCGGATGTGGGTATGGCCATTGGGACGGGAACGGATATCGCCATGGAGTCCGGCGATGTGATCCTCGAGAGCGGCGACCTGCGGGGTATCTCAAGGGCGATCCGGCTGAGCCGAAGGACCATGAGGGCCATCAGGCAGAACCTGTTCTGGGCCTTTTTTTACAATATCGTGCTTATCCCCATTGCGGCAGGGGTGCTGTATCCCTTCGAATTCCTGCCCATCTTTTTGAGACAGTTGCATCCAATCCTGGCGGCCCTGGCAATGGCCATGAGCAGCATTACCGTCGTATCCAACAGCCTGCGACTTTATAGGGCGAAGATATAAAAAGCTATGCTATAGCCATTAGACCCTATTGTAGGCATGGATTGTGATGTTAATCTGTTTGATGGCTTATGAACCAATATGATAGCGGCGCAGCCGCCGTTGCCAAAGCTTCCGCCGTCGCCAGAGGCTATGGCGTGATAAAATGGCGGGCCAAGGGGCTCAGGGCGCAAGGCGCAGGGTAAAAAAATAGAAAGGAAAGCCATGACCTTTTTTTAAATAGAATAGTGACAAAGGGGTGACAACAGTATATAGAGGTAGAATATTGTTGGATCCTTTAATTCACATATACAACTGGCCACTGGCAATGGACAACAGACACTAAATAGAATTCACTATGCCCAATATTAAATCCAAAAAGCGCCCATTAATTCCAAGATACCTTTATCTCTTCCTATTCACGGCATTTCTCTGCCTTTATTTGGCAAGCCCTCTCATGGCTGAAAGGCCGATCCCCAAACCGATGGGGCTTGTCAACGATTTCGCCGGGGTGATTTCCCCTTCCTACAGGCAAAAACTTGACGCCGTCACATCCGAACTCCTGAATAAGACCGGGATACCCATAGTCATCGTCACAATGCCCGATATCGGCGGGGCCGAATATAATGATTATGCCAACCGCCTCTATTCCGCGTGGGGAATCGGGAAAAAGGGCGAGGATAAGGGCCTTTTGATCTTCGTCACGGTCAAGGAGAGAAAGATGCGGATCGAGACAGGCTACGGCCTGGAGGGCATCCTTCCCGACGGACTCGTGGGCGAGATACGTGATGACTATATGATCCCTTTTCTGAAACAGGACAAGTTCGGCGAGGGGATACTCAACGGGACCATGGCCCTTGCATCAAAGATCGCCAAGGATGCCGGGGTCGAGCTGACAGGGCAGGTGCCCGTGAGCAGGCCTGAAAAGAGGGGGCGATCGGGATTCTCTCTCATTCCTATCATATTGATTATTATCTTCCTGATGTTCCGTGGGAGGCGCGGCGGCGGTCTCTGGCTATTGTTCCTGCCCTTTCTTATGGGGGGAGGAAGTTCCAGGGGCAGATTCGGAGGAGGAGGTCTCGGAGGAGGCTTTGGAGGTTTTGGAGGGGGTTTCGGGGGTTTCGGCGGAGGAATGAGCGGCGGCGGCGGCGCCGGCGGCGGTTTTTGATAAGGACCTTAGGGAGGTATTATGGCCAAGACTTCACAGGACCCAAAGGAGATATCCCGGCAGATTGTCGAGGACTACAAGGGACTTTTCGGGGAGGACCTTGTGAGCATCATCCTATACGGGAGCGCAACGGGAGAGAATTATCGGCCCGGAAAATCAGACATCAATTTCATGATCGTCCTCTCCGAGGAAGGGATAGGAAATATAGACAGGGCCTTCAAGACCGTGCACACGTGGCAGAAAAGGAAAGTTGCCGTCCCCCTCTTCCTGACGCAGGGGTACATAGAGACCTCCACGGACGTCTTTCCCATAGAATACCTGAATTTCCAGCGCAATCACGTCCTGGTTTATGGAAAGGATCTCCTGGAGAATCTCTCCTTTGACCATAATAATATACGACTGCAGTGCGAGCGGGAGATCAAGGGGAAGCTTCTTGTCCTCAGGACCGCCTTTCTGGAAACAGGAGTAAAGGCAAGGAAAATGAAAGAGGTCATTGCCGGATCCCTCCAGGCCTTTTTAGCCATTTTCACGGCCCTCCTTTTCCTGAGAGAAGCGGAGATCCCATCAGGAAAACGTGAAATTTTAAGGGCCGTGAGCGACGCCTATAACCTCGATCCAGCCCTTTTTGAAAGGGTCCTCGACGTAAAGGAGGACAAGATCAAATTAGGTGATGAAGAGATGAGGCTCCTGTTTAAGGACTACCTGAAGGAAGTGCGAAGGCTTTCAATGATCGTGGACAAATTGGGAGGATGAAATGACTCAAACAAAGAAGACTCTTCTAATCATAGCAATTATAGTCGTTATTGTTATTCTGGTTCCGATCCTTTACCTCAAAGGCACCTATAACGCCCTGGTAAATATGGACGAAACAGTGAAGAGCTCCTGGGCACAGGTGGAAAATCAACTCCAGCGACGCTATGACCTGATCCCAAACTACGTGGAGGTTGTAAAGGGATACGCGGCCCATGAAAAGGAGGTCTTTATAGATGTCACGGAAGCACGCTCAAAGGTCGCGGGCGCCGGTAGCATCAGCGGCAAGATAGATGCCAACAATCAGCTCACCTCTGCCCTCTCGCGTCTTCTGGTGGTCGTGGAGCGCTATCCCGAGTTGAAGGCCAATACCAACTTTATTCGTCTGCAGGATGAGCTTGCGGGGACGGAAAACAGGATAGCCGTTGAAAGACGCAGGTATAATGAGGCTGTCAGGGCCTATAATGTAAAGATCAGGAGCTTTCCCACAAACATCGTCGCCGGGATGTTCGGGTTTGAAAAGGCCACCTTCTTTGAGGTCCCCAAGGAGCGCCAGGAAGCGCCCAAGATCAAGTTTTAATAGGGGGTTTAGGGAGATGATCAGGGCAAGACTCTGGTTCAGATGCGCGGCAATGCATGATCCGGTCACGCCGGTTATCGTCAGGCCATCGGTTATCGGCTGGGAGGCCAAGAAAAGAGACGTGGACCTCACCATTGAGCGGCCCTTTAAGGGTGACGAACTGGTCTTGAGGATGAAGGGCTGGGTCACGGTGGATGTAAAAAAGGTCATTGAGATCGTCAAAAAACACGGCTTTCTCAAGGTCCTGGATGACCGGGTCCTTGTTGTGGAGTGTGAAACGGAGGATGAATATAAAAATCTGGAAAAGGATATCCTGGATTCCTTCAAGGACCAGGCCCACCTTGAACCCTTGACCTGAGAATAGTGAGCGGATTCCAAAGACATGACAAGAGAAGAGGATGAGGCGATCCATATTCCGATCAACGGGACCCTGGATCTTCACATGTTCGCCCCGCAGGAGACCGACGACCTGGTGGAGGAATATCTGAGGGCCTGCATCGAAAGGGGAATCCATGAGGTCAGGATAATCCACGGAAAAGGCAGGGGAACACTGAGACGCAAAGTACACTCCCTCCTTGAAAGGCACCCCCTGGTGGAGGATTTTGGGCTCGACAGCGGCCCTTCCGGATGGGGTGCGACCATAGCCCGCCTGAAAAAAGTCAATCACCCATAACCCGCAGGTAATCAGACACCTCGGAATTTCTGCAACTTATCGAGAATAAAGATCTTCATTCCATCATTACACTATTCCAACATTCCAGTCGCTCGACCTAGAGACCTTTTAGCCATGAGCTCGAGGCCGAATGGATCTCGACAGGTTGTGAGCATTGCAAACTGACTTAATTTTGACCCGGTAGATCCCCGTGCGCCTTAAACTGCGGACATCGCCCTCCGGCCCGGCAAAAAGGCTGCTCTTTTACCTTGACTATCACAGGCAATTAGATTAAGAGAATAAGTTCAACTTATTAAAATAATTGGATAACATCTTTATTAATATACTATTAAAGAATACACGGCCAAAGGGAATGTCCCTGTTTAAGCCCTTTTGGAGTTTGCTGATAGAGTTAGGTACTGTGTTTCTCTTCAAGGGGATAGCTTTTTGAAATTCCACCGGGCATTGCCATGACCAAATATTTGGTGTTTATGCCTAAAAACCCCTTGAGAATCTCCTCCAAACTTGGCAAACAGCAAATATTTGGTCATTTGCAATCAGGCAGGTAGATATCCCCTTGAAGAGAAATTCAGTACCGGATCTCTTCATGCGTGATGTACAATTTTATCTGATAATGACATGAGGGGTGGGCTTTAAGACATAAATAAATACGTATTAAGGTCAATATAATATATCATGGACAAAACAAGCGCAGTATTTGAAGACAGGAAGAAAAAGGCCGAAACCCTGAAGGCCATGGGGATAAACCTTTATCCCGCGGGTTTTCATTATGATATCACGGCATCCGACGCCATTGAAAAATACGGTTCCATGGACCCGGTGGCCCTGGAAAAGGAAAATATCACATCCTCCATGGCGGGCCGGATAATGTCCCTTCGTAATTTCGGAAAGGCGTCTTTTATTCACATCAAAGACGGGACCGGATATATCCAGGCATACATCAGGAAAGACAAGATCGGGGATGAACAGTACGGGCTCTTTAAGCTTATGGACATAGGAGACTTTATCGGCCTGAAGGGCTCCTTTTTCAAGACCAGGACCGGAGAATTGACCATCCTTGCGGATAATATCCGGCTCCTGTCCAAATCCATGAGGCCCCTCCCGGAAAAGTGGCACGGGTTGACGGATATCGAGACCAGATACCGCCAGCGTTATCTGGACCTGATCGTCAATGACCGGGTCAAAGAGATATTTGTCTTGAGGAGCAGGACCATTCATGCCCTGAGGGAATTCTTCATAAAAAAAGGATTCCTGGAGGTCGAGACACCCATGATGCAGCCCATTCCCGGTGGTGCCACGGCCAGGCCCTTCAAGACCTATCATAACGCACTCGGGATGAATCTCTATCTCAGGGTCGCTCCCGAGCTATATCTGAAGAGACTCGTTGTGGGCGGTCTGGAAAGGGTCTTTGAGATAAACCGTAATTTCAGGAATGAGGGTATCTCGGTACAGCACAATCCCGAGTTCACAATGCTCGAATTCTACATGGCCTACGCCACCTATGAAGACCTGATGGTCCTTACAGAAGAGCTTTTTAACCATATCCTGGAGGAGATCATCGGCGCCAATGTGGTGGAGTACCAGAAGAACAGAATAGATTTTACTCCCCCCTGGAAAAGGATCTCTCTCTACGATGCCCTGAGGGAGATAGCCGGTGTCGATGAAGAAGTCCTGAGCAGCCCGAAATCAGCCGCAGCCTTTGCCGAGTCCCGGGACATTTCCCTTTCTCAAAGGGATAGTCATGGAAAAGTGCTTACGAAAATTTTTGACCAGATGGTAGAACCTGAATTGATAGATCCCACTTTTATCGTCGGATACCCGACCGATGTATCTCCCCTCTCGCGCAGGAACGACCTGGACCCAGGGATAGTTGACAGGTTTGAGCTGTTCATAGGCGGCAAGGAGATCGCCAACGCATTTACGGAATTAAATGACCCCTATGACCAGAGGGAGAGGTTCCTGCATCAGGTATCTCTCAGGGAATCGGGGGACGAGGAGGCCCAGTTCATGGATGAGGATTATCTAACTGCCCTGGAGCACGGCCTGCCTCCGACCGCCGGAGAAGGCATAGGTATTGACAGGGTCATTATGCTGATGACCGACGCCCCCTCGATCAGGGACGTGATCCTTTTCCCCCATATGAGGGCCAGGTAGGCCTTCCCAGGGTTGGGAGAATAGTTCTGATGTCTTTTGAACTCTTTTTGGGTATCAGGTATCTCAAGGCCAAAAGGAAACAGGCCTTTATCTCAATTATTTCCATTATCTCCGTGGTCGGCGTGATGGTGGGGGTAATGGCCCTTATTATTGTCCTGTCCGTAATGAATGGCTTCAGAGCGGACCTGATACACAAGATATTAGGGGTAAACGCCCATATCCTGGTGAGGAATTATGGAGGGGCATTCAACAACTATGGGAAGATCTTGAAGGATATCAAAGGGGTTGAGGGGGTCACCGGCGCCACGCCCACCATCTACAGCCAGGTCATGGTGAACGGCAAGGCCGGCGCTTCGGGTGCTGTTCTAAGGGGAATCGACGTCAAGACCGTGGGCGAGGTGATAGACATAGTCCCCATGATCAAAGAGGGCTCATTATCGTCCCTTAACCATATGCATGGGGATCTGCCAGGCATAATCATAGGCACTGAGCTTTCCAGGCAGATAGACGCCATGCCCGGGGATATCCTGACCCTGGTCTCACCCGAGGGGAGATTGACCCCCCTGGGAAGGACGCCCAACAGCCGCAAGTATCGTGTCACGGCACTCTTTAGCTCGGGAATGTACGAATACGACCTGTCAATGGTATTTGTGTCCCTCCAGGAGGCCCAGGATTTTTTAGGGGCTGAAGACAGGGTTACGGGCATCGAAGTCAGGGTGAAAGATCCCTACAAGTCAGACAGGATCGGCGAGGCCATAGAGGGGGTGCTGGGTTATCCCTACTGGGTCCAGGACTGGATGGAGCGAAACAAGAGCCTCTTTTCGGCCCTGAAACTTGAAAAAATAACCATGTTTATCATACTTACCATGATCGTTCTGGTGGGGGCCTTGAATATAATAAGCACCCTGGTAATGGTGGTTATGGAAAAGACCCGCGACATCGCCATTCTAAGGGCAATGGGCGCCACAAAAAAGAGCATCATGCGCATCTTCATGCTTCAGGGCCTCCTGGTCGGCCTGTCGGGCACAGTCGCGGGTCTCGCGGCCGGGCTCGGGATCTGTCAATTGATCGGGAAATATATACACATAAAAATGCCCACTGACTTTTACGGGCTGATGAACCTCCCCGTAAAGGTGGAGACCATGGATGTTACGCTCGTGCCCCTGGCGGCCGTGCTGCTGTCCTTCATTGCCACGATCTACCCATCCTGGCGGGCCTCGAAATTGAATCCGGTTGAGGCGTTGAGATATGAGTAGGGCCGTGGTGATCTAAGTGCTTGAGCTTAAAAACATCCATAAATCCTTCACCCTTAACGGGAATATAATAAATGTCCTGAAGGGCATAGACATCACCATTAACCCAGGGGAAACAGCGTCGATAATAGGGGCCTCGGGGGTTGGGAAATCAACCCTGTTGAATATCATGGGGACCCTGGAGCCACCGACTTCGGGCTTTGTCCGTTTTGACGATCAGGATGTAAGCAAAATGGAGGAAACTCAACTATGCCGGTTGAGGAACAGCTCCATTGGTTTCGTTTTCCAGTTCCATCACTTGCTTCCTGAGTTCAACGCCCTTGAAAATACCGTCATGCCCGCCCTCATAGCGCGTTCAAGCAAGCGCTGGGCCGTGGACGCGGCCAGGGAGATTCTTGCTGATGTGGGGCTTGAAAACCGGTTGAATCACAGGGTCGGCGAGCTTTCCGGGGGTGAGCAGCAGCGGGTCGCCATTGCCAGGGCATTGATCATGAGGCCAAAGCTGTTGCTTGCTGATGAGCCGACAGGAAATCTTGACAGGATTACGGGAGAGGAAATAATAGATCTTCTACTCCGCTTAAAAGAGGAAGCCGGGCTGAGTATGGTTATTGCTACTCACAATCTGAAGTTAGCAGAAAAGATGAAAAAAAAGATGGAGATAGTAGATGGCAAGATCCATGAAAGGGGTCAGGGACGGAGTGATTCAGGTGTCTGATAATAGGGCCGGGTGGATGGAGATCCGCATTTATAAAATACTTTTCGTCATCTTTTTATGTCTGATGACGCCCGCCCTGGTCCGGGCCCAGGGAAAGGGAAAAGTCGCTGTCCTGCCCTTCGAGATTCACTCCCCTGAGCCCCTTGATCACCTGAAGGAGGGGTTGCAAAGCATGCTCGCGAACCGAATGGCCGAAAAGGGGTACGACATTATTAGTCCTGATCGGGTCAATAAACATCCCTTGGCCTTCCTACCCGCCTTTGAAACAAAGGATATGGTAGCCCTGGGCAAGGATCTCAACGCGGATTGGGTTATCCTTGGAAGCCTTACCCAGATAGGGGTTAAGATTAGTCTCGATCTAAAGGTCGTGGACGTCAACATGGTCAAACCTCCTTTCTCCGTCTTCATGGTGGAAGATGACGTGGACAGGGCGGCGGACGCCGTGGAACGCGCGGCCGTGAGCATCGATAACCAGATCTCAGGGGTGCCGCAGATTGAATCAATTCGGGTCACGGGCAACAGGCGGATTGAGAGCGATGCCATCCTGGCGGTAATTGAAAGCAAAAAGGGGGAGAGATTCGACCAGGACAAGTTAGACGATGACCTGCGTGCCATATTCAGGATGGGATATTTCAAGGATGTAAACATAGAATCGGAAGACGGCGCAAAAGGGAAAGTGGTTACTTTTCATGTCGTTGAAAAGCCTTCTATCGGCCAGATCTCCTTTGATGGCAATAAGAAGATAAAAGATAAGGAACTGGAGGAGGAGATAGGGATAAAGAAATATTCAATCCTGAACCAGAGCGAGGTAAAGCAGAGCGTTAACAGGCTCAGGGAGCATTACAGGCAGAAGGGTTATTATAATGTCGAGATCACGGATGAGATCCAGGATCTCCCCAATAATGAAGTCTCTTTGATCTATCACATCAATGAAGGGGAAAAGGTATATATCAGGAAGATAGAGTTTGTCGGGAACACAATTTTTGACAATGATGACCTGAAGGATGTCATGGAGACCAGCGAAAAGGGCTTCTTCTCGTGGATCACCAAGTCCGGGATGCTGGACATGAAAAAATTGGAATTTGACATCCAAAAGGTCGTCTCCTTTTATCATAACAGGGGCTACATAAGGGCAAGGGCCGGAGAACCTCGGGTAACCTATGATAAAGAGACGAGGGGCCTTACGATCACCATTGAGATCATTGAAGGGAATCAATACAAGGTAAATAAGGTGCGCCTGGAGGGGGACCTGATAAGGCCCGAGGAGGAGCTCCAGGCAGCCTTGAAAATCAATAAGGAGAAATATTTCAATCGTGAGGTTATTCGTCAGGATATCCTGATGCTCAAGGATCTATATGCCGACGCGGGATTTGCCTATGCCGAAGTTGTGCCCGTTACCAAGGAAGATGATAAGAATTACCTGGTGGATATCACCTACGATATATCCAAAAAGAAGAGGGTCCGGTTTGAAAGGATAAATATTACCGGAAATTCCATGACCAGGGATAAGGTCATAAGGCGCGAGCTTAAGGTTGTTGAAGGCGACTATTTCAGCGGGACCAATCTGAGCAAGAGTACGAGCAACCTGCATCGTCTCGGTTTTTTTGAGGATATCGATGTCAACACCAGGGAAGGCAGTCGGGACGACCTGATGATCCTGGACATAGGAGTGAAGGAGAGGCGGACGGACACCTTCAGTATCGGTGCCGGATACAGCTCTTTTGATAAGGTCATAGGTATGACCCAGGTGTCATTTAACAATCTCGGGGGAAGGGCGCAAAGGCTGGTCGGGCAGGCCGCGCTAGGCGCCCGTACAACCCAGTTCAGTTTAAGCTTTACCGAGCCATGGCTCCTGGACAAGCCCCTTTCCGCAGGTGTTGACCTGTATAACTGGAAGACTGAATACGACACTTATACCAAGAACAGCCTCGGGGGCGCCCTCAGGTTCGGGTTCCCTCTAAACATTGATGAGTACACAAGAGGGTCCGTAAGATATGGCTATGATAATGCCGAAATAACCGATATACTTGACACAGCGGCCACCGTCATCAAAGAGATGGCCGGCAGGAATGTCACAAGCAGCATGACTTTTGGCGTAGAGCGTAATTCCAAGGACAGGCCCTGGGATACAAGGAGTGGGTCTGTTAATAGCCTCTCCGTAGAATATGCCGGGGGCGTTTTTGGAGGAGATTCCTATTTTACGAAATACACTGCCAAGTCGGCATGGTATTTCCCCATGTGGTGGAATACTGTCTTTATGGTCGAGGGAAGGGCCGGATATGTCGTGGAGAGGCCAGGTGGAAGGCTGCCTGTCTATGAAAAATTTGTCCTGGGGGGCATAGATTCCGTGAGGGGATATGAATACGCCAGCATCTCACCCAGGGATCCAGCAACGGATGACGCAATAGGCGGCGAAAAGATGTGGCTTTATAAACTTGAATATATTTTCCCTGTTCTGAAGGAGCAGGGATTAAGAGGGGTTGTATTCTTTGACGCTGGCAATGTCTTTCGAAAAGAAGAAGATTTTGAGTTCAAGGCCAGGAGGTCGGTGGGAACCGGTGTAAGATGGTATTCGCCCATTGGACCCCTCCGCCTCGAATATGGATGGAAACTTGATCCAAGGACTGGCGAAACCTCCGGGGCGTGGGAATTCAGCATTGGAGGACAATTTTAAAAGATATAATAGATATAATGAAGAGGAGGAGACATGAAGCGATTTATTACCTTGGCGATATTTATAGCCGCGATCCTTTCATTCCAGTCTCATTCCCTGGCAGCCGATGCCCTGAAGATAGGCGTGCTGGATCTGCAGGAATGCATTAATAAATCCAATGAGGGCAAGAGGGTCTTTCAGGCCCTCAAGGCAAAGCACGATTCCCTCCAGAAAAGCCTGGATGAAAAGCAGAATGAGCTGGCTCAGTTGCAGAAACAGATGGAGAAACAGAGCATGATGCTGAGTCTGGATGCAAAGGAAGACAAACAGAAGGAATTTGAGAGAAAAAGGCGTGATCTGGGATACCTTCTTCAGGACATGAATGAGGAGATGAATAAGGCTGAGGCCGATGCGCGTCAAAATATACTCAAGGACCTGGAGGGGATTGTCAAGACCATCGCCCAAAGGGAAAATTATCAGATGATACTTGAGAAGAGGAGCGGCGGAATCATGTTCTCTTCAGACCTCCTGGATATCACGGATCAGGTGATCAAAGAATATAATAAAGTCAAGCCTTAGAGGGGGCCGATTTTGGGGCGGCATCTCAGGGAAATAGCCGAAATTCTTGGCGGAAAAGTCATTGGGGACGACCGGGTTCTGATAACCGGAATCGATTCCCTTGAAAAGGCCTCCCAGGGGGAGATCTCATTCTTCTTGGATAAACGGTATAAAGACCTGGCCAAAACCACGAAGGCATCGGCGCTCCTCGTTTCAGAACCGGTTGATTTCTATGGCGGGCCACAGGTTGTGGTCCCTAATCCCAGACTCGCCTATGCCAGGGCCGCGGGGATCTTCGCGCCCCCCCTCCCCAGATTCCCTGGAGTCAGCGATGACGCCAGGGTGGATGAAAGCAGTATAATTGGAAAAGATGCCTCCATCTACCCGATGGTGTATGTGGGAAAGGAGGCCGTAATAGGTGATAATGTCACACTCTTTCCCGGGACCTTTATAGGCGACCGTGTCAGGATCGGCTTCGGAACAGTAATTTATCCCAATGTCACTGTCCTGAGAGACTGTATTATCGGAAATGAAGTGATCATCCACCCGGGCTGCGTTATAGGGAGCGACGGTTTTGGATTTGTCCGGGACGGGGTTGAAAACGTCAAGATACCCCAGTTAGGGATCGTCCAGATAGATGACCGCGTCGAGATAGGCGCCAACACCACAATCGACCGGGCCGCCCTTGGCAAGACCCTTGTCAGGAAGGGTGTCAAGACCGATAATTTAATCCAGATAGCCCATAATGTTGAAATCGGAGAGAATACGGTCATAGTGGCGCTGACGGGCATTTCAGGCAGCACACGGATCGGCCGCGATGTGGTTATCGGCGGTCAGGTCGGAATCGGCGACCACCTGAAGGTGGGAGACAGGGCCATGATAGGTTCTGCCTCCGGGGTACATAAATCCCTTGCAGAAGATGAGGTGGTTTCAGGCAACCCCACCATGCCCCACCGGCACTGGTTAAAGACAAGGGGCCTGATTAACCGGCTGCCACAGTTAAATGATCGCCTTCGGAGCCTTGAGGAGAGAGTTAAAAAAATGGAAAAGATGCTGAAATAGCATTAATGTTTATCGTTAACCATAAAATTTAAGTGAAGAGCCATGGAACTTCCGATCAACTATGATGGTATTATCAAATTGCTTCCCCACCGTTATCCCTTTTTGCTTGTAGACAGGATCACGGAACTGGAGCCATGGAAGAGCGTGAAGGGAATAAAAAACGTGTCCAGCAACGAACCCTTTTTCCAGGGACATTTTCCTGGTAATCCTATTATGCCTGGAGTCTTGATAATAGAGGCCATGGCCCAGGTCGGGGGAGTGCTTGCACGGCTCTCGGTAGGTGTCGCCAGGGAAAAAGGCGATCCTGATTCCATATTTTTTATGGCGATTGATAAGGTGAAATTTCGCAGGCCCGTTGTGCCCGGCGATCAGCTGGTATTCGAGGTAAAATCCCTCCGGACCGGTTCCAGGATCTGGAAATTGGCGGGAAAGGCCTTTGTCGGCGATAACCTGGTCGCCGAGGCGGAACTCATGGCCACCATAGGCTGATGTTTTTAACAGGAAATTGAAGATGGAAATTCATCCTTCGGCGGTTGTCAGTTCCCATGCCGAACTGGCCTCGGGGGTCAAGATAGGCCCTTACAGTATCATAGGGGACCATGTAACCATTGGAAGGGATACTTCGATCGGTTCCCATGTGATCATTGAAGGGCACACCAGTATCGGCGAACGAAACGAGGTATATCCCTTTGTGTCGATCGGTTCGCCGCCCCAGGACATTGGATATAAAGGAGAGGATACCCGGGTGGTCATCGGCGATGGAAACATCATCAGAGAATATGCCACAATAAACAGGGCGTCAACCAAACAGGAATGGGAGACCATCGTCGGCAATGGAAATTACCTGATGGCCTATTCCCATGTCGCTCACGACTGCATCCTGGGAAACAATATAATCATGTCCAATGTTGCGACCCTGGGGGGGCACACATCCGTCGGGGATTACGCCAATCTGGGGGGCCTGGTGGCGGTTCATCAATTTGTGAGGATAGGGGTCCACGCCTTTATCGGCGGCAATTCGGGTGTTTCCATGGATATTCCACCCTTCATGATGGCCGCAGGCACCAGGGTGAAGCTATACGGACTCAACCGGAACGGGCTTAAGCGCCGGGGATTTAAGAGCGAGACCATCAACGGCCTGAAAAAGGCCTATAGGATAATATGGCGTGAGTGCGGCAGGTTCAGTGAGGGAGTTAAAAGGGTCAGGGAGGAGATGGAACCATTCCCCGAACTGGATATGCTCCTCGATTTTATCAAGTCTTCAAAAAGGGGAATAACACGTTAGAAAATATTACTTTGATTTTAGGCGGCAAAATGGGTTATAGGATTATTCCATGCGCGGGGCGTACTTCAGTCCCCTGCAAACACCTACGATTTCAATAAGTTGCAGAATTTCCAAGAAGTCGAAAAAGGTGAATGAAGAAAAAAACAGCTTGGGTATCATTGCCGGGGGTGGCCGTTTCCCCTTTATGGTGGCCGACTCTGCCAGAAAGCAGGGATTTAATGTAGTGGCTGTCGCCCATCAGGGTGACACGGATCCCGAATTATCCGGCAAGGTCGATAAGATAACCTGGATTAAACTGGGCCAACTGGGAAAACTTATCAAGGCCTTCAAGGAGAACGGGGTCCGGAAGGCGTTGATGGCGGGCACCATATCAAAAGGCCGGATGTTCGGCAAGGTCAGGCCCGATCTAAAGGGTCTTTCCCTTATGTCCAGGTTGGCCGTATTCCATGATGACGGCATCTTAAGGGCCGTGGCCGCTGAACTCTCCAAGGAGGGCATAGAGATAGTCAGCTCTATCAGTTATCTGCCCGAATTATTGACCCCCGAGGGATGTCTTACCAGGAAAAAACCGAGCAGGGAAGAAGAGGTGGACATTCAATTCGGGTGGAAGGTCGCAAAAGAGCTTGGCCGGCTGGATGTGGGCCAGTGTGTCGTGGTAAGGAACAGGACCGTCCTTGCCCTTGAGGCGATTGACGGCACCAATGAGACTATTATGAGGGGCGGAAGAATCGCGAGGGAAAAGGCTGTTGTCGTCAAGGTAAGCAAGCCAGATCAGGATATGCGTTTTGATGTCCCTTCAGTGGGTCTTCAAACTATTCAGACCATGTCACAGGTCAGGGCCTCTGTCCTGGCACTGGAAGCGGAAAAGACACTGATGTTCGACAGGGAAGAGATGATAGAATATGCAGACAGGAAGGGCATGTCAATTGTCTCCTATTCGCGTTTACTGCCTTGACCTCGGTCTTTTTGTTATATTGAGCGAGACCCTGAACAGGAAATATTAATCTTATCAACTCCGGTCTTTACTGATAAGTTTATGGAGATAAAGCAAGTGAAACGGGACAAATTAAGAGTTGGAGTAATAGGCGTAGGTCATCTGGGAGAATACCATGTTCAGAAATATAAAAATCTTCCAATGGTGGATTTGGTGGGAATTGTAGATACAAATCCTGACCGCGCCAATGAGATTGCAAGGAATTATAATACTACTGTCTATGAAAGACACCATGAGATATTAAAAAAAGTTGACGCGGTAAGTCTTGCCGTGCCTACGGTATCTCATTTTCAAGTTGCAAAGGACGTCCTTTCACATGGCATTCATCTATTGATCGAAAAACCCATAACCTATAAGTTAGAGCCTGCCGATGCCTTGATAAATCTGGCTAATGAGAAGAATCTCATCCTGCAGGTGGGATTTGTCGAACGTTTTAACCCCGCCATCGTCAAGATGATGTCCCTGCTTAAAGACCCGGTCTTCATCGAAGCCCATCGCATGAATGTCTTCACTCAAAGGGGTACGGACACGGATGTGGTTTTTGATCTTATGATCCACGATCTGGATATCATTTTAAATATGGTCCCCTCAAAGGTAAAAGAACTTCATGCTGTAGGCATGTCCGTGGTGACAGGTATGACTGATATTGCCAACGCCAGGATGATCTTTGAAAATGGTGTAGTTGCCAATCTCTCCACAAGCAGAGTCAGCCATAAAAATATAAGGAAAATCCGTGTCTACCAGCCCGATCTATATATGGAAGCGGACTGTCTTAAAAGGTCAATAAACATTACACGACTGGATAATGGGAAAGGGGAACTGGCCAATCTCTGTGAATTAAAGCCGGAAACAAACCAATATCCGAACTGTGATCACCTTGCCGATGAAATAAGTTCTTTTGTCCACTCGGTTATAAACAGATCCAGGCCTGTCGTTCCCGGTGAGGATGGAAGAAAGGCCCTTAAGATCTCCCTTGAAATAATCGATCAGATAAAGAGAGGCTGCAGGGATTTTCGCTGCATTGATTGATTTCAGACAACCCATATTCCATTAATCTAATGTGTTAAATCAAACCCTAAAGCATGTAATTATTATCGCGGGGGAAGCCTCCGGAGACTTACATGGCGCTAATCTTGTGAGAGCCATGAAGAAACTCTCTCCCGGAATTATTGTCCGGGGAGTAGGCGGAAAGAAAATGGAGGACGCCGGTGTTGACATCCTTGTTTCTTCATCGGACATGGCTGTTGTTGGATTGACCGAGGTCTTTTCAAAGCTGTATTCCATTGTCAAGGCACGTCACAATTTAATCAAACTGCTAAAGAACAGCCGTCCCGATCTCCTTATACTCATTGACTACCCCGAATTTAATATCAATCTGGCCCGCGTCGCCAAAGGTCTTGGGGTGCCGGTCCTCTATTATATAAGTCCCCAGATATGGGCCTGGAGGAGAGGACGGGTTAAAAAGATAGCAAAGCGTGTTGACAGGATGGCCGTGATCCTTCCCTTTGAGAAGGAATTCTATCTCGATTCAGGAATGGACATTAATATCGATTACGTGGGACATCCCCTCCTGGACGCCGTTCCCCCCGGCCTGGAAGGGAATGGGATCAGAAAGAGCCTGGGGCTCGGAGACGGTGGTCCCATATTGGGCCTCTTGCCGGGCAGCAGAATCGAGGAGGTCAGGAATCTTCTGCCATTGATGATCCGTGCCTCCGAAATCCTGTCATCCAGTTACCACAACATGAAGTGCGTCCTGCCCATAGCGCCCACCATCTCTCCCGACCTGGTCGTTCCCATTATCCATGAATCGCCTCTTGAGATTATTATTTCTCCCCTGGACATATACAGGACATTAAGTGTGTGTGATTTCGCCCTGGTGGCTTCGGGAACAGCTACCCTGGAAGCGGCCATTATGGAAGTGCCCATGGTCATAACATATCGGGTATCGTCAATCTCTTACTGGGTCGCGAGGATGGTCTTGAAGGTACGCCATATCGGGCTTGTCAATCTTATAGCGGACGAGGAAATCGTCCCGGAGCTCATCCAGAATGATGTCACACCCGTTGCGCTCGCTGAAACTGCCCTTTCCATAATGCAGGACGAGCACAGAAGATCAGAGATGTTAAAGGGCCTAAAGGGGGTGAAGGAGAAACTGGGGAGCGGCGGGGCCTCGCTAAAGACGGCAGAAATAGCAATACAGATGATGGAGCATCATTGAAACGTCTTATGAGGTAGCAAATGGCAAGAACCATATTAGTCGTTGACGATGAAAAGAGCATACTGCAATCCCTGGAAGGGATCCTTACGGATGAGGGGTTCGAGGTCCAGAGCGAGCTGAGCGGAATCGGGGCCCTGCAGAAGATCGACGAAGTTATGCCCGACCTGGTCCTCCTTGATATATGGATGCCGGACATGGACGGGATAGAGACCCTTGTCAAGATAAAAGAGAGTTATCCCCAGCTCCAGGTCGTCATGATGTCTGGGCACGGCTCCATCGAAACCGCCGTCAAGGCCACCAAGTTGGGGGCGTACGACTTTATCGAGAAGCCTCTCTCCCTTGAGAAGGTGCTCCTGTCGGTCAATAACGCACTTGATTATTATCAACTCGAGGAAGAGATCACACTCCTCAAGGAAAAGGACAGGAATCGATACAGGATAAAAGGCGACAGTAAGACAATGAGGGAGCTGAAGGAACAGATCAGGATCGTCGCCCCCACCAACGCCTGGGTGCTGATTTCCGGCGAAAACGGGACCGGCAAGGAGCTTGTCGCCCACACCATCCACAGGAAGAGCAAGCGCAGCCACAAGCCCATGGTGGAGGTAAACTGCGCCGCCATCCCCGAAGAGCTGATAGAGAGTGAGCTCTTCGGTCATGAAAAGGGGGCCTTTACGGGCGCCGGTTCAATGAAGAAGGGGAAATTTGACCTGGCCCATGAGAGCTCACTGTTCCTGGACGAGATCGGTGACATGAGCCTGAAGGCCCAGAGCAAGACCCTCAGGATCCTCCAGGAGCAGAAATTTGAGAGGGTGGGAGGTTCCAGGACCATACACGTGGATGTCCGCGTTATCGCGGCAACCAACAAGGACCTTGAGGCGGAGATAGAGAAAGGCACATTCAGGGACGACCTCTATTATCGATTGAATGTCGTCCCCATAAGGGTCCCTCCCCTGAGGGAGCGACTTGACGATATCCCGGTGTTAGCGAAGAATTTCATGAAGGATCTTTACACGGACGCGAATCTGGAGGCCAGGGAGTTCTCGGATGAAGCCATCGATCTGCTGAAGAGATATCATTGGCCGGGAAATGTGAGGGAACTAAAGAACCTCGTAGAGAGGCTGATCATTATGTCCCCTGAAAGTGTGATCCGGGCCAGGGACATTCCTCCCCCCTTTAACCAGGAATACGGGGCAAATGAGGAGCATGAATCGTACCTGGCAATTGAAACCTTTAAAGAGGCCCGAATCCATTTTGAAAAGGCCTTTATCGCAAGCAAGTTACGGCTTTTCAGGGGGAATATCTCCCAGACGGCGGAGGCCATCGGCGTGGAGAGGAGCAACCTCCATAAAAAGATCAAGGCCTACGGCCTCGAGGATTTCCGGTAGCTCTCAAACAGCGATGATCCTTTCGATCTTTTCCCATATCTCATCCCTTCCTTCCCTTGTCTTGGCGGAAAAGACGGTCGGACTGTCAGATGCGAGCTCTCCCAGTGCTTCGCGGATAAGCTTCGCCCTGGCAGTGGACTTCTGGCGCGAAAGCTTGTCAGCTTTGGTAAGGACAAGGATTGTGTCTATGCCGTACTTATTGAGCCAGCCCAAGAGATCCATATCCCCCCTGCCGGGGTCCCTCCTGATATCCAGGATGACCACCACGGCCTTTAGGTTTGGGCGCTTCATCAGATAGGTCTCAACCATGCTCCCCCATGACTTCCTGACCTGGAACGGCACACGGGCGAAACCGTAGCCAGGCAGGTCCACCAGGTACATCCTCTCGCCGGCCAGGAAAAAATTTATAGCCTGTGTCCGGCCGGGCGTGGAGCTCGTCCTCGCCATCTTTTTTCTGCCCAGGATCACGTTTATCAATGATGACTTCCCCACGTTGGACCTGCCGGCAAAGGCTATCTCCGGCCTGTCGGGAGGGGGATAGTGGGACTCCTGAAAGGCGCTTGTGATGAAGGAGACCTCCATCTACCTCTCCTCCAAAAAGCTTTCTATCCGGTCAAGCCCTATCCTGATATTCTCAATGGAGTTTGCATAGGAGAACCTTAAATAACCTTCGGCCTTGTCTCCAAAATCTATTCCGGGGGTTACACCCACTCCGGCCTTTTCGAGTATCTCAAATGCCAGTTCATAGGAGTTCAAAGAGAGATGTTTCGCGTTTACCAGGACATAAAAGGCGCCCCTGGGCTCAACCTTCAGGCCGAAACCCATGCCCCTCAGCCTTTGAATCATATATCTCCTTCTCTCGTCATATAGGCGCCTCATCTCTTTCACATCCTCCCCGGCCTCTGTAAGGGCCGCCACCCCCGCCCACTGGGACACGCTGCCTGCAGAGATAAAGAGGTTCTGCTGTATCTTCTGCATGGGTCGCATTAATTCCGGCGGGGCGACAACATACCCCAGTCTCCATCCGGTCATGGCATAGAGCTTTGAAAAGCCGTTCAGGACAAAGGCCCTGTCCGTATACTCCAGTATTGTGTGCTCCTTTTCTCCATATACAAGACCGTGGTATATCTCGTCGGATATGACAGGTGGCCCCAGGCCGGCTATTTCTTCCATCCTTTCAGGTGAGAGAAGGTTACCTGTGGGATTAGAGGGGGAATTGAGGAGGATGGCCTTTGTTCGAGGAGTTATCTTTTCTCTTATCTCTTCCGGTCTCAACTGAAACCCATCCTCCTCGCGGACATCCACAAATGATGGCACGGCGCCGACCAGGGATGCAATATTGGGGTAGCAGGGATAATGGGGATTGGAGAGGATGATCTCGTCACCTGTTTCAAGGAGGGTCGAGCAGAGGATATAGATAGCGGGGGAGGTCCCTGATGTTATCAGGACCTGGTCCGGCCCGACACGGACCCCGTATTTTTCGAGATAATGGCCGCAGACGGCCTCTCTGAGCTCTATCAGCCCGAGGCTGTGGGTATAATGGGTCCGCTCCTCGCGGATGGCCCGGATGGCTGCTTCGCAGACACATTCTGGCGTCGGGAAATCAGGCTCTCCAACCTCCAGGTGAATAACATTCCGGCCCTCCCTTTCAAGCTCATGGGCCCTATCGAGGACGTCCATGACTATGAACGAGGGGATATTACGCGCCCTTTCGGTTATGGGGATCATTAACCACTCTTTTGATAGTAAAGATCTTGCCTATAGGACCATGCTTTGAATCAGCGCCCTGTAGGGGCGCCTGTATCGAAAACAACCCTGAGCCACTGCGGAGGTCGTGTGCTTTTTTCAAGCCCTATCTCAAAAAGAGTTCCACCAGACTCTGCCGTTCCCGCAGATGGGAGGGTTCACGCCACAAAACCCCTGGCAGAATGTCCCTTTCAGATGAAATGACCTGTCCTATTGAACCCTTCCATCTGCGGGAACCGCCACCTTGGCCTATAGATAGGGCTTGAAAAAAGAACCCGACCGGAGCAATGACTCCTATGGCATAGCCTCTGTTTCTTGCTCCCGCACAGCGGGGGTTTCTCACATCAAAAATAGCCTGATCAACCGCTTTTTGAGTCAGATCACCTTATTCAGGGGGTACTCAATGATACCTTCGGCGCCGGCCTTGATAAGCCTCGGGATGAGCTCCCTTACGACGCGGTAATCCACGACTGTTTCTACGGAGGCCCATTTCGAGTTATAGAGCCCGGCCACCGTCGGGGCGTTAAGGCTCGGAAGTAACGCGATAATGCCTTCCAGTTTGTCTTCGGAGACATTCATCTTGAGCCCGACCATATTCTCGGCCCTGAGGGCGCCCTTGAGCAGCAGTATGATCTGCCCTATCTTCTCCCTTTTCCACTCGTCTCTATAGGATTCCCTGTTGGCGATTAACTGGGTATTGGATTTCATCAGTTCATGGATTATCTTGAGGCCATGGGCCCTGATAGTGCTGCCGGTCTCCGTTACCTCCACAATGGCATCCGCGAGTCCTGAAACGACCTTACCCTCTGTCGCCCCCCATGAGAACTCGACCTCCACATTGATGCCTTGGCCCTCAAAAAACCTGCGGGTAAAATTGACGAGCTCCGTGGCGATCTTTTTCCCCTCGAGATCCTTCAATTCCTTTATATCCGAGTCAGCCGGAACCGCAAGCACCCATCTGGCAGGATTCTGACTGACCTTGGAATAGACGAGGTCATCCACGACCACCACATCCGATCCATTCTCCTCGGTCCAGTCCTTGCCCGTCAATCCGGCGTCAATTGTCCCGTTCTCCACGTAGTGGGACATCTCCTGGGCCCTGCAGATGGTGCACTCGAGCGTCTCATCGTTGATATCAGGGAAATAACTCCTGTCGTTGACGCTTATCTTCCAGCCCGATTTCTCAAACAGGCTGATTGTCGCTTTCTGCAGGCTCCCTTTTGGGATCCCCAGTTTTAATTTTTTCATGTCCAAAACCTCGCTCTTCCTCTATTTGTAGACTTCTTCAGGATCAAAGACCTTCTCATCCACGATTGTTGACTCACCGCTCCTATCAACCCTGTTGTGAAAACAGCTCTCATAGCCCTTGTGGCATGCCGCCCCGCCCTTCTGCTCGACCCTGAAAAGGACGGCATCGTTGTCACAGTCCACATAGATCTCCATGATCTTCTGTACATGTCCGGATGTCCCGCCCTTGTGCCAGAGCTCACGGCGGGACCTGCTCCAGTAATGGACCTCACCCGTCTCGAGGCACTTTTCCCACGAGGCCCTGTTTATGTAGGCCAGCATCAATACCCTGCCTGACCGGTAGTCCTGGGCGATGGCAGGCAACAGGCCGTCTCCCTTTGAAAAATCCAGTTCGATCATTTCGATTCACCCTTTGCAAGTAAAGAATCCACACCCAAAGGGCATGGACTAATTTTAACCTCCCAGAGATTTGAATATAGAAGCAGATACTGTGTTTCTCTTCAAGGGGATAGCTTTTTAAAGATTCCACCTTGGCTTGCTATGACCAGATATTTGGTGTTTATGCCTAAAACACTTTTAAGCATTTTCTCCAAATCCAGCAAACACCAAATATCTGGTCATTTTCTGTCAAGCAGATAGCTGTCCCCTTGAAGAGAGACACAGTACCGGATTTCTTCCGACCATGTCCTTAGCGCGTATTTAAAGTTGAAATGAATCTGTATAATAATAGATAACATATTGAAATTTTAAAGCAAGTGAAAATTCAGGAGACTTCCCCGCTCAACTGGCCGCAGGCCGCGGAAATGTCCCGGCCCTTGCTCTTCCTTATTATGGCTGTGAAATGGCTCTTTAACAGGATTTCCTGGAATTCGAGGATCTTCTCCATGGGAGGCGCGGACATTTCAAGGCCCGGACAGGGATTGAAGGGGATGAGGTTTATCTTTGCCCTGAGGCCGGATAATAGCCTGATCAGATTCCGGGCGTCCTCGGGCCGATCGTTGATCCCACTGATAAGAATATATTCAAAGGTTATCATTCTGCGGTTCGGGAGCGGAAAATCCCTGCACGCTGAAATCAACTCCCTAAGGTTGTATCTCCTGTTGACAGGCATCAAAAAATCACGCGTCACGTCGTCCGCTGCGTTGAGAGATATCGCCAGATTGACCTTTGTCTCCCTGCCCATCTTACGGATCATCGGCGCCAGCCCGCAGGTGGAAAGGGTCACCTTGCGATGGGAAAAGTTCATGCCGTCGTCCCCCGTCAAGTTGCCCAGTGCCACGATAACACCGTAATAGTTTGCGAGGGGCTCGCCCATGCCCATGAACACGATGTTTCTCAGCCTGTCCGGGTCCTTCATGGACCTCTTAACCTGGATCACCTGGTCGATAATCTCGGCGGGAGTCAGATTTCGCTTGAACCCCTGTTTACCCGTGAGGCAGAACACGCACTCCATGGCGCAGCCTGCCTGGGAGGAGATGCAGAGGGTATAGTGATCCCTTTCCGGGATAAGGACGGACTCAATGTGATTCCCGTCCGGGAGCCTGAAGAGGTATTTTTTTGTGGTATCCTCTGCCACCTGGGTCCTGACCCCTTCCAGGTGATGGATATTCGCCTTGTCTTTCAGGAGATCCCTGAGGGGCCTGGAGAGATTTGTCATCTCGTCAAAGGAATCTACAAGCTTCTTAAAGAGCCACTGCCTTATCTGGAAGGCCCTGTATTCCTCCAGGCCCAACCCCTCAATCCATTCCGCTGTCTCCCGGGCATTCAGTCCTTTTAAATCAATTTTCATCTCTTCAGGTCTTTATTATGAATGCCCTGCTTCATGGTCCTCAGCCTTGCAAGCTCCCACACGTAATCATAGAGATGCAGCCCCTTGCTCGCCGCGATTATCTGGCCGTCCTCCACCCCGATGCTGGAGGCCATGTACTCCTTCAGGAGCTGTATGGCGCCGAGGTTGGCGGGGAATCCGTTCCAGAGATCCCAGGACCTGAAATAGATTATAAAATGGAGCCTGTTCTCTTTTATCCTGGTATCAATACCCCTCAGACAGGGCGGATCATTGAGCCGTATCGAGTCCGGGTCTCCGACGGTCATATAGGCCTGGTTTGTCCCATGACCGTCATTCCTGTACATTTTAATTACCTCCTCGATCTGCATCTCAAGGTACTGGCCGTAGGTGTAGTCTTCGCCCTCCTTCTTGGCCGATGTCATGAGATAGGGGAGGTATTCCTCCAGGTACCCGTCCGCCACGGGGTTCGGGATGCCAAGGGCCGGGGGTATGTCGGGTATCAGGGGCCTGACACCGGGGTGTTTTACATGGACAGTGACATAATCAAATTCCAGTCTCTTTTGTCCCCTATAACTGCCCCTGTCTATTGTATATTCCCTGCCTTCTTCCAGCAGTCTGTACACGCACTGAAACCAGGCATCCGGCAGGTCCCTGGCCTCAATAAATTCCAGTTTCATAAAGTCAATGTCCCCTAAATATTTTCCAAATTGTCGGTGTTGTTAAAGGGATCGGGCTGTCTTGGATAGCGGGCCTAAAGAGTATAGGTAAGATGGCGAAGACTGTCAAGTCAATGGGACTGCATTGTTTTTCTGTGCTACTGCCCGGTTCTTTGACGCATTGTCCCTAATACATTCTATTCATGGGCTCTTTCATTAGATTAATTAGTTGAAATAATTAGCAATTATGGTCAATCCTTGTTTGGCACATTTTTTGAATAAACTGATAACACAAAAAGGAGTTATCAATTCTCTATATCAGGGCCCACCAAATCCGGACATTCCGAGCATCCAAGTAACCGCTTCTCATCAGCACCGGTTGAGGAGGATTATATTATGAATCGCGCAAAACAAGTTCCCATCACGCTGATACTGATACTGTCCATATCCCTGTTTATCCGGGTTGTCCCGGTTGCAGCCAATTCTGAAGAGGAGATATTTCAGTGGGTCCTTCGGGAGATGGGCGTAGATTCCAATTATACAATGCCCGAGTTCCAATTCGTTTCAAAGGCCAAGCTACAGAAACTGTTTAAAAGAGATAACGAGAAATCATTCCAGAAATGGGCCGATCAGATAGGCAATGATCAGGCTGAAAAGATGATGAAAATGTATCTGAGGGAGCTAATCGGTCTTTACAGTCCTGCTACAGGGAAGGTTTATGTGGGAGAATTTCTGGATCCTTGCAGGAAAGCCGCTGTTCTTGCCCATGAATTTGTTCATCATATCCAGGTGAAGGAAGACGGGGATATTGATATAACCCTCTACAACTCAGAATATGCCATAATGTTCAGGGAAATACAGGCAAAGAGCATCGAGATGAAATACCTTGAGGCCTTCTGCCCTGGACTATAATAAATTTTTGAGATCCTTTTACTAAATTTGGGCCGGAACGCCTTTCTTGCATCCCGGCCCAATGGTCTCCTACGGGTTCCCCTCTTCCTGCCCCTAATTATTTAATACCAACCTTCTTCAATATGGATCATACCTCATGAAGTTATAATCCACCTGATTCAACGCTGGTCCCATTGTTTCATGGGAATGCCCTTTACCTTTGCGCGATCCAGCGGGTAGAGGAGCACCTGCTTGCCGGCTCTCCACTGGAGGTTACCGAGAGGAAACAGCGCGATACCCTTTTCATTATACTTGACCGGGCCGTTGGTTGACATATATTCGTTTTCCATGACGGCCTGGCGGACCTTGAGATCATCCAATGTCCCCGCCTTCTCGATGGCCTGCCACAGGACATCAGCCGTGGCGTAATAGTATCCCACGCTTACGGAATACTCATTGTGATCTTTGTAGTATCTCTCTCCCAGCTCCCTGGCGCCGGGAAAGTCATAATCCATTGACCAGAACCCATCCATTAGGATGCCTTCCGCATCGGGACCCAGGGCCTTCAGGAACTCATTGGACCATGTCCCCTTGAATCCCTGGAACCACTTTATGTTGACCTTGTTTTCCTTTAACTGACGCACGAGCGTCACGGTCTCCGGAACATTGGCCATGCATAGGATAGCGTCCACATTAGCAGACTTGGCCTTCATGACCTGTGACGAGAAATCCTTGGCGCCCATGCCCATGGACTCCCTGAGCACCATCTTGTAGCCGTATTTCTCACCTATGTCCTTCCACACATCCCCCATGGTCCTGCCGTCAAAACTGTCCTCCATTAACAGAGCCGGTCTCTTCGGTCTCTGGTCTTCCGGCACGGAGTTAAAGACCTCAAAGGGCATGATGCCCCCGTGCGTGGGATCAAAAAAATACATGGTGCAATACTTGAAGTCATGCTCCACAAATGTTTGGGGCCAGATAATACCCCCGTGGTAGTATGTCTTGTATTTCTCGGCCGTGATCATGCCGGGAAGGGTGCCCATGGCCCCTACCTGGCCGCTAAGCATGAGATCCACCTTATTTCTTTTTATTAGTCTTTCCGTGGCCACAGCCGCCTTCCCAGGGTCGGACTCGTCATCAATGGTGATGAGTTTCACGGGCAGCTTCTTGCCGTATTCCTTCACGAAAATACCGCCCTTTGCATTAATGTCGTTTACCGCCTGCTCATAGGCCCACTGCTGTTCCGTCCCTAACATGGCCCCGATTCCGCTCAGGGGATTATGGGTGCCGATCAGAATTTCATCCTTTGCCGAGGCTTGCCTGCCTGTCAGTGCGAGAAAAAGGATGAGACACGCGCACACAGACCAAAAAGCCGTTTTCATTGATTTCCTGCCCATAATTGTCCTCCTTTAAAAGTGGATTATCATGCCTCCGGTCTGAAAAGACCCGGCTTAACCCCCCGACAGTGGCTTGGACCGGTTCTATTTCACCCCGTCACAGCGGGATCGCACGGTTCTTGAAGGCTTAAAAGGTGGCTAATGCACAATCTCGGTCTAAGTCCAATTATGCTAAAGTAATAGACTATTTTTTGCCTGTAAATTATACGAAAGTATAATTTTATGGCCGCGGATACTCTAACCCCGTGATTTTTATTATCGTCTTAGGATATAGAGATTCTTTAGGGACATTCTTCATAGGGGTTTTGTGGCGTGAACCCTCCCATCTGCGGGAACGGCAGAGCCTGGTGGAACTCTTTTTGAGATAGGACTTTAAAAAAAGAGCCGACCTCCGGTGTGGCTCCAAAGCCTGGTCCTATGGGCCATGATCTTTACTTCAAAGGCGAGGCTCCGGGACCTGTTTGAAAGAAATAAGGTTCCGCATCTTTTGTGTCAATCCGACCATACCATCGGGCAGGTATGATATGGTGATCACCATGATAATACCGAAAATAAGCATGTAGTAATAGGGGAACCGGCTTATCAGGAATTCTTCCAGGTAAGTGAAGATGGCCGCCCCTATTACCGGCCCGTAGAGCTGTCCAATGCCTCCGAATATTGCCATTAAGACCGGCATAAAGGAGAAAAGCGTGTTAAAGGCGATGTACGGGTCAATATATGTCCATTTTGTGGCCATGACGGCCCCGGCGGCGCCCATGAAAAAGGCGCTGATGGCAAAGGTGGTAACCTTCACCATTGTCACATTCACGCCTGTGTGGGCCGCAGCGTCCTCATCCTGACCTATACTCTGCAAGGCCAAGCCCAATTTAGAGCGTCCGATAAGGTAGGTTGTAAGCATTAACATCACAAAAATAATCAGCATGCAGTAATAGACGGTCGTGTTATCTACTATGATAACAATTCTCCCGCGCGTGCCGGTTATAGTACACTCCCAAAACAGGAGAATATGCCTGATGAACTCAACGAGTCCGAAAGTGAACATAGTAAAGTATATGCCCCTGAGCCTCAGAGTCAAAGCGCCGACGAGCAGGGCAAGGCAGAAACTGGCCAGGCCGCCAATGCCGATCACGACGACTAAAGGCAATACCTTGCCCAGTAAAGCCGATGTATAGATGCCGATCCCGAAAAAGGCGGCCGGCGCCAGGGAGATATAACCGGTAGGGCCGGAAAATATAACCCAGCTCACTGTCAGTATGATATACATGAAAATGCTGCTGAGTAATACGACAGTATAACGCGGGGAATAGAGGGGTGAAGTAGCTAACAGGATCAGGATTAATAATAGTAACCCAAATACAAAATATCTTTTAGATGTAATTCTCACAATATCCATTTCCCTATTTTCCCAAAATGCCCGTCGGCTTCGCTATCAGAAGGATTATGAAGAGCATATAGTAGGCTGCCAGTGATAGGGCCGGCTGCCAGTAGGATACTATGCTACCGATAAGACCCAGCACAAAACCCCCGATAAAACTGCCGGGGATACTGCCCAACCCGCCCAGAACGACCACTACGATGGCAATTATGGTGTATTGGAAACCCATAGTCGGTTGAATAGCGTAGCACATGCTGATAAGTGTGCCGCCAAAACCGGCCATCAAGGCCCCCAGGCCAAAGCATAGGGCCAGCACCTGTCTGATGTTGACCCCCATGAGTCCGGCGGTCTCCGGGTCCTGAGACGCCGCCCTGATAGCCTTTCCCAGGCGGGTACGGGCCAAAAAGATATAGAAGGCAAAACCTATGACCAGGGCAGACAGAGCCGTTACCAGGCGATTGGCGGCAAATATCGCTCCCCCGATATTGACCGAAGAATCCAAGTAGGTATAGCCCTTTACTGCATTACCCCATATTAATATAGCCACATTCTGAATGATAAAGAGGAGTCCGAAAGAGGCCAACATAGACTTGCCTTCAAAGGCTGCCAATGATGGTGAAGAAGCTCTGAGCCTTGTGAACAAAGTCCTGTGAAGTAAAAAACTTATTAAAAGTGTAGTGGGCCCACAAATGGATAAACAAACCAGCGGGTTAACCCCAAAGGCCGTATAAAGCATCCAGGTAAGGAAGGCCCCGAGCATAATAAATTCCCCGTGAGACACGTTGAGCACCCGGGCAACACCGTACTGGAGGCTAAACCCCACGGCGATCAGGGCATAAATTCCGCCCATCAGCAACCCAGCGATTATTATGTCCAGGATTTTTACAATCATTATAATAGCTTCCTATATTTGACAATCACGGCCAAAAGCCGTACCCAAGGCGCAAGACACCTCTCCAGGTGAAGGAATCACCCTGTGAAGCTAATTATTTTTGTTGCTTTAGCTAAGTTTTTTGCTATTATAACTTATTTTATTAAATTTGTATTTACTTCTTAGGCCATGCCGGTTTGGGGAATATAGCCGTAGCAGTGGCCTTATCCTTGGGCAGGACAACCTCCCACTCACCATTTATCCACTGACCAATCTCGCCGGGATGACATTCCTCTGCCAAATTGTGATTCTTATCAAACCAGGTCGGCCCTAATGCCGTATCGAACTTCTGCGTAGCTACCACATCCCTAAGCTTCTTCTGGTCCAGGGTTCCTGCCTTTTCGATAGCCTGTCCTAAAAACTGCAGGGAACCCCAATAGTATAGATTCCCCCACATATCAATTCCCTGCTCACCAAATCGCTTTATGCTCGCATCATAGAAATCAGCGGCCGCAGGGGAAGTCTTCCGGTTCCAGGCGCCCCCACCCAATAGTCCCTCAATGGTAGGAGCCCCGAAAATGTCTCTAAACCAGAGGGCAAAGGGTCCAACGCTTTCGAAAAAGACCTTCGGGTTATAACCAAGCTCGATTGATTGTTTGGCTATAAGGACGTTCTCGCCGGGGTAGGAAAAGGAGCAAAAGGCGTCAGCCTTAGTAGCCTGGGCCGCCTTCAATATGGGTGATACATCCTGAGCACCGAGCGGGTGGCTTTTAATCATCAGCGTCTTGATTCCCCTCTTCTCAAATTCAGAAAGCGCCCTGTTTGAGTACTCCACCCCGTGGAGATCTTCGAGAAAGGTTATTGCCGCTGTTTTTATGCCCCATTCCTTGAACTGGTCAGCCAGGAGTGGTATCTGGGTATTGGAATAATTCAAGACCGAAAAGACGTAGGGGAAGTCTTTGATCATCGAGGTCAGGCCCTCGGCGCCACCCTCGGCTCCCAGTAGTACGTACCCGTATTTATTGACCACAGGTGAGGCGGCAAAAAGCCATGAGGTGCTGCATGGGGGAAAAAGCAAGTCAACCTTGTCATCCAAAATCAGTTTTTCTATAAGTTTAACCATGGTGCCATGGTCACTCTTATCATCATATTGGATCCATTCTATAGGAAGTTTTTTGTCATACTCCTTCACATATATGCCGCCCTTGGCATTGACCCCCTCGACCCACAATGTCTGGGGCACCAGGGCCCCCGCCGCATGAATAATGGCATTTGGGCCTGAGAGAGAGACCGCCTGGCCGATACGGATTTTATCTTTTGAGTGAGCTGCCGGTGGGAATGCCATGATCAGTGAAAACAGCATTACGCAGACTAAAAATGTCAAATATTTCCTCGTTCGATCCATTTTTACCCTCCTTTTCTTTCTTAGCATTTATTTGACTAAACCTCTTCCTTTTTTTTGACGCTAAAAAATCAACTGTTCAAAATATGCCCTGGTTTATGCCAATGCCATTTATGGCAGGAATATGAGCATCACCTCCCTCCCTAATCGGGGTTTCATCCTCGACCCCTATCCCTTCCACCTCGTCTGAGGCTTTGAGACGCATCCAAATCTTTTTTTGAGAAACTGCTATTCGGCACAGACTGCTCAGGGATTTTCAGCCTCTTTGATCAGTCTCCCGATTATGCTTTCCCATTCTTGGAGATATTGTTCCCTTCCCTTGTAGGCAGGAAGGACCCAGGCCATCTCCTCCAGGTTCTGGGTTATGGTCGGTATCCAATGATAAGGGATTGCTATCAGAACGGATCCCTCTGGATATACCAGCCTTGCCCTCATACCATGAATCATCTCGGGAATCAGATAATTCACGTTACCGCTCTGATATGGGTAAATGTAAGTCCACGCGCATCCCATTACATTTGTTGTCTTGGAGTTATATAGCTCCCCGGTCGAATAGCTCATGGCCCTCATCACGATCTCCGCCTGGACATGATTGGCGGTGATGATCAAAACATCCGGCTCGAATGATAATTTGTCTATGGGGGAGAAAACAACGTAATTAACGATATTCCGCTCAAATCTCGGAATGGAGAGATATAGCCTGCTGTTGACGCGCGGTTCCTGGTAGATTTCCAATGCCGTTCCAATTTGCCCGCTTTCCGCGAATGGGGCCATTTCCTCCATTCCAAGAAGGAATTTCCCCACGCACTCCTCAATATTATTCTTGTCTATGTAAAACGGGGTTCCTCTTTGCTGTGCCTCCTTGACCCTTTCACAAAAGGCCAGGCTTTTGTCCATCTCCAACTGATCTATTCCCTCCGGTCTATTGAATTGAAACTTGACACCTACAGGCGGCCTTTGAAAATCAAATTTTTGGTATATGGACAAATCGGTTTTTAACGGTCTCATTATCAACCTCCTTCTATAAATATTATTACTTTAATATCCCGGCCTACCCGGTCTTACTGCTTTATATTATTCGAATTAAAAAATTACTGATACCTGTATTTGATTACCTGTGCATTTGGATCCGCTGACCATTCCTGCATGGAGCCGTCATAAAACTTTACATTCTTATATCCGATCATCTGGGTTAAGGCAAACCATACCGGACTGGCATAACCCCCCACACCGCAATAGACAATGATTTCCTGCGATGCATCCTCACCAACTACAGCAAGGGCCATTTCTCTGATCTCATTTACATCCTTCCAGGTCCCGAAAGTTACAACTCCTTTTTCATCTTTTGCAAAGGCCCAGAACCACGGAGCGGGTAAATTTTTGGCACTTGGGATATGACCCGCCCTGACTGTCCAGGGTTCTTGTATTATACCATAGTAGATATCAGGGTCTCTGGCCTCCACAATAGTTGATTTTCCGATCTTTTTTTCAACATAGTCCTTTGTGACAAACATCGCCTTATCTACTACCCCGGGGTATGTCGCCGGGACAGGCGTAACGGGCACGGTAGTCGTCTTTTTCCCCTCTGCCGCCCATTTATCGTATCCCCCACTAAGTAGAGCCACGTTGTTAACGCCGGCATAGAGAAGGGTAATAGCGCTCCTGGCGGCATCAGCGACGGCATAGGCTGCAAAGGGATCAACTGTCCTGCCAACAACAACTACATGGGAATCGCGGGTTATCCCCGCATTGCCTATAGTCTTGAGCAAAACGCCCTCTTCTGGCAATTCCATCCAGAGTCCGCAGTCAGGGGCGAAGAGACATAGGTAGAAGTTGCCAAGACCGGGGACATTGATTGAACCGGGGATATGGCCTTTTGCATAGTTTTCGGAAGTTCTGGCATCAAGTATAACGAGGTTCGGAGCATCAATGTTATCCTCTAACCACTGAGTGGAAACAATAGGGTCAATCGCTCTGGTCGGTTTGGCTGATGGATTTATTGGATCTGCCAGGATTGTGGTTTCACAAACAAGCCACAAAGACATTGATATGATAACCAAAACTACCAAAACAGACAATACTTTCTTTTCCATTTGTTTTCCCTCCTTCCAAAGGCTTTAATAACCACGTTGAGTAGGTTGATAATTGACTCCTATATGCCTAATCCCTCCTTTCCATAGTGTTATACCCTTTTATGTTTTAACCCTTTTTACGAACCCAAAGATGACGATAAAGGAGGCTTTTTCCCCTGTAAATTATACGAAAGTATAATTTTGAGGTTAACTACTTAAAATTACTGCCCCAAAACCCATATTTATTTTTTTATGCCAGAAACATTAATCTCTTGAACCAGATTTGCATTAAAAGTGTTTGCGGCGGGAGTCAGCGATGAGATGGTTTTTCAGATATTTCAGAGGATGATGGTGGTTTTTCTATGAAGAAATATAAGTCCTGTCCAGGATTCTATGGATAAGGGCTGTCCTGCTCTTGACGCCCACCTTTTGAAAAACATTCTGGATATGTTTTTTAATTGTTATTTCAGAGACATATAATTTTGACGCTATCTCCGCGTTGCGCAACCCCTGATAGACCTGAAGAACTATTTCTATCTCCCTGTCTGTCAGGTGGTAATATTCCTTGATGCGATTTTGATCGATTCCCTTTGATTTGCCTACTTCATTAATGGAAATCATAAATAATCTGTGATTTACAGAACTGATCTCTTTTTCCAATATCCTCGAACAGAGGTGAAATTCCCCTGAATTTTCGAGCCGTAACATCTTATGCTTGGGCAGCACAAGGCAGTCCGCCGGATATCTCTTTAACTCCTCCCTCATTGCCGAGCAGTCTTCTAAAAGCATTCCAGGGACATTGATAAACAGGTCCTGATAAGATCTTGTCTGCAAGAGGCATGAGCAAAATTCTCTGGCCCTCTGGTTCATATACACAATCCGCATGGAATCATCCAAAAGGATCAGACCGGTGGACAGATCATTATCAATGATTTTTATTATATCGTCCTTGAGTTTGAGATTGATGTAGAGGTCGTTATGATCCAGGGCGTGCGCCAGATAGGGCGAGATTGTCTTGAGAATTTGTACATCTTCTCGAGAGAATCTCTTTGATTTTACTGGCCTGTAAAGGGCGATTCTTCCCTGAAATTTCCCCGCGGTAACCAGATTGATATAGAGCTTATAATGAATTTTCTGGGGCCTGAGAAAGTCACAATAGAATTTACTCGATACAAAGGTGTGATAATCGATGAGTTCTTCAAGTTGAATTACGCTTTTTTTATAAAACGGCCCCTTAATCAGTTGAATCGGATCATATCGGTGAAAATATTCCTTATACTGCCTTACATATTCCGGATCGATATTTATCTCTATACCTCCGGTGGATTTGGATTTTTTATTGGGCAGGAAAAAAACCGAATTCTCTACATATACGTTGTTGAACAGTACCTCCAGGATCTTGCCCCTGAGAAGGTTTCGATCAAGGGTAAAATTAGCCATGTCTATGATTTCATAAATTTCTTTGAATATCCTGGAATCTAAATCTTCCATTATCACTCCGCAACAAGACTTAGAGGACTAGAGATTCGATCTGACCCGCCCCCTGATGGCGAATCGGGGAGATTGGATGCCTTAACTAGCGCGAATCCATAAACTGAAGTTTTTAGATTTCCATCCTCCGTAGCAGGCTACTGCGGACACCGTCGGCCATTCAGCCGCCGTAGCCTAACCTACTATGGCGAAGGAGGCTAGCCTATGGCGTCGGACGAGGACGGGCGCGCTATCAGCAAAAGACATTACCCCTGCCGAAAGCTGAGACTATTATTAAATTTCTAATGGTAAGGAATGTTATTTTCAGTTAAAATTTGTCATTTCAAGTATAAGGGAAAGATTATTAAGAGGTCAAGCAAAAGCTTGCACCAGAGGCAGGGAGTCCGATCGTGTCTTCATCAATTACGGATGCCTGCATATCATATTAAGAAGTGCCTGCCGTCCCTCATCTATGACCGCGTGAAGGACCCGTTCCAGGGCAATTCCTTCTCTTTTAATACCTCCACTGTTTCAAAGGGATGCGGCGACAGCTCAGGGTCTTGACATGCCCTCCTGATAAAGCCGGTTATGGGCCTCCTTCAGTGTCTCAATGATCTCGATATGCTGGGGGCATTTCTCCTCGCATTCGCCGCACTCCTCACAGCTTGAGGCCTGCTGCTCCGGCGCCATGAACGCGTTATACATGGCGCGGCAACGATCAAGGTCTTCGAACATGCAGTAATCATTGTAGAGCATAAATATTCCGGGGATATTGACACCATTTGGGCAGGGCATGCAATAGGCACAGCCCGTGCAGCCTACCCTCAGGAGCCGGCGGTATGTCTCGGCGACCCTGCTGATTAAACCTGTCTCTTCGCTCGAAAGGCTATTGGGTTCGGCCGCTTCAGCGATACGGATATTCTCCTTCAACTGGGCCATGTTGCTCATCCCGCTCAGGACGAGACTCACTTCGGGATGGTTCCAGACCCATCGCAATCCCCATTCTGCCGGCGTTCGCCGCTGTTTAGCCGAATCCCACAGTTCCTGAACCTCACCGGGTATCCTATCCGTGAGCCTGCCCCCCCGAAGCGGTTCCATGATCACGACGGCGATGCCCTTGGTTGCCGCGTACCTGAGACCTTCCTTCCCGGCCTGATAGTTTTCGTCAAAAAAATTGTACTGTATCTGGCAAATTGTCCATTCATAGGAGTCTATTATCTCCTTAAAGAGCTTGATGTCATCGTGAAAGGAAAAACCCACGTAATCGGCCCTTCCGTCCTTTCGTATCCTGTCCAGGAATTCCAGGACCTTCAGGTCCTTCCCCTTGTCCCAGGTCTTATGATTCAGTCCGTGAAGCAGGTAAAAATCCAGGTGATCCGTGGCCAGCCTTTCAATCTGCTCATCAAGGATACGATCAAGGTCTGCGGGTTTCTCGATCATCATGAGGGGTGATTTTGTGGTGATAATCACCTCTTCCCGCTGGTCTTTCAGGGCCCTGCCCAAGAGGGCCTCGCTCTTTCCCCCGTGGTACATGTAGGCCGAGTCAAAATAGTTGATGCCGTGATCAAGGGCGTAATCGATCATCTCAAAGGTCTTTTCTTCGTCAACGGCCAATGAGCGTTCAAAAAAATTCATTTCCTTTCCCGCCTCTTCCATGAGGGGGAGGCGCATGCACCCAAAGCCCAGTATCGAGGCCTCTTTATCGCTTTTTCCCAATTTTCTGTATTGCATTGAATATTCTCCTGTCCTAAACACTCTTTTCGATGATTTCAAAGGCGGATAGATCGCCGGTCCCAAGGCCCAGCTCTACCGCGTGCTCATGCTGCCGGCGGACTATGGCCTCGTTTTCGGGATTAAAGGTCCTGTCGTATTTCTTGACCAGATCCATGGCAACTACATCCGCTGCGATCATGTCGCCGGTGATGATGAGGCGGTTCACCCCATGGATAATTTCCGTATCTTCCTGCCTGAAGGGCCCGGAAACGGCCTGCATTGAGCGGACGTCTGTGATGGTCAGCTCCGGACGCACTGCGGACGCGAACTCTGCCAGCTTGCGGTCATAGTAGTCCCGGTCCTTCTGAAGGGCCGCGTGGGCGATCCACCTCTGGGGACCGTAAACGGACCCGAAGTGGTTCTTGAGGGCGCTCGTCATCTGGCCGGCGAAGTGCCGTTTGACCACCGGCATGTTGATGACGACGGGAGCCTCCTGTATCTGACGCGCCACCCTGAGGCATGGGCCTTCGGTCCTCTGGAAACCGGACTTCAGAAAGGCTGCCGGACCGCTGACCTCCTCATCGGTCATAAAAACATCAGGGTCCATGTCCCCGTGCCATTTTTCGTACCCAACAAGCACGAACTGGCTGACATCGGACGCCTTCAGGATCTGTACATCAGTGCCCGGTATATCTTCTTCGCTGTAGTAGGGGTCGAGCTCAAATTTGTGGTCCTCATGAACGATGATATGCCCGGCGCCTGCCTCGCGCAAATGGTAGGCCACGGCGCGAAGTGTCTCGGGAGCGGTAATGGAGGGGTAAGGATCCCTCTGGTTTGTGTTGGGCTTGAGAAGGACTTCCCTGTGGCCGCCAAGGATGCGTCCGATGCCGCCTATGGCCTCCAGCCCCGCCTCCACCATTTTATCTATATCCTCTCCCTCAATGATGACCAGGAGCGGTTTGCCGCTGGCGCTGAGCACCTTGTTTTCTCCTCCCCTCCTGGTCAAAGGTCTTTCTTTTGCATCAGTCATCATCCCTCTCCTTTTAAAAGGCATGTTTCCCTGTAAATGGTTGTCAAGATATAGGGCCGGATTTTACCCTTAGCCCGGTATTGCCCGTTTAAAGATTGATATCCAGCTTCTTGACATGGTACACTTATCTTCCATATATTACCTGAAAGCGGTACTCAATTCAAGAAAGGAGCAGCGATTATGTTGAATATATCCGGGAAGACAAGCCTTTCGCACGATAAAATCATTCAAAAAATAAAGAATTATTTCGGTCAGAAGGGCCTGAAGCTCGAATTGACCGAAGAAGATCCCGATTGTCTGTCCTTTACGGGGGGCGGCGGTTATGTTACAGCCACCATCTGCCCTGAAGAGGGGAAAAATCGTGTGGATATCGTCACCCAGGAATGGGAATACCATGTGAAGGAATTCCTTTCGGGATTGTGATTATTATTGTTTGAATTGATACCCGTGGCCGTGCGGTCGGGAGCAGGCATCCTTTCCAAGCCGGCCCGTCCTTATTTTCTGTAGACCCCGTATCTTTTGGCTGCGTCGATCATGGCCTGTAGATTCTCAACCCTTGAGTCATCCGCCGTAGCCCCCGGTGATAAAATGTATCCTCCCCCTTTTCCCACCGTTTCGATCAGATCCTTACAGTGGGCATCGACCTCTTCAACCGTTCCCGTAACAAGGAGAGAGGTGGGCACGTTACCCATGATGCAGCAGGTGGCGCCCACGGTCTCCTTGGCTCTTTTCATGTCCGTCTGGTCAAAAAACCAGACCACCTTGCCCCTTGGAAGGTCGCGGATGATTTCCAATCTTGAATTGTAGCCGCCTTCCGCGAAAAGGGCGGGGACCACCCCCTCCTCCACACAGCCTAATATCACGGCCTTCAGGTAGGGCCAGTAAAATTTATGAAACTGTTCTTCCGACATAAACCCGTCGGCACCCCTGTGGAGGGGCATCATCATCACGGGAATCCCTGTCATATCAGCCGTTTCAACGGCCCCCTTGATCGATTTGGGGACGGTCTCCTCCATATAATCGATGAGTTTCTCCGGCTGCCGGAACATGTCACGAATGGTTCCCTTGGTCCCTCTCAGGGCCGCGCCCACGTTGTCCATCGGTGCACCTCCCCTGGATAATACAAAAAAGGTCGGGAGGCCCGAGGCCCGACCTTTTTGATCAATGTTGAAGATCACCTTTCGCCATTCCCTTTCCATTTCCCCGGCCTTGCTAAAGGCCTCAAAGGCCGCCCTGACCTCCGGATCTGCAAAGGCCGAAAATCCGCCGCCGAATCCGCCGATCGATTGGAGGGGCGGGAGCTTGCCGAAGGGCCTTGCCGCGCCGAAGATGCGGGGGAGATAACTCCTTAAATGGAAGTCGCCCGGGTCCTCTTTCATGATATCCCATTCATCCTCTCTGAGATATTCCCCCTCGACGTATTGCGCGGCCAGATCATCGGGAAGGCCGTGTCCCGCCCACACATGCATCTTGGAGTCGAGGATATCAAGGATCTTGCCGCACCTCACGACCCCGGCGCTGGGAAGGACGTCAAATTCAAAGTCATTCAGGTATTTTCCCCAGGCCTGGACCAGCTTTTCAGGATCATACATCACGTCCCTCACCGTATATCCCGAATAGCGGGCAGGGCCGTGGCCGGGGTTGAATACCACGGGCACCCTGTCCGGTTCTTCCAGCCTGATGGCCGCGATGAGCCTGGCGACCCTCTCTTTGTAGAGCCTTTCCGCCTCCGGACTGTCAAAGGTCACGTTATCAGGCGAAAGCCATCGTTTGAACCTCTCTTCACTCTTCTCATCCGGAGTGAGCTCGGACCATTTTCTATCCATACCTTACCTCACTAACGTTCTATATAATCTTTGTACAAGTAGTAAAGTTCATGGCCCATAGGACCCGGGTTTGGGGCAATAGCGGAGGTCGGGTTCTTTTTTCAAGCCCTATCTCAAAAAGAGTTCCACCAGACTCTGCAGTTCTCGCAGATGGGAGGGTTCACGCCACAAAACCCCTGGCAGAATTTCCCTTTCAGATGAAATGACCTATACTATTGAACCCTTCCATCTGCGGGAACGGCCACCTTGGCCTGTAGATAGGACTTGAAAAAAGGAACCCGACCGGAGCCCGTCCTCCGCAGTAGCACTGCTACGGAGGATGGACAATGACTCCTATGGCATAGCTCTTGTTTCTTACTCCCGCTTAGCGGGATCTACAACACGGCCCTTAAGATCGGGCTTTCTACAATGAAATAAATCTCTATTACGTTTAATCTTTTATGACAATCCCTATGAATTTATCCTTTTCCCCACAATCCAATGCCCCATTATTTCAGGTCTCCGGTTTGGTAAATTCCCGCCTGTCAGCGTCTTGCGGCGCCTCCCTGGGAATAGGATGGGAGATGTCCCACGGGAATCGTGGAGGGTGCCACAGGGATCTGTTCGGCCGCGTTTGCGGACAGCATCTTCATGACCCAGATTAAAAAGAACAGGGTCAAAAAGAAGGAGAGGCTGTCCGCCGATGGAAAGGACAGCCACACCCCCTTGATGCCGATATAATGCGGAAGGGTGAACATAAGGGGAATAAGGATGAGCACCTGACGTGAAAGCGTCAGTATGAGGGCGTGAATTGGTTTTCCGAGGGCCTGAAAAAGCCCCCCTCCGATAATCTGCAGCCCTGCCAGGGGCAGGCCGAACGCGCAGTATCTAATAGCCTCTCTACCGACCTTTAAAAGTGCAGGATCTTTGGTAAAGAATCCGATGATGGTCTCCGGGAAAAGCATCATGACCATGAATCCCATTGTCGCGATAACAGTCGCCGTCAGGCCCGTTAACCTTACGCCATGTCTCACCCGGTGGAACTGCCTCGCACCGTAGTTAAAACCCACAATGGGCTGCATGCCCTGGGAAAGCCCCATCACGGGCATGAAGATGAGACTGAACATTCGATGGATGATGCCGAAGGCGGCAATCTCAATAGAACTGCCAAGGGCACGGAGTGTGTTGTATACCAGGGCCATGGTGAAGCTCATGGCTCCGGCCATGGCGAATGATGAGGAACCGACCGCTAAAATTTCTCTGATAATGTGTCTCTTCAGCCGCAGATATCTGATACCGACGGGTATTTCACTCCGCCCGCTCATGAAATAGAGGATTAGTAAAAGGCAGCTCGCGGAGATGGAGATGACCGTGGCCAGGGCCGCACCCCTGATCCCCATGTCCAGGCCGAAAATAAAGATGGGATCGAGGATCATGTTCAAAAAGGCCCCGGTCATCATGGTTATCATGGCTACCTTGGCATTCCCTTCGGCCCTGGCCGCGTCGCCGTTGTTGATGACAAAGGTCAGGATGGGGACGGCGAGTAAAAGAACCTGGAAATATTCTATGGCATAGGGGAGTATGTCCTCGGTTGCCCCGAAAAGGCGCAGCAATGGGACCATGAAGATAAGTCCGAGTGCCATTATTGTTACCCCGACGATCTCGGCGAGGATCAACATGTTTCCAAAGGTGAGTGCGACCCCCTCCATGTCGCCCGCCCCCATGCGCCGGGAGATGCGGGAGGCCCCGCCGATGCTGATGGTCTGGGCTGAGGCCATTATCAGCATATGCATGGGAAAGACCACGGCGATGGCGCCTATTCCAAGGGTGCCAACCCCCTTGCCCACGAAAATGGTGTCCACAATGTTATACATGGCCTGCACCAACATGGCCATGATGGAGGGAAGCGATAATTTATATAGCAGCTTGCCGATCCTTTCCTTGGCAAGCATTTCACTCCTTGTTTGATTTTCCATTTTTTCCCTTTCAGACAGAGTCTGGGCCTGAAGGGGATTCCCTTGAATGGTTTTTTCACGCCTCATAGTTTACGGCTGATATCAATCAAGGCCTCAATGGCCCTGTAAAATTGTCTGCGATCTTCTACTTGAAGCCTTTCCAGATTGTGTTTGATATAACCGGCTATCTCCATCCGGAGAATCTCCGCCTTGTCCTGGCCCATTTTTGTTAAAGAAATATTCACCTTGCGCCGGTCTCCTGCATCCCTCTTCCTTTCAACCAACTCCTTTTTGATCAGTTGATCAATAACGCTGGTCAAACTGCCCTTTTCCAGGCCGATTGCGCGATGCAGGTCCGTCATCGTTGTTTCCCCCTTGTCATAGAGCAGGAGGAGGGCGCGGCCCTGGGTCTGATTCAGGATAATATCGAGCTGGCTGGAGCGGAACCCATGCATCATCTTTCGCATGACCACATGCAGTACCTTCGGAAACTGAAGAATTATTTCCAGCTCGTTATTGTTCACTATCAGGACCGGTTTAATTAGATTTCAAATAATTAGATTTTAATTTATTCCCAATCTAACTAATCTCAGGGCCAAAGTCAACCATTTTTTGAAAACAGTTAGGGGGACGACCATGGTTCAGTTCATTTTTCTGTGATCGCATCAATCTTATGTTTATTTTTTTAACCAAACTGTAGGCAGACCCCATCAAGATACCAAGAGATTGTACGTAATATGCCACAAGTACAAGAAAACAATAGTAAAATAGGAACAGACTAATTTATCTTGACAAGCTATATTTTTTACAATAGGGATTGGATTAATATAGTAAATGGTAAGACCATTTCCTCCAAAGGTATGCTATGAGAGATTCCTTCGATCCCTTATTTTCTGAATACAAGCCACGACGGGCATCGGACGACATCGCCGATGAGATCAAAAAAGCCATCCTCTCCGGAAAAATTCAGAAAGGTGACAGGCTTCCTCCTGAACGCTTACTCGCTACCCAATTCAACGTCAGTCGCCTGACGGTCCGGGAAGCACTTCGCCTTCTTGAAACAAAAGGGCTCATTTATATAAAAAAGGGCTCGACCGGCGGAGCTTTTCTACAAGCCGCCTCCCAGGAACAGGTAGCTTCTATTGTTATAGATAAATTACAACTGGATGGAATTACGATCAATCATATCATGGAAACCAGAGTTGTCCTGGAAAGAGGCATCGTAAGATGTGTTGCAGAAAATGCAAACAATAATGACATTGTCCTGTTAGAAAATAACATAGAAAAATGTATGATAGTTAAAGATAAAGAGGAGATTTCACTTGACCAGTCAGAAATATATCGTTCGCTAATCCTTGAATTTCATCAAATTTTAGCGGAGGCCACACATGTTCCACCTCTGATCATGTTCAACCGAACTATCATTGAATGGGGTGAGAGAAAGCTAAGACACTGGTTACCGACAAAAGATGAAATTAAATTTCTATGCAAATCACACTGGGAAATATTGGAATGTATCCAAAAGGGAGATACGATCAAGGGACAGGATGTGATGGAACAGCATATCAGACAAGCCATGCCTTTGTTCGAAAAATTAGGATAAGAAAAGGAGGAATGGACATGGCAACCGAGGAAGAGCTCAACAGGCGTGTAAAATAGGCTGCGGGGAGACGCCTTTTATAATTTCCGGTATGGATCCGAAAAATAATAAGTTAGATAGTTTATAAAAAATGACGGTGAGAGATGTGAGCTTGCTGTGAGCTTGCAAGGAGTATGAAATATTAGGCAAACAATTTTTAAAGGGAGGGTTAGAGATGAGAAGTAAGAGCTTATTTTCATTGATCGGTATTATGTGTCTGACGGTTGCGTTTGTAGGCATATCCTGTTTAACTTCTTTTAGCCCCGAGGCACGGGCGGAGGAGCCCAAGGAACTTCAAATCGGGGCGATATTATGCATGACAGGCTGGTTTGCAAATGCTGGCAAATTGGAAAAGAATGAATGCGAAGTGGTTACCGACCTTATAAATGAGGGTGGGGGAATAACTGTCGGTGGTCAGAGATACAAGATTGCCCTCGTTATTGAAGATAATAAGAGCTCTCACGAGGGTACTGTCGCCGCGGCCAATAAGCTGGTATATGACAGGGGGATTAAATTCATTGTCGGCCCCGTTGCTTTTTGGGGAAAGGCATCAGGGCCGATATGCGAAGCAAACAAGGTGTTTAACGTTATCGGGTTTTGTACCAACACCCCCGGTGAACTGGATAAGACCACCCAGTATCGGTTCCTTGGAAGCAATGCCACAATGGGAAACACCTATGGTATCATAGAGTACATAAAAAAAGCTCACCCCGAGGTTAAGACCGTCGTTGCCCTCAACCCGGAAGACGGGTCTGCAAAGTACCTTAAGCCGCTATTTGATAAGGCGCTCAATGACAACGGGATTAGCATGGTTGGCGACCTGATCGGCTATTCCCTTGAGATGACGGACTTTACACCCATTGCTCAAAAAATAGCCCAAATCAAAGCAGATGCCGTATTTTGCCCTAACGGTGGTGATATGCATATAGGCAATCTCCTCAAGGGAATGCGAGAGTTGGGAGACGAGCGGTGGTTGTTTTATGGCAGCGTTGCAACTTGCGATAACATCAAAACTTATGCCGGCAAAGCAGGTTATAAAGTGACGACCAGTTCCGTTACGCCTGGAGCCCCGGGCAATCCACCACAATTAGAAGCATTTCTTGATAAATATCGGCAAAAATTCGGAGAGGCCAAGTCGACCATTTTCCAGACTTCGAGTGCTCTTTATATCCTCCCACATTTAATTGAGGCCGCACAAAGCCTTGACCCGACAAAGGTAAAAGATTCGTTACAGAAAATTGACAAAGTCGAAACCCTATGGGGACCGGGACGACTATGTGGAGAAAAAACTTACGGCATCAGGCACCATGCCGTAGCCACTCCATACTGTGTAACGTATCTGGACAAGGATGGAAAAACCCAGTTCGGTGGATGGTTTAACGTCAACATTCCTTGACCCAACTTTGTTGATGTCAGATTGGGTGTTGCTTACAGATTGGATTGGGGTTGGGGGAATGCCCCCACCCCAACCTTCTTTAGGGAAGTGGAGCCCTACGGGTCGACCCGTGGACCCCAGACCCCATCACATGACCCGCCTACGCCGAAGGCTACGGCGCGGTCATCCGCCTGTCGTGAAGGGCGACATCGCGCAAAAGCGGATGATTATAGTATTCCCCCCCTCATAAATGCGGGGTTTCCTGCGAAGGCGGATTATAATTTAAGGAAGGGTGTAAAATGGAACTGGCGATAGGGACGCTTGCCAATGTATTAATATTTTCGTCTATGTACATTCTGGTGGCCTTAGGGTTCGCTTTGCTTTTTAGTATTATGGGCATCTTGCACGTGGCTCATGGTGCAGTATACACGATCGCTGGTTATATCTGTTATCAACTCTCGCAGGCACTTGGTCTTAATGTTTGGCTGTCATTAGTACTGACAGTGGCAGTCGTAAGCTCCTTTGGACTGTTCCTGGAGAAATTTTGTTTCCGCCCCTTTTTCGGTGACTTCGACCGTAGTTTGGTTGTAGGTATTGGTATCATTCTATTTATCCAGACAACGATTGTCGTAACAACCAAACAAGAAGCACGCGCGATACCTTCCTTTGTTGACGGGATTCTAAGGGCCGGCCCCATTTCAGTCAGTTACGAAAGACTGGTAACCTTCGCCATTGGCGCCGCACTTTTACTGGTATTGATGTGGTTTATAAACAAAACCAAACCTGGCTTGCAGATGCGTGCCATTGCTCAAGATTTCCGAGGGGCTATCATGCAAGGCATCAATATCAACCGAATTTCTGCTATTGCTTCTATGATCGCCTGCGGCTCGGCGGCAGTGGCAGGGTGCTTGATGGGCGCCTATCTAAACCTGAATCCCTTCATGGGTGATTATATCTTGTCGAAAGCAATGATTCTGGTCATCCTGGGGGGGATAGGAAGCATAGCCGGTCTCTTTTATGCGGGTCTGGTTCTCGGTGCCTTGGATGCCGCTTTGCCTGTTTTCTTCAGCGGTTCTGTGGCTGAAGTCATTGCGATGGCCGTTATCATCGTTGTGCTGCTCATCCGGCCGACAGGATTTTTCGGTCGAGAGATAGATTGATAAGAGGTATACAGGAATGAAATGGAAATCACCTTTTACAGGCAATAGGGGAAGGATGATCAAGCCCGGGGCCTGGGCAGGGATGCTCATCATCCTGATGATTTGTCCGTTATTTATTGAGTCACCCTATTTGATCCACGTTTTTAATCTGACGTTTATTTATATCATTGTCGCAGTCAGCTTTCGCACGATCATGATCTCAGGACAACTCCCTCTCGGCCATGCCGGTTTCATGGGCATTGGTGCATATACTTCATCTTCAGTAGCTATTTGGCTTGGCTGGACGCCCTGGATTACGATTCCCCTTGGTGCATGCGTGGCTATGGGTGTCGGTACCCTGATGGGATATCCATTTGCCAGGCTCAGAACCGTTTACTATGCCATGATAAGTCTTTTTTTCGGGATGCTGATCATAAGCGCTGTGAAGGCCTTTGAGGGATGGACCGGAGGCGCCGCCGGACTTACGGGTATTCCCACTTTATTCGGATATTCAAAAACCCCTTACTACTACTTTTTCTTAGGGCTGACCTCGGTCTGCCTTTTAGTTCTTCATCGATTTGAGTTTTCTCGTACCGGTTTAACCTGGAGGGCTATTGCCCAGTCATACCAGGTAGCAGCCAGCGTCGGAATCAACGAAGCACGCTATAGAATCCTTGCCTCAGCAATAGGGTGTTTTTTTGCAGGGTTAGCCGGTGCGACCTATGCCCATTATAACGGTGTAATCGGAAT
>CAZGIZ010000004.1:0-60278 GCA_964526655.1 uncultured Desulfobacteraceae bacterium | reverse complement strand
TTTTTTGTCTCCATGAGTCTCCTAATTCCATCGACCCATTGACATAAAATTCGGTTTTTAATATCGTTCACCCGATTGTCTTGAGAAAAGGATTAGAATAATGGAGCCCCTGTTCAATGAAGATGACCTAAAAGAGATCACGGCACGGGGAATTGCCCCGGAAAAGATATTGGAACAGCTTGATGCCTTCAAAAAGGGCTTTCCCTTTGTCAACCTGCAGAGATCTTGTACCATAGGAGACGGCATCCACACCCTGGGTGAGAAGGATCTGGAAAGGTTGGAGGGAATCCATTCGGAGGCGGCTTCAAAGGGGAGAATCATGAAATTCGTCCCTGCTTCAGGAGCCGCCAGCAGGATGTTCAAGATATTGCTGTCCGTCAACAGCCGCTTTAAAAAGGCAAAAAAGATGGAGATCCTCAAGGAAACTGAAAAGGGAGATCCTGATGCCGAATCCTTTTTAAAGTTCATGGCCGAGATAAAAAAATTCGCCTTTTATGAGGAGTTGCGCAAGGCCATGTCAAGAGACGGCGCTGATATCGAGGAATCCATTTCAGACGGGGACTATCAGGTAGTTCTCGATTATGCCATAGGCCCCGGGGGACTGAACCTGGCCGATCTCCCCAAAGGGCTTGTCCCCTTTCACAGGTATCCGGGTCACTCAAGAACGGCCTTTGAAGAGCATATTGTGGAGGCAGGGGCCTATGCAAGGGACGGGGAGGGGGTCGCTCGAGTCCATTTTACCCTGTCTCCCCAGCATGAGAAGGCGGTGAAAGACCATATCAAAGAGGTAAGGCCGCGCTACGAGGGATCGGGCTTGAGTTTTGAATTCAGCTTCTCCAGTCAGAGGCCTTCCACGGACACCATCGCGGTGGATATGTCCAACAACCCATTAAGAGACGGGGAGGGAAAGCTGCTCTTTCGGCCCGGCGGGCACGGGGCCCTGCTTGAAAACCTCATGGATCTGAGAGGAGATATCATATTTATCAAGAATATAGACAATGTGGTCCCTGACAGGCTTAAAGGGATAACCTATGTGTATAAAAAGGCCCTGGCCGGATTTCTAATAGAACTTCAGGAAAAGATATTCGGGTACTTGAAAAGGATATCTGACCACAACGGTGGAAAGGACATGGTCCAGGAGGTCTTTGCTTTCATTAAGGAGAGACTCTCCGTTGATCCGCCTGCGTATATTATGAATGGGAATCGGGCAGAGAGAATCGAATATCTCATTTCCCGACTGAACAGGCCTCTCAGGGTGTGCGGAATGGTCAGGAACGTGGCCGAACCTGGGGGCGGGCCTTTCTGGGTTGGACATGACAGTGAGAGCGCTTCCCTCCAGATTGTGGAGAAGTCCCAGGTTGACATGTCCTCAAGGGAGCAGGGGGAAATCTTTAAATCTTCCACCCATTTTAACCCGGTTGATCTGGTGTGCGGAGTCACGGATTATCAGGGAAGGGCCTTTGATCTTAGGGACTATGTGGATCACGAGACAGGATTAATCACTATAAAATCCAAGGATGGGAAAGAGCTTAAGGCCCTTGAACTACCCGGACTCTGGAACGGTTCCATGGCCTATTGGAACACCGTATTTGTAGAGGTCCCTCTCCTTACCTTTAATCCGGTAAAGAGTGTCCTCGACCTGCTTCGAAAAGAACATCAGACGGAATAGGGGGTTTCAAGGCCGAATTCCATGATAACTCAATTTGTTATAGATTACATAGAATGGGGGGTCTCGAACGCCCATGTCTGGGGGTTTGTAATGGTACTCCTATTAATGACAATTGAGAGCTCTTTCATCCCTTTTCCCAGTGAGGTAGTGATGCTTCCCGCGGGCTTTCTTGCGTACAGGGGTGAATTGACCTTTGGGATCCCCCGGATCGATATTACCGTGGTTTTTTTTTGCGGCCTGGCAGGTTCAATGATAGGGGCCTTTTTAAATTACTATCTTGCGTTTTTTTTGGGCAGGCCGTTCTTATATCGTTACGGAAAATTTTTTTTTATAAAGCATGAAACGCTCTCCAGGGCCGAAGAGATATTCCTCAAATATGGTGAGATCACGACCTTTGTGTGCCGCTTGCTGCCTGTAATACGACAGCTCATCTCGCTGCCTGCCGGGATCGCGAGGATGCCCGTCAGTCGATTCTCCACCTTTACCGCCCTTGGGGCCGGGATATGGTCCGCGATACTCGTGGGAATCGGGTGTTATTTGGGAAGGCTTTCCAAGGACATGACGTATGAAGAGTTGGTCTATTATGGAAAAGTCATTATCCGGGAAAACTATATATGGCTTATACTGTTCATTTTAATCTTGATAGGCGTCTATGCATTAAGCAATCATTTTATAATGAAACCAAAAGGAAAGGCCCCATAGGGATTGGCCTCCTTTTCCAAATATGGTATAGACATTGCAGAGTTTTTGTCTTTAAAGGCGAAAATTGATAGTCTCGTAAAAAGTCGTCACCCCGGTGAAAACCGGGGTCCAGAGTGCCTGTAAATATATAAATTTACTGGATTCACCGATTAATCGGCATCTTCGACCGGCCGGAGTTTATCCCGCACTTGATGCGGGGCCGGAATGACGAAAAACGGTATTTTCGGACTTTTTACGACTTCATCAAAATTGGGGTTTTGACAGCAAAATAATGAAATTTAAAGTTTGATAAAGAGGCCCATGGAAGCTCCGGACAGGCTCATCGGTAAAAAGATAAACGGCATCATTGATCAACTCCAGAAGGAGAAAACGATACTCAAACTGAACATATTGGATATCGGTTATAAGGGATTATCAATAGTCATAGGTGTGGACCGTGACGATAGGAACTCATTTTTTCTTATAGATTATCCTGGCGGTTCAAGGGATATGTTAAGTAAGGCAAGCGGGAAGAGTGTCTTTTTCGAGTTCAATGACCTTGACAATATACAGTATAGCTTTCGATCCATCGTGGAAAAGGTGGCTCAAGACAGCATATGGATAAGATTTCCTGAAGGCATTGATCGAAAACAGAGGAGGAAGTATTTCAGGATAGCCACTCCACCTGGGACCAGGATTACCTTTGATATATCAGGCAGGAGATATGATCTCAATGTAATAAACTTGAGCGAGGGTGGCGCCCTGATAAATCAGAGGGCATCGCGCCACGAAGAGGCCTTGTTTTGTAAGGATGGAGAGTTTAGAAATATCTCTCTTGTTCGAAATGAAGGAGATCTGAGGACAAGGATCTCTATCAAAAAGGCAAAGATAGTCAGAATTAAAAAGAATCCTGAAATAGGCCGTTATAGTTACGGACTGCAGTTTCTTGAGATGGGGATAGCGGAAAAGGAAGGTATCAGGGAGTTTATATACAAATGCCAGAGGAGAGATCTGAAAAGCAGGAGTTTTTTATAGGAAGATAGTTATTCACTACCTTATCATTGATTTTTCAGACATAGATATCGATGTTTTCCCCGCGTCCAGGGCTGTCCTTATACTCCTTTCCAAATCTTCCATAGATCCTGTTCATGCGGTCGGACCCGAATCCACCCGAAAAAGTCCTGTTGAGATGACGATTGCGGCTCTCGTATTGGTCTATCTCTTTATGCCCCGTGCCCATCACAGGGTGTATAAGACCATTGAAGGGGACGAGGGCCCTGGAAGCATCGATACCCATTTAGAGGATCCCGGAAATATAAAACAATTTGATTAATATAATAAATAAAAAGCTATATTTCAAGCTCAAATTGGTTTTTGGGAATCGTTTGGATAATAATAGTAGATTATTTGAAAGATCGCCCATTCAAAATCATGCGGAATGCAGAATGGGTATTAGTTTATTCAGGTTGTAGGACATGCCATTCAGGAGGGGGGAATGAATGGCATGTTAGATAAGTTGATGATAAAAAAAGCTTCGCTAAAGGTCGCGGACCCTTTTCTCCATCCGTATCTGTTTGACCTTTAGGGCTCCACTATGTTGAACAGGGTGTCATCCAGGATTTTTTCCGCGATGTTTTTTGAATCCACGTGGTAGGTATCATTCATGACTTGTGCCTTAAGGGCTTCTATCTTCTTGGCCCTCTCTTCGGGCACCTCATCCATCTTTTCAGCCGCCTTGCTGTATTCGACCGAGGTGCTTGAAAGATCAACCTTTGCATCCGGCTGGGGCTTGTTTTCCGGTCCTTTCGGGACCTTATTCTCTTCCTCAGCTTGTTTTTTCGTGTAGGTTTCGAGATTGCCTATTTGCCCCAATTTCTGGGATATGTCATCTATTTTCATGATATTTCCTTTCTCCCAATAGATAATTAACGGCTGTTCACCTCGGGGAAATTTTCTTCCGACTTGGCTTCAGGATTATTCCTTGTGATCTGGGACACTATATTGCTGGATATCTGATCGTACATCTGTTTTCTCCTGGCTTCAACGGAAATATTGACGGAATCAGGAGATCGACCGGACGGAGCAGAACTTTCCTGTAAGAGCATGGTCCTCTTTTTCAATTGATTGCCGTATATCCTGAGGACATTGCGTATTTGATATGTGGTTATCAAAATATGTCGCCTCCATTTGCATCATCGGCAGGTGATAAAAAAAACTTTAATTTTTTTTAATAAAAGTGAGACAGGAAAGGTCTTGTTGCTGTACGTGGTTTGAAAGCCGGCCTATGAGTGATAAAAAACCCGGTCCAAAAAATACCAGGACAATCAACCGGCTATGCTGCGAGGTCTTTCTATACCCTGTTTCTTGATCTTTTCCACCAGGGTGGTGCGGTTCATGTTTAAGAGCTTGGCCGCCCGATTTTTTACCCAGTCGGCCTTTTCAAGGGCGCGGATAATTAAGAGCCGTTCATACTCGTTTATGGCATTGCTCAGAGAAAACCCGTCGTCCGGTATTATGGCTTGTCCCATATCCTCACCCGGGTGTCTCTGAAGTATCCTGTCGGGAATATCCTGGACCGTGAGCTCATCTCCATCGCTCAGGATTACCATTCTCTCTATGATGTTCTCCAATTCCCTGACATTTCCAGGCCAATCGTAATCCATAAAGGCCTTTACCACGTCTTTTGATATCCCCTTTATCTTCTTCCCCCTGGACTTTGACATCATTTCCAGAAAATGGTGAATCAGGAGGGGGATATCAGATCGTCGTTCCCTCAGGGGAGGAATCTCCACAGGTATCACCTTGAGCCGGTAATAGAGGTCTTCACGAAAAGAGCCCTTCTCAACCAGTTTGTCGAGGTTCTTGTTTGTGGCGGCTATGACCCTGATATCGCATTTTATGGTTTTTGTGCCGCCAAGTCTCTCAAATTCCTGTTCCTGTAAGATACGCAATAGTTTTACCTGCAAATGGGGACTCATTTCTGCTATTTCATCAAGAAATATGGTCCCTCCGTTGGACATCTCAAATCTGCCGATACGCGTCCTGATTGCGTTTGTAAAGGCGCCCTTTTCATGGCCGAAAAGCTCACTTTCCAGTAGTTCCTCGGGAATCGCGCCGCAATTTACAGGTATCAGGGGCTTATCACGCCTCATACTGTTATAATGGATGGCCCTGGCAACAAGTTCCTTGCCAGTACCGGATTCACCAAGTATAAGGACAGTGCTGTCCGTATCGGCGACTTTTTCGATAATCCTGAAAACCTTATCCATCTGGGGGCTGTCGCCAACAAAATTTTCAAATTTATATTTTTTCCTAAGCTGATTTTTCAGGGCCAGATTTTCCCTCTTAATATCCCTGAATTCAAGTGCGCGGTTGATGACCATGAGGACTTCTTCCATCTTTACAGGCTTTGCAAGGTAGTCAAAGGCGCCTGCCTTCATTGCCTCGACAGCATTTCTGATGGTTGCGTATCCTGTTAAAATAATACCTATTGTGTCCTGCGATTGCTCAACCAGGTATTTCAATACGGTCATACCGTCCACTTTGGGCATATTGAGGTCGATTATGGCCGCGTCATAAATATCCTGATCAATCATATTGATGGCGACCTCACCGTTTTGGGCCGTATCCACTTCAAAACCCTCGTGGCGTAAGACATCCGAGAAGTATTCACGGATCTTTGCCTCATCATCTACTACCAGCACTTTCGCTTCTGGCATATTATTTCTCCGGGAATGATATTTTTGTTGGATTAATTACTTGACACAGGCTATAACGCCAAATTTTTGGCAATAAGCAATGCTATGTCAAGATATTAACATTTTTTTTGTTAAAATCAATCTTTTTTTACAAATTTAGTAGGAGGTTTTTTGGGAAATTGAATGGAAGGGGACCCGGGTGTCAATTGTTCTTCAGGGGATGGCAGTGGCTGTAGACTGAATTGGCAAGGATTACCTGCCTGGCCTTTCTCGATACGGAATCAATGACTATGGGCCCGAGGAGATTGATTGTGGCCTTGTCCGCTTCTCCAGGGGGTATGGTGACAAGGGCGAAGACAATGATCTCCCTGTCCCCTTCCTGTTTGAAAAGGGCCTCTTCCTCGGGTGAGAGGTCTTCAAGATAGTCTGACATTATCAAGAATGGATTTGCAATCACAAAGGCGAGGTCCGGCGCGGTCATGGACTGGAGCCAGAGAAAGGGGGAACCGGGCTTATGTTCTAAAATGACATAATCCCTGTGGTCAGGAAAGCCAAGCAGTCCGTCAGGAAAATGGATCATGCGGCTTTCATCTATTTCTATCTCTCCGAATCGAGTTGTTTTAATGTTTTTCATGATCGCACAAACCTACTTTCTGTTGTTTTCTTTTAATGTTTCCGGGAACCTTTCCAGGTCCAGGGGGGCCTTTGAGGCCCTTATGTTCTCCCTTATGATGCTCTCAAATATCTCGGTCCTGTTGACTGGTATATCCCTTGGCGCCTCGATTCCCAGCTTTACCTGATTGCCTTTTACTTCAAGGACGGAAACAGTGACATGGTTTCCGATCGTGATACTCTCTTCTACCTTCCTGGTCAATATTAGCACTGGTACCCTCCATGGCTCCAGATTAGCGGTTCTTATCGATAATATCCAATTCTTGCGTTACGGGATTTTATATGACCTCAACAGTTAATAAACCGGATTCCTACAGATAATCCACCAGGCTCTTTGACATGACATTTGCCGCGGAGTTCAGGGCCGCGTTATAGGCCAGTTCCCTGGACTTCAGTTGTATGATGGCCTCAGCGATATCGGCGTCTTCGATCTGGGATTTCCTGTCAGTATATGACAACTCAAGATCCGCGAGGACGTTCTCCTTTATTTGCAGGCGGGTCTGCTTGCCCGCTATCTCCGAAATCTGTGCGTTGACGTGGCTCATACGGGAGTCGAGTTTGTCCATGCTGTTCTGTATCCCTCCCACGTCATTATTTTGGAGGGCTGACTTCAGATCAATCAGGACCTTGAAGATATCATCGCTGGCGCCTGTCTCCCCAAATACATCCTGCCCGTTCTTCCCCACCGCGACATTGGAATCCCTGCCGATCTTGATAGAAAAGGGCGTTTCATTCCCTGAGTAGTCAACCTGGGTCTCGTCGCCGTTCAATTCAAAGGGGGCCGTTCCCGTGTTGGTGCCTCCAAAGATATATCTCCCTTCTGATTGGGAATTGGCAAGGGATACGATCTCCTTCAGATACCCGTCCACGAGGGTCACGGAGTTGGCCCTCTCTGACTGGCTGACTGTCGCGCTGGACATCTGGACGGAGAGTTCTTTTGCCTTGGTTAGTACATCATCAACCTGTCCCAGGGCTGATTCGGAGGCGGTGAGCCAGGCCTTCCCCAAGGTAATGTTCCTCCCCATCTGATCAATATCCGAGAGGGAGGATCTGAGATTCAGCACGGAAACCAGTCCAACCGGGTCATCGGAGAGCCGGTTTATCCTTTTGGTGGTGGTGACGACCTCCTGGGCATTCATCATGTCAGTGGAGGTCCTGCCCAGATTCCTCACTATGTTGTCGTATATTGTCTTGTTGGCTATTCTCATCTTTCCCCCTATTTGACCGTGTTCAGAAGGGTTTCAAGCATTTCCTCGGAGGTCGTTATCAATTTCGCAGCTGCCGTATAGGCATGCTGGTATTTAATCAGATTCGCCATCTCTTCATCCAGGGAGACAGAGGATATGTTATCCCTGGTTGCGCTGATCTGATTCTGGATAACCTCCTTATATTCTCTTTCACGCTTTATACTCTGGCTTTCAATGCCGATTGAGCCCACGAGCATGTGCAGGTAATCATCAATGGTGGTGTTGCTCACGTCCTTAGAGGTTGGACTGGTCCCCCTCGTGTATGACCAGCGCTTTATGGTTACGTCCTGGTATTGAAGATCCGCTATAGCGAGGGAGTTCGTGTTGTCGCCCTGGGCGAAGTCGCCGTAGGTGTCCGAAGACCCCGTCGCTCCGATGGTGAATGTATCGCCGATAGCATAGTTACCAGCCGTAAAGGTGATGGATACACCGTCGCTCATGGTCACTGTGGAACCTAAGGATAGATCGACGACATTCCAGGTTCCCCCGTCCTTATTCCAGCGAATGATGGCGGTTGACTCGGACCCTGTCGTCGTGATTTCCACATTAAAGGTGGCATCCGCGGAGTCTGTATAGGGACCTTCTGATGTAATAACGCCTGTCGATGTATTCCCTGTCGCTCCGACCGCAGGCCCTACATTATTATTTATCCTCGCTGCCGTAATATTGTTGTAGTCTGATATGATCGCGTCATTGACTTCCATGTCCCTGGCGCTTGCGCCGTTAAAAAAGGTATTTACGCCGATCGCAGCCAGGATATTGCTCGTGTCATCAGAGAAACCGAAGGTATAGTCATTTGATGCGGTTATCCGTAACTTCCCTTCCGATATTGTGGCGGTAAGGTCGGCGTCAATGGCCGTTATGGTCGTGGCAAGGCTGTCCAGCGTGGTGGTTGAAGCGAGGATCGGGATGGAGGTGGTGCTCGCAACCGCTCCGGTTTCATCATACAGCCATAATTTGAAACTGCCGTCGGTTATTTCATCATAAAAATCCAGGCCCGAGTCCACGGTCCCCATCTCTTTAGTGCTGTCTGTGGCGGAATATGTCCCTGTAACAGACGTGAAGGCGGTAAGACCCACCCCCTGGCTGTGTATTTTATTCATCTCCCAGATCGTTGCCTTTGCCAGTTCATCCAGGTCCGCTTTGTACTTAGGGATTGTCTCGTCCCTCATTTCCAGCCATCCGCCCATCTTTCCGCCCGTGATCATATCGGTTATTGTGATCTCTGAAGAGACGGAACTTTCCCAGTTAATGTCGCTCCCGTCAAAATTGAGGGGATATATATCTCCCCTGTTCACCAGTATCTGGCCCCTTCCCGTGGTGACGACGAGGTTACCGTCGTCGTATTCATAGGTGTTCAGGTCCATATACTCAGATAAACGGTTGACCAGCATGTTTCTCTGATCTCTCAGGTCATTGGCGTCACCCGTGACTTCAATGAGGAGTATCTGTTCGTTGATGTCGGCTATCTGGGCAATCAACTGGTTGACCTCGTCCACGCCAGCTTCCAGGGAGACATCGATCTCCTGATCCAGTTTCGTCAGATCGATATCAAGATCACCGAAGCTCTGGGCAAGAAGAGTCCCATTCTCAGTCAGAAGATTCCTCTCCGGGACACCTGATGGGTTGTTGGCCAGGTCATTCCATGCGCTCCAGAAGTCGGCAAACTGGTTGCTGAGGCTCCGTCCGGAGCTCTCATTAAAGATTGCCTCCATCACATCCATGTATGTTTCCTTCTCGGACATGGAGGTAAGATCCGATGTCCCCTCCTGGAGCCTTTTTTCGATAAAATCGTTTGTGATCCTTTCGATCTCATGGAGTTCCACCCCCCTGCCGAACATGAAACCTGCGTAGGGCGCGGCCCTCTTGGCAACGAGTATGGGGTCCTGTCTCGAATAACCTTCGGTATTCACGTTTGTGATGTTATGGCTTATAACATCTATGGCATACTGTTGAGCCAGAAGGGCGTCTTTAGCAACGTTGAGTACGAGTCCGAGTCCACCCATGATCAGACCTCGCTATGATAAATATGACTAAATTCCCTAAGGTTGTTCCTTATCGGGCCATAGGAATCTTCCCCTGCTCCGGTCTGTGTCAGTGTCGTGACAATGTCATGGAAAAAATCAAGGGTCTCACTTATGAAAGAGACATTTTCCACCACACGGACCTTGATCTCCTCCCTGAGGTTGCTGAGGGTCCGGTAGAGTTCCCTAAAAGAGCTTCTGTCTTTCAGGGGGATATCCTGATAGGTGGGTTCATTCCCGGCGATCTTTTTGATATAATCTCCTGTCTCCCTTATGGATTCCACGATTTTGGCCTTCTCATCCAGGGAAGCCCACAGGCCGTTTATATCCTGATTGATCAGGTAGTCCCTCTCGTTGTCAATGCAATCTAAAAGGTCTTTGAAAAGGGAGATCCTTTTTCTGTATGTCTTTTCAATCTCATTCATATCCGGTTCCATTTTTACTCCTTATTTTTTATATCGACAGGAATGTCAAAAATCTGAACAAGTTATACAATCGCTCCGCAATTTTATCACGCGCTGTTTTTTCCCATAATAAATCGAGAAAGCCCGATTACGAACCCAAAAACTCCATAGGATCAAGACGTTCCCCATTCCTTCTAACCTCAAAATGCAAATGGGGTCCGGTGCTTCGACCGCTTGAGCCGACCGTCGCAATAGGAGACCCCTTTTGGACCCAGTCACCCGTTTTCACCAGATTATCCTGGTTGTGGGCGTAAATCGTAACAAACCCGTGTCCGTGATCTAGTGCGACCATATTGCCATAACCTTCCCTGTTGTCGCTGATAAGGACCTTCCCAGACATGGAGGCCCTCACCTGGGTCCCTTCTTCGGCTGCGAGATCTATTCCCCCGTGAAATCGCTTCTCCCCCGTAAAGGGGTCCTTCCGCCACCCAAATTTAGAGGAAACAGAGGCCTTTAAGGGCCATCTTGGAAGGCCGCCGTCCAAAAGAATATCATGGTTTTGATCATTTTCCCGCCCTGCTGCGGATGGATTCCGGGAGCTCAGTTGTTCATAAAGCATCTCGGAAAGGCTGTTGACACCGTATCCGCCCATCTTCTTGGACAGCTCCTGATCGAGCATCGATTCATATATCTCCTCACCCTGTCCCCCATGAAAGAGGTCACATTTTTCCACGGTTCTCCTCATGCTTTTCAGGAGTTCGTAGGTAAAAAGGGATTCGAATTCCTTGCAGGCCTTTCTAAGATCCTTGTCTTTTTTTACCTGCTGTGTGTCAGCAGGCAAGTAATCGGAAAGATTTACCTTAATATCCCGCATGTCTTATACCCTTAAGATTATATCTCCGCTCATCCCTACTATATTATCTCCAGCTCCGCCTGGAGGGCGCCGCTGGCCTTTATTGCCTGAAAAACGGTAATAAGATCCCTCGGCGAGACGCCTATGGCGTTCAGGGCCTTTACTATGCTGCCCAGGCTGGCCCCCTCCGGTTCAATGAGGAGGAGTTTATTATCCTCTTCTTTAACACTGACCTTTGATTCGGGAGTAACGGTGGTCTGTCCCTGGGAGAAGGGCGTCGGCTGGCTGACGTTGCTCCTTTCCTTTATCTGCACGCTGAGGTTGCCGTGGGCAATGGCTATCGGAGAGATCATTACGTTCTCGCCCATAATCACTGTGCCCGTACGTTCGGAGAGTATTATTTTGGCCTCCAGGTCGGGCTGGATATTAATCTGTTCCAGAGATGCAACCAGGTTCACCAGATCATTCCTGTAGGATTCCGGCACATCGACCTTGACTGTCCCGGCATCGACAGGTGATGCGATAGGACTCCCTAATTCCTGATTTATCGCATTGGACATCCTGAGGGCCGTCGTAAAGTCGGGCTGGTTCAAGGCGATGGTCAGGTCACTCAGGTTGTTGAAATGGAAGTTTATCTCCCTCTCAATAGTGGCCCCTCCAGGTATACGGGCCACCGTGGGGTGGTTCTTCTGTACACCCCCTCCGGCCGCGCCGGCTGAGGCGAATCCTCCCACGAGCAATGGACCCTGGGCCATCGCATACACATTATTGTCTGCCCCTTTCAGGGGGGTCATGAGGAGGGTGCCCCCCTGAAGGCTTTTTGCATCGCCGATGGATGAAACGAGGACATCGATTTCACTTCCCCTGCTTGCGAAGGGGGGAAGATCAGCCGTCACTATTACTGCGGCCACGTTGGCTACCTTGACCTGGTCCGACAGGGAATGAATACCGAGCCTTTCCATCATGTTGACAAGGGATTGGGTGGTAAATTTTGTCCCGGAACCATCACCAGTGCCGTTAAGGCCCACGACAAGCCCATAACCCACGAGCTGATTGGTTCTCACCCCCTTGAGAGATGCGATATCTTTAATCCTGGCCCCTCTTGCCTCAGACCGGTCCAGCAGGGGCAGGGCGATCAAAATAGTCAGGAGAAAAAGGCCTGATAGTTTCAGAAAGGACTTCATAATCTCCTCCATTAAAAGGGCCAGACGAAGTCAACCGCCCTTGCCAGCCATCCTGGCCTCTGCTTATCGCTCACGGACCCGGTGCCCATGTATTCTATCCTGGCGTCGCCGATGTAGCTTGAAAGGACGGTATTATCCGGCGATATGTCCACCGGCCTTATAAGACCGGATAGTATGATGAACTGGGTCTCATTATTGACCTTAATCTCGCGGGTCCCCTTGATAAAGAGGTTGCCGTTGGGTTTTACTTCCATGACCCTTGCCGTTATGGACGCGGTCATGCTCTCATCCCTGGTGGTTGTACCGGACCCGGTGAAGCTGTTTGTAAGTGAACCCTTTAACATTGATGCGTTGCTATAGCTGTTGCGGACATCCGATTTCCCGAAGGAGGTCAGGTTCTTTAATTTTCCTTCCCAGCCCAGGAGATTATCGATCCCAGCTTCCATGGAGGATTCTCGAGAAGATTGGGTGCCGGCCTTTTTGCTTGCCTTGGATGTTTCAACAATATTTACCGTCACCAGATCACCCACCTTATAGGCACGCAGGTCCTGAAAAAGGTCCCTTGAGGAGATTTCCTTCCAGAGGCTGGCCTCCGAAGATGGGTCCCTGACATCGGGGACGTCATCTTCCGCATAATACTGCCCGGGGAGGTGATTCGCGACGAAATCGGGCTTTACCTTCGAGGAGGCGCCCGCGCATGCAGTGGTAATCGAAAGGCCTATAAAAAGGGAAAGCCACGCGATCTTTCTTGTCATTTTATCTTGCTCCTGTTTCCTTAAATATTTTTGGGATGTGGAGGGTTGCTAAAAATAGACTTCCACAAGACCCGGCCCGGTCACCTTGGCGCTTATCTCTTTGCCGCTGTTTATATTGATGACCCTCACCTGATCGCCCGAGCGACCGTCTTCCAGCACCTCACCCATCGTTGTTATCCTGATCTCATCACTCTCCGCCTTGATGAGGACCCTGTCGCCCTTTGTTACCAGGGGCGGTATTTCAATCATCCGCGAGAGTATGACGTTGCCGGCCTGAATGGGTCTGACTGATGTTTTTCCTATCGCCTCCTCAAAAGATGTAAGGACGTTGGTATCAGGTTTCAACCTGTCTTCCGTCACGAGCATCAGATCTTCTTTTGAGATCAACTCTCCGGGGACTATTTTCCTGGCCGCCTTGACCACCTCCTGGCTCACCCTGATCCTGCCGGACACGGGGACCTTCCTGGTCTGCCTGCCGTCCACCCAGAAGTCAAGTAACAGGGATATGTTTCCGATAAAATTATGATTGCGTTTTTCCTGGATATCCCAGTGAAGTTCGCCTTCCGGGAGGGCGATCTCCCCGGGAGTGCTGATTCGCTCAAACACAAGCTTTTCCGAGGGCCATGGAGAGCGGTCCATCACATATTCCCTGAAGATCTCCTCCAGCCTGGCGGCGGTGATAAACTGGGCGCTCCTGCTCACAAGAAGGTTTTTTGGCCCATTTATCTCAATATCATCCATATCGCTGATGGATGAGCTTATCTTATAGAGAAACAGGCGCTCGTTGATCCTTATGGTATTACCCGGGGAGGGCGCGGATGATATCTCTATTTGGCCCAGCGTCGCGATACGCCTGTCGTCCGAAGGGCTAAATGATGCTATATCCCCGAGACAGACCGTATCACCCCGCACCATAGCCTGCTCCTTTACCCTGATCTCAAGGCCTGATGCAGGTGAGAGCGCTACCAGCCAAGATATCATGATCGCCCCAAGGAAGGACAAAATTTTGTATCCTCTACTGGAAAGGTCCATTTCTAATCCCCTATCTCTTTATATTATTGGCCATTTGCATCATCTCGTCGGCGGCCCTTATGGCTTTTGAGGCGATCTCATAGGCCCGCTGGCTGGATATCATGTTGACCATCTCTTCCACCACGTCCACGTTGGACATCTCGAGAAAGCCCTGGGCAATAGTACCCATGCCGTCAACCCCGGGATTGGCCTCTACAGGGTCTCCCGAAGATGCTGTGGTCCGGAACCTGTTGCCTCCAACGCTCAGTAGGCCTGAGGGATTGGCGAAGCTATGAAGGGTCAACTGGGCGGTCGCCGTGACGGTCTGCCCGTCCGCTGCCATGCCGACCATATTGCCGCCCGGATCCACCGTGAAAGTGACTGTGTTTGCGGGTATTGAGAATTCCGGCTGGAGCCGGTCGCCCTGGGAGGTGACGAGGTATCCTTCACTGTCCATCTTAAATGATCCTGACCTCATATACATCTCTTCCCCGTTGCTCACGATTTTGAAAAATCCCTTTCCTTCGATGGCGAAATCCAGTTCGTTGTCCGTTTGCATATAATCGCCCTGGGAGAACATTTTCTGCACGGACACGGGTCTTGTGCCCATACCTACCTGGATCCCCGTGGGAATCTGCCCGCCGGAGCTCGTGTCAGCGCCCGGCGCCTTAAGATTCTGATAGAGTAGGTCCTCGAAATCGGCCCGGCTCTTTTTAAAGCCGTTTGTGTTTACGTTTGCAAGGTTGTTTGCAATAACGTCCATGTTGAGTTTCTGGGCCGCCATCCCTGAAGCTGAAGTCCAAAGGCTTCTTAACATCGCTTATTCTCCTTTTTTATTGTCCTGTTTCTCTTGTCACTGACCATTCGAATTTCCCAGTGAGCCTCCCCCCGGCCTGCCTGCAGATTCCGGCAGGCGCCCGAAGGTTTTGTTGTTATCTCAGCCTCCCCACCTGGTTAATGGCCTGGTTGTTGAGTTCGTCTATTGCCCTGATTGCTTTTTGATAGGTTTCAAAGGCCCTGAGGCTGTGAATCATGCTCACCATCTCCTCTGCGACGTTTACGTTGGAGATCTCCACGTAACCCTGCTTGACCCTGGCGTCGGCAGGAAGATCCTTCTCCGGTTCATCAAGGTTGTTTCTGAAAAGGCTCTTTCCTTCTTTTACGAGGCCGTCATAGTCCTCAAAATCCACAATATCCAGCTGCCCTGCCGCGGCCCCGTCTATCGAGACAAATCCCAGTCCGTCTATGACGATCTCGTTTCCCGAGAGATTCAAGGGCCCGGCCTTACCCATTACCATGTTACCGTTCTGGGTCACCAGATTCCCTTGAGGATCAAGGGTAAAGTTCCCCTTCCTCGTGTAGCGCACTCCGTTTTCAGTATTGATCTTGAAAAAACCCTTTCCGAATATGGCCAGATCAAGGTCATTTCCTGAAGAACGGATATCTCCCTGGCTCATATCCGTACGTACGGAAATCATGAGATTGTTCTGGCTGGCATCCCTGGTCCCAGGGGCCCTGTTATTTTCCGTCGCCTCTGCAAGCATCTGTTTAAAGGCGATCCTGTTCTTTTTGAATCCGATGACAGTGGAGTTTGCCAAGTTGTTGGAGATAATATCCATCCTTATCTCTTCCTTTAGACAACCCCTGGATGATTCGAGCATCCCGTTTAACATTTAACTACCTCCGGATTTATGGGAAGAATGGATTTTCCAGTCTATAAAGCAATTATCATACCATTTTAAAAGGGAGGGTTTTCGGGTCAGGATATAAGCTATAAGTATCTTGTTTTACGTGTATTTAACTGATTTGCAGACGGTATCGGGCAGGGTTCCGACCCGGCCGGTACAAGAAAAGCTGAATTCGTTTCCCAAAGGGTGGGAAAATTTTACCTATAATTTTAAATTCAGCTCCGCTTCGCTCCACAATTGTAATGGTGGAATAATGCCCGCCTGCCGCGGCCAGGGGTTCAGAAAAAATGGGAAAGTGAATCATCCGGGCCATTGGAGAGGGATTTTTTACAGAATTCATGGGCATGACCCGGATTGGTAAGGGGCAAATAGGCACTAATGGCATAAAAATTGTAGATGTAATGAAGCAATAAAGGGGATAAAGAGATGCAAAAGATGATACGGATATTATCCTTGCTTTTGATTGTACTTCTACTTGGGTGCTCACCGGGACTCTACAGGAGGATGGGTTCTTCCACACCGCTCTTCGGGCCCATCTATATCGGCATGACAAGGGCAGAGGCGGAATGCCACCTTGGTTGTCCTCTCACTACAATGCGGATCGGTCATGAACAATACCAGGGAATATACGAATACGAACTGGAAAGAAAGGTCACGGACACGGTGGTCACAGACATTATGGATTTCGCGACCTCCGGATTGGGCATACTCATTGTGAGCCCCCTTGACAGGTTTCAAGGAACAAGGCACCTTATCACGGTAGTCTATGAGATGGAAGACGACAACGCGAAAAATGACAGAGTAGCCGCTATTTACGACCAGGCTGAAAGATCGGAAAAAGAGAAAGACAAGGTCAAGGAGGAGTAAGTCAGGTCTTATTCATGTTTCTATTGAGCCTGTAGGCGAAGGCCAAAATTTCCGCGACCGCCCTGTATAGCTCGGGGGGGATCTCTTCCTGAAGCTCAAGCTGTACAAGGACCCCCACCAGATCTGGGTCTTCCGTCATGGGAATCCCCTCCTTTTGGGCAATCTCGATAATCCGCTCGGCTATTAAGCCCGTGCCCTTTGCCGTGATCCTGGGGGCGTTATCTCTGGCCTGTTCGTATTTCAACGCTACGGCCTTTTTCAGTTTTTGATCTTTCATTTCAACTTACAGGTCCTGGACATAAACCTTGATATCCTTCATGCCCTATATCACCAGATGCACCGGTGATGGCTGTTCCTCTTCTCCGGAAACTGGGCCTAATTCATCGGACCCGACCACCTCTTTTACTGTGCATGTAATCCTGCCGGTCTTCATTCCCAATTCCTGGAGACTGGTTTTAAGGATATGCAGATTCTCATTCACGAAGTCGGCCTTGCCCTGGTCCTCAGTATGTATTTCCATCCCTATCACGGATTCGATAATGGTTACATCCAGTTGGATCCGCCCCAACATGGTGAACTCGAGGAAGAGAGATAAGCGAAAGCCTTCACCCTTCATAACTTTATTGAAAAAGAGGGCCCCATACCTGAAGCCATCCTCTTCAAAACCGGGTATGACAATGAACCAGCCCATCTGATCCCTCAAGGAAGAAAGGTTCGCTTTTTGATCCTGCTCGACAAGTTCCAGGGCCTTTTTTGTTTTTTCGGCCATTGATTGGACGTCCTTATCTCCATGATCTTCGGCCTGGAGACTCCTATCCAGGAGGAGCAGGGAACCCTTTAGGTCACAGGAAACAAGCCTCTTCCATGACCTGTTCTTTTCTCCCAGCAGGTATTGAAGGACCTTATTTTCCCAGAAGAGGCCGCTTCCAAGGATGAAACGACTTATCCATAAGAAATTTTTTTCGCCATGATCGCTGAAAATAAGGGCTGGAAGCAAATTATGCAGATTTTTCAGGGCATTGCCAGTCTCCGCATTCAACCCTGGCAGGTTACGGTCTTTTGTCAGTTCTAATAAAAGACCGGCCAATCCGCCCTTCAGGGAAGGAATCGACTGCCACGTCAGAAGAGGTGAAGCGGATCTCTGGGTTGGAACGTCCAGGAGCTTGAGCTCGATCCTGGACCCAAGGATTTTTACCAGGAAACGATATTCATCCCCTTTTGTCAGATCCAGCACCGTGTTCGCTCGAAACTGTCTTCCCCCGGTAGAAACGAGGATACCCCCGCCGGGAAATTTCTGGATGATAGTGCCTTTGATGATTTCACCGTGTCTAAAATGCGGGGTCTCCTGATGGGAATTTTTTAGAGTCGATGGAGGCGGAGAGAATATTTGTGAGATTCGGTTGAACATTATTGAGATTTCATATACAGGATTCAAGGCATCGGTCCCCGTTTTTTGGTCGGGGATCAATGTCCTATTTGCCCTCCTGAGTCCCTGATTCCTCGGCCTGTGGCTGGAGTTTGATTAACAGTTCTATCTCTCCCACCGAGATTCCCAGGTGCTGTGCGACCTCCTCTCTGGATAGACCCCTTTCCAAAAGGGCCTTGACAGATGATTTTATCCGGCTGGAGTCTGCCAAAGGGTCTGGAATAGGGCATCTATCATGGCCGTAGTCCCTGATAATATCCTGAAACTGCCTGTATGCCTCATCCGCACGATGCATTCCCTCGTCTAATTGTCCAAGGATTTTCCTGCTCAGCATCCTCTTTTCTTCAAGGTTTTTGTCAAGCTGCCTGCTCAATTCCCTCATTTCCGAGAGTATTTTCTCTGAACGCTCAAACACCCTGCCGAGGTTATTATCGGCTCCCTTTCCTTTGGTTCGGTATCTGATGAACCACAAAAGCAGGGCCGCCATAAATATGTCTATGATTATTTGGCCGATAATCCAGCTCTGGGTCTCCATACAAAGCCATCTCTCAGATCGTAAGGTCTATCTTCCGTTTGAGGCGATTTTTTTTCTTCGCGGAACCATAGCCGATCTGTTCATCCGAATCGAAACTTTCAGCGGCCACATTATTTTCTTGTTCCTCAGGGGCCAGGTTGTCCTGGATATCTCTTTCTTTCCCGTCTCGCCTCTTGAACTTTCGGCGTCGCTGGTCGTCCGTTTTGCTTTTTTTACGGATTTTCCAGACTCCGCCCGACGGGGGAGAGAGGGGCGCGGTTCCGTCCAGTTTTGAATAAATGTCCATTTTATTTGCTCCTCTTTTTTAAGGAGGATCAGGGAGGTATTCTATAAATACTTTATCTCCTTTATTCTAATCACCAGGTCACCCGTACCTAAAGATTCTTGAAGAAGCTTGCCGATCTCTTCTTCCATGACAGGGATACGGGAATTGAGTTCGTCTGTCTCTTCAGCGACCTTAATGATGTATTTGAAAATGTCGTTTCTTATCCTAAGTTCCTTTTTCTTGTAGCGTATCGATGACAATCCGTCCCATATTACCGAGAGATCGATCCTGATAGCATCCCTTGAAGGGATGGTCGAAGGGGGTATGAAAAATGGTGAAAGGCCCTCTTCTTTCAGGTTATCTTCGTTGATTTTCGCAAGAGGAAAGTTGAGCTTAGTCTCTTGCTTGGCGTCTTCCTTGCGTCTTAGAAGGTCGGGCGCGAAGAAAGTGACACCTATTCCTGCCATCGCAAGAAAAAGACCCAGAACTGACAATAAAATCCATTTCCTGGATACAATGAAGATACGTCCTGTTCCTTTTACAGGCCCGGATTTTCCATCATCGTCCTTATTATCCGATTCATCAGCGACTTCTGTATCCCCGTCTTCCAACTCTTCATCAGCTATTGCCGGGTCCTTTATCTCTTTCTCTTCTTCCATGCCTATCTGTCAAAATATTCCTTCAAACAGTTACGCAGTCTTATGGCCGCTTTTGTGTGCAACTGTGAGACCCTTGATTCGGTGTAACCCATCACTTCGCCAATTTCTTTCATTGTCAATTCCTCGTAGTAGTATAGAGAAATCACCGTACGCTCATTTTTGGGCAACTTTTCTATGGCGCCGGAAATAACATTGATGATTTCCGCGCGATCAAGGGTTTCCGAAGGAGTGACGTTGACCCCTGGATGGGGCGACTGGTCCCGGCCATTGCTCAACAAGTTACCGTTATGATTGATAATCTCATATTCATTTATTATCGATATCCCCTTGGCATCGTCAAGAAGCCTGTGGAAGGACTCCATATCCAGATCCAGTTCCTTTGCTACTTCCTGGTCCATGGCAGGACGCATCTCCCTGTTTTCCACCCTGGAGTAGGCCTCCTCCAGCTTTTTGGCATTTCTCCTGACGGAACGTGGAACCCAATCCATGGAGCGGAGTTCATCAATCATGGCCCCCTTAATACGAAATTCGGCATAGGATTTGAATTCCACCCCTTTTTCCGCGTCGTACTTTTCAATCGCATCCAGCAGCCCCACAAGACCGGCGCTTGTCAGGTCATCCTGATTGATATGTTGAGGCAGCCTCATGGCCAGCCTTCCGGCTATGGTTTTTACCAGCGGGGCGTACCGGGATATGAGCGTATCCCTGTCAACGGCATTTAACCCGTTGTTCAAAGGGGGCAAGGCCTGACGGTATTTTTTTAACCTGTTTATACCTATGCCTGCCATTATGCTATCCTTCGGATAGTCTGAAAATGTTCTTCATCACATGAAAACCGGTATAATTTAATAATTCAGTAATCTGTGCCAAAAAAACTTGATGTCTCCCTCAAAGACGGCCTCTTCGTCATTGGCAAGTATCTTTTTCGCTAGGGCGATAAAGCTCTTGCTGGCCGGTGTATTAGGGTGCATTTTAAGCACCGTCTTCTGGTTTCTTATGGCCTTGGGGATCAGTTTGTCATAGGGGATCCACCCGAGGTAATCCAGTGAAAGAGATCCTAAATATCTGTCAGCGACAATGCTTAAGCTCCTGAATATCCTATCGGCCTCGCTACTGCTGCGCGCGGAATTTATAAGTACCTTGAATCTTTTTTGATGATATTTATTCGCAAGTACCTTGATAAGGGCGTAGGCGTCTGTCAGGGAAGTCGGCTCATTTGTGACTATGACCAGCCTCTCCATGGCAGCGAAATTGAAATACATGACATTGGAGGAGATACCGGCTCCCGTGTCGATCAGGATTACATCGAAACGTTCCTGGAGGGTGTCGAGTTCATTGAGGAGAAAGAGCCTTTGCGAGTTATCCAGATCGGTCAACTCCTGGATCCCCGAGGCGGCAGGAAGGAGTTTAAAACCGCCTGGCGCGTTTATTATGACCTCTTCCAGGCTCTTTTCTCCCTTGAGGACGTGACTAATGGTATAACGTGGATTAAGGCCGAGCATGATATCCATGTTGGCCAATCCCAGGTCCGCGTCCATGACAAGCACCCTCTTTTTCAGGTCCTGGAAGGCCTCCGCCAGGTTTGCGACGATATTTGTCTTGCCGACTCCGCCCTTGCCGCTGGTTACCGATATGACCCTGATCCGCTGACCGGTTTTTTCAATACCCTTTGTCGTATCGAGAGGTCTCTGATTATTCAATTTCATTAGGCTCCTAAGAGCGGTGGCTTGATCCATCTCGAGTCCTCTTTTGATTCGGTTTAGTCGCTGTCTCTCTCATCCCGGCAAGGATCAGGCTTGCAAGCTTTTTCTTGGAAGCGAACTCAATATCCTCCGGTACCTGTTGACCCGTGGTAAGATATGTGACGGGTTTCTTTCGTGATATCAAAAAATTGATCATTGTGGATACGTCCTGGGTCTCATCCAGTTTTGTAAAGATATAGCTTTTAAAGGGCAAGGTGCTGAATCTCTTTTCCGTGTTTACAAGGCCCTGGTACTGGGTCGTGGCGCTCAGGACCAGAAAGGGGTGAATCTCTTCATTAATACCCATGAGGTTTCTCAATTCAACAATGTCCTGATTATTATTCGGGCTCTTTCCCGCCGTATCAATGAAGATCTGGTCGCAGTCACCGTGTTTCTTAATGGCCCTCTGGAGGTCGTTGGAGTTCGCAACCACTTCGAGGGGTATGCCAATTATTCGCGCATAGGCCTGCAATTGGGCCGCCGCGGCGATTCTGAAGGTGTCAAGGGTGATCAGGGCAGCCTTTCTGCCCCCTTTAACGACGCTCAGGGCGGCCAGTTTGGCAAGGGTGGTAGTCTTTCCCACACCGGTCGGCCCGATGAAAGAATATATTTTTCTGCCCCTTGTGTTATCACTCCCCCTTCCATCGATGTTGATCCTGGAAACCACGCTTGACAGGGATTCCTGGAGGAGGCGGGAGGATGCCTTTTTTGTCGCAGGGGAGTCTTCATGTACTGCATCCATAAGTTCACTGATGATCTCGGGTTTCAGGCCGAAGAACTTGAGGCTTTTATACCTGTTTAGGAGGTCCCTGTTGAAAAAAATCTCGGGTTTGAGCGTGGTGCCCGCGTCGGCGCATAACAGCGCTTCCTTGATTTCCCTGATCTCCCTGGCCATCTGCCGCAATCCGTCCTGGGCGGGATTCGTGTTTTCAGGCATTATGAGCGGGGCGTCGTAATCAACCGCGGCGGTTATCTCAATCCTTTGAGCGGACCTTTCCAGGCCTTTACCGGAGGGGGGGATCGTCCTGGTCCTGAGGATCACGGCCTCCGGTCCCATCTCCTTCTTGACCAGCCTGAGGGCCTCACGGGTGTCCCTTGCAATGAATCTTTTGATGTTCATTTCATCAACCTATTTCTCCAACGGATTGAACTTCAAGACCGCCCGGTATCTCATTGTGGGAAAAGACGGTCACCTGGATCTGAAAGCTGTCGCACAGTTTCTTAAGGTGTCTTCTTATGGCGGTTGAACAGAGTATCACAGGCTGTTCGATCTTGACCGTGATGCTCTCCAGGCCCTTTTTAATATCCTCTACGATCTTCCCGGCCTCCTTGGGGCCAAGGGCGAGATAGGCCCCGTAGTCTGTCTGGTTGATGCCCCTCGCCATGACCTCTTCCATGGCAGGTTTCACGTTCAGGACCTTGAGGGTTTTATCCTCATCAAGATAGGGCCTGGTTATGGAACGGGCCAATCTCTGTCTGACGTACTCTGTGAGAAGGTCCGTGTCCTTGGTTATCTGGCCGTAGTCGGCCAGTGTTTCGATAATCGTCAGGAGGTCTCTGATGGAGACCTGCTCGTGAACGAGGTTCTGCAGGACCTTCTGGATCGATCCGAGGCTCAGCAGACCGGGCGTAAGTTCTTCCACCACTTTAGGGGAGCTTTTTGCCACATTATCCAGCAGTCGCTGCACCTCCTGTCTCCCGAGGAATTCATAGCCGTACTGCCGGACCACCTCTGAAAGATGGGTCGTGATCACGCTTGCGGGTTCCACGACGGTGTATTCGGCCAGCTGGGCGTCCGCCTTCTTCTCTGGCGAGATCCATACGGCCGGCAGCCCGAAGGCGGGATCTCTGGTCTTGATTCCTTCTATCTTGGCCTTGGCGTCTCCAGGGTCGATGGCCAGGTAATGATCCGCCATGAGCTCCCCCCTGGCCACCTCATTGCCCTTGATACAGAATGCATACTCATTGGGCTTCAATTCCAGATTGTCCCTTATGTGGAGGGAGGGCATGATGAGCCCCATCTCCATGGCAAACTGCCGCCTGAGGGCCCTTATCCGGTCCAGGAGGTTGCCCTGGCCCTTGTTATCCACAATGGGGATTAGCCCGTATCCGATCTCAAGCTCCAGGACATCCAGGGGAAGGAGCCTTTCCAGCTCTTCCTGGTTATATTCCTCGCCCTCAGATACCTGGGGCTCTTCTTCCTCAATTTCTTTCCTGCTGTGCGCCCTTGAACTGACTGTCCTTGAGACAAAGAAGACCGCTCCAGCCAGCAGCAGAAAGGGTATCATGGGCATCCCAGGTGCGAGGGCGAACAGAAAGATGATGCCCGATGCAACCATAAGGGCCCTTGGATGCAGCCCTAATTGACCGGCCAATTCGGTCCCGATGTTTTTCCCCTCAGAGGATGCCCTGCTCACCAGCACACCCGCCCCTGTGGATATAATCAGTGCTGGAATCTGAGAGACGAGCCCGTCGCCGATTGTCAGGAGGGTGTAATTTTGAACCGCGGTGCGGATATCCAGACCCATCTGGAGCACGCCTATGATAAGGCCGCCTATGATATTTATGAGGGTTATGATTATACCGGCAATGGCGTCCCCACGGACGAATTTACTCGCCCCGTCCATGGCACCATAGAATTCTGCCTCTTTTGAGATCTCGGCACGGCGGGCCCTTGCCTCATCTTCATCGATCAGACCGGCGTTCAGGTCAGCGTCAATGCTCATCTGTTTCCCGGGCATGGCATCGAGGGTAAATCTGGCCGCCACCTCGGCTATCCTTCCCGAGCCTTTTGTAATAACAACGAAATTGATGACCACAAGGATAACGAATACGACAAGCCCCACCGTGGGATTTCCACCGACCACAAATGAACCGAAGCTCTTTATTATCTTTCCTGCGGCAAGGGGTCCGCTGTGACCGTTCAGGAGTATAAGGCGTGTTGATGCTATATTCAGGGAGAGCCTGAAAAGCGTGGCAATAAGCAGCACGGAAGGGAACACGGAAAAGTCCAGGGGCCTGGCCACGTAGACGGTGACCAGGATGATCAATATGGCAAAGGTTATGTTGAGGGCCAAAAGGACATCCAGCATAATGGTAGGCATGGGAATTATCATGACCATCAGGATACCCACTATCCCGACGGCGATCCCTATATCCATATTAGCCAACAATGATGTCTGTCTTAGATCGGCCTTGACCGCGTCCATTGATTATCCTCGATCCGCGACTTTCTGTTTTTCGGTCCGCCCGGAGACCTCTCACTGAGGAAATTATCCGGCCGGGGACCTTTTCTTTTTAAGCCCGTAGACATAGGCGAGAATTTCCGCAACCGCCTGATAAAACTGGGGAGGAATCTCCTCTCCCAGATCCAATTTATACAAGTTCTGTGCCAAGATTTTGTTCTCAACCAGGGGTATATTATGTTTCTCGGCCAGTTCCCTGATCCTGAAGGCGACCCTGTTTGCGCCCTTGGCCACGATCCTGGGGGCGGACATGTTTTCTTCAGGACTGTAGCGGAGGGCGATCGCCAGGTGGGTTGGGTTTGTGATGACCACGTCCGCCTTTGGAACCTCTTCCATCATCCTTTTTCTTGCCATTTCCCTCTGGATCGACCTGATGCGGGATTTCACGATGGGGTCACCTTCGGTCTGTTTGAACTCGTCCTTTACCTCCTGTTTGGTCATCTTCAGATTCTGTTCAAATTCCCATTTTTGATAGATATAGTCCAGGACGGCCAGGATAGAGATAACATAGATGCACCTTACGACCACCTTTAACGAGATCTGGCCCATCAGGGAGATGATCTGGATGTTCTCCTGATACATAAGGGGTATAAGATGTATAATATTGTCCCTTAAAGTGGAAAAGGCGGCCCAGCCCACGATGAGGATCTTGAATATGGACTTGACAAGTTCCGCAAGGGAGCGTTTTGACACCATTTTGGCGACACCCTTAATAGGGTCAATTTTTGACGCTTTAGGCGTCAAAGGGTCGACACTGAATATGATACCCGTCTGGAGGAGATTGGCCGCCACGCCGACTATACAGAGGACGATCATGATTGGCAGTATGGCCCCAAAAAATCTCTCAATGGCCTGGGAAAGGAGGTTCACATAGTCCTGCTCACCGGCTATCATCCCGGGAATATTGAAAAAAGTTTCTTTTATGGTTTCGCCCAGTTTCAGGGTCATGCCCTTGGCGTTGAAGAACATGTATATGGTCCCGGCCGCAAGGATCGCTATCGAGGAGATCTCCTTGCTCCTGGCGACATTCCCTTTCTTTCTCGCCTCTTCCCTCTTTTTAGGCGATGCCGGTTCGGTCTTCTCTTGGAAACTCTCTTCAGGCATATCTCACCTACATTAATTGAATCAGGCGGGACAGGACCTCACCCATGCTGTTGAAAAGTTCGGTAAGGAGGGGGGAGATATTTTTGAGGATCAGGCCGAACAGGATAAGCCCCAGGCATAAATTTATGGGGAACCCGACCATGAGTATATTCACCTGGGGCACTGTCCGGGCGACTATCCCAAGGCACAGGTTGGAAAGAAAGAGGGAGACCATAATAGGCGCGGCTATCTTAACGCCTATCAAGAACATATTGCCGCTTATCCTGACGAGGGCCTCTGAAAGTGACGGGTCAAAGGAAAGGCTGTTGGGCGGGACTATATAGAAAGAGGCCGAGAGGGCCCGGATGAAAATATGGTGACCGTCTATGGCAAGGAAGAATAGGATGGTGAAGAGGTACATGAACTGGGTGAGCACAGTGCTTTGGACCCCTGTCTGGGGGTCAATGGCCCTTGCCATTCCAAAGCCCATCTGAAAACTCATGAACTGGCCCGCCATCTGGACGACCGCAAAAAATATGTTTATTGAAAGTGTCAGAATCAGTCCCAGGATAGCTTCCGCTGTTACGCCTATGACCAGTTCGGGCAGGGTAGCCGGAAAGTTCCGGGGTGGAGGAACCACAGGAGTCAATACCAGGGCGACGATAAGGGACAGGCCCGCCTTCCAGAGGGTTGGGATCCCCCTTGCGCCGAACAGGGGCAAGAGGAAGAATAGGATGCTGACCCTCACCAGGACCCAGAAGAATCCCTGCATCTGTTCCAATGATTCCATTGGAAAAGTCATTTATGCTTCCTTATCTGATTATATTCGGTATGCTATTGATAAGGTGGCTCGTAAAATAAGATAGCTTACCCAGCATCCAGGGGGAGGCCCCGAGCAGGGCCAGGAGGACCGCTATTATCTTTGGAACGAAAGAGAGGGTCATCTCCTGGATCTGGGTGGTCGCCTGAAGTACCGCGATAAACAGTCCCACCAGAAGTCCAACCCCCAGGAGGGGAAGGGATAACATGAGCGCCAGTTTGATGGCTTCGCTTCCCAGACTCACGACATATTCGGCAGTCATTTCAAATACCTCACGCAAAGCTCCTTATCATGGACCCCACCAGGAGGTTCCAGCCGTCGATCAGCACAAAGAGCATCAGTTTAAAGGGGAGCGACACCATAAAGGGCGGCAGCATCATCATCCCCATGGATAAAAGGACACTTGCCACGACCATATCGATGATCAGAAAGGGGACATAAATAACAAATCCGATCTGAAAGGCCGTTTTCAACTCGCTGATAACAAAGGAAGACAATAGTATTACAGTCGGTATTTCATCATAATTCCGTGGCTTCTCGGATTTGGAGATATCCAGAAACAATGAAATATCCTTCTTCCTTGTCTGTTTGAACATGAATTGTCTTATGGGTTTAAGGGCCCTGTCCACGGCTTCCTCCTGGGATATCTCTTCGGAAAGATAAGGCTGCAGGGCCTCCCTGTTAATCTGGGTATAGACAGGTGACATGAGGAAAAAGGTCAGCAGCAGGGCGAGGCCCACCAGTATCTGGTTCGGCGGCATCTGCTGGGTTCCAAGTGCGTGCCGCACCAGGGAAAACACGATGGCCAGCCTGGTAAAGGAGGTCATCATTACGACAATGGCCGGGGCCAGGGAGAGGACGGTCAAAAGGAACAGTACCTGGAGGAGCACTGAGACCTGTTCGGGCCTGTCGGCCTGTTCGACGCCTATCTTGAGGGTGGGGAGGAGGGGAAGCTGCTGTGCCCATGTCTGAGTGGAGGCGATCAACAATGTCAGTAATAGCAGGACAGGAGAGAGGCATAATATTATTTTCTTATTTTTCCGCATTTCCGCTCGCCTTGCCGCCTTTCAGGACTCCCTGCCCCAATCCCAAGTTTTCAAGGAAAAGGCTGAATTTTCCCCCCTTGGCAGGGATGCCGGGGCCTGGTGCAGTCATCTCCGGTGGGGGATCAAGCCTGGAGATCAGGGTCACATTTTCCGTCCCAATCCCCACGACCAGCCACTGATCGCATACCTCTACAAGGGCTATGGCCCTTTTGGGGGCAAGACTCAAGGTTCCCAGAAGGCGCATCGCGGGCATCTTGTTATTGGAGAGGGGTCCAAGCCGGAACCGTTTCATGAGAAAGAAGAGGGATATGACAAGGATTAGGATGGCAATCAGTGAAATTGCCATTTTCATTGAAATGATATTAAAATCAGCCGACAAGATCCGCCTCCCTAAGAGAGTCCCTTCACTCTTTCGCCGGGGCTGACGATATTGGTGAGCCTTATCCCGAATTTTTCATTAACCACGACCACTTCGCCGTGGGCCATCAGTTTCTTATTGACAAAGATATCCAGGGGCTCGTCAGTTAACTTGTTGAGCTCCACCACCGAGCCCTGGCTGAGTTTCAGGAGCTCTCCGATGGTTATTTTTGCGTTACCCAGCTCCACCGTGATCTCCAGCGGTATATCGAGCAGGAAGTCCATATTTTGGGCGTTATTGCTTTGAACAATGCCCGGCTCAATCTCCGCGAGATCCATTTCTCTGGCGTTTATCTGAGCGTCATCCATCTCTGTTCCCTTTTCCTCCAACATGTTTTCATCATTCATCAGAATACCCCTTAATTATCGTCAATCTGATATACATTTAAGATTAATTAAGTGCCTATGGTTAAGGGATGTTCCACTTTAAATACCTTTTTGTTTTTATACCTGCCTGCATAGCCTTCATAGACGTTGATTCCTTCTATACTTGCTGTAAGGGCCATATTGAAATCCTTATCAAGCACGATGATATCTCCCTCCCTGAGATTAAGAAAATCCTTTACTGAGAGGGAAGTTCGTCCCAGATCGACAATCATCTCCACGGGAGTCCTTTTCAATCGACTCTGCAAATGATCGAGCCATTCCCTGTCGAGCTGAGTCTCTTCCTCTTCATCCCTGTAGCCCCCCGCCAGTTTATGCCTGATGGGCTGATATGAGGAATAGGGAAAACAGACGATTATGTTTCCAAGTAGCCTCTGCAGTTCGATCTCAAATTTTGATGATACCAGGAGTTCCTCTCCGGGGACCGCATTTACCACCAGGGGATTGCTCTCTGACCGGACGAATTCGGTCTTTATGGGGTGCACGTCCTCCCAGGCCTCCATAAGATTCAGGAGGGCCATCTGTACCACCTTTTCGATGATCTTGTTTTCTATTGAAGTGAATTCCCTGCCCTCTATCTTGGTGGATCCCGAACCGCTTCCGCCGAAGAAGGCCTCTACAAGGCTGAAGACAAGACGGCTCTCGATGACAAGAATACCCAGACCCCTGAGGGGCTCGATCTTAAAGAGATGCATGGAGGTCGGGACGGGCAGGGACCGCTGAAAATCGCTGTACTTTACCGTCGCGAGGGGGTCGGGAGTGACGTCTATCATCTTGCGAAGGGAGGTGGAGAGGGACCCGCGGAATCTTTGACTGAACCGGCTGTTTACCACCTCCAGGAGGGGCATGTTACCCCTTACGTTAAGTCCCGAGGTAGCCCAGTCAAATGATTCCAGGTCGCCTTCAATGTCTTCGAAATCATCATCAGTATTGATCTCCCCTGTATCCAGCCCCTTGAGGAGAGAATCCACTTCATCTTGGGATAATAGCTTGTTCATCTTTTTTTAGGTCCTTAAAAAATCATGGGCTTAGTCAATCATCCATCATGCTCGGACTTACCTCCCATGTAGTGCCTTCGGCTACTGGACGATAAAGTCCGTAAAAAAGACATTTTTGATCTTGCCTGAGCTGAGATACTGATTCAGCATGGAGATGATCTCTTCTCTCAACTGGTATTTCCCCTCAAGGGTCTTGATATCTTCATGGGTTTTATTGCTGAGCATTGTAAGAATTGCATCCCGGAATTGGGGCAATCGCCTGTTGATCTCCTCCGTCACCTTTGGGTTATCCAGCTCAAGATCTATCTTTACCTTCAGATAGTTTTTCCCCCTCCCTCCGAGGAGGTTGACAATAAAAGTCTCCAGGGAATAGATCGGGCCTATGTCGGGTTTTTTGTTTTCCATTTCCGGTGCGGGAGTCTGGGCCGAGTCATCTCCTTTCAATCTGGAGAGTATTCCCCCTTTCCACACAAAGAGCCCCCCTCCGACCAGGCACAGGGCCAGGATGCAAATTATTACGATGTTGGTCGGAAAGGGCTTTTTCCCGGGCTTTTCCTGCTCCTTCTGACCTTCCTGCTCCTCTTCCTTTTTCTCTTCTTCCATCTATCGGCTCTCCCGATAAGTTGAGTTTGTTAAAATCATAATGCCGCCTATTTAAATGCAGTCTCTCTCATCTGCGGGGCTATGAATGCGTTCAGCTTCTGCTCAAGGAGCCTTGGATTATCCCCCTTGGCTATGGAAAGTATACCCTCTGACATCAGTTCCTTCATCATCACCTCTTCGCTGCTCCTGTTTCTCAACTTCCCGGCTATGGGCAGGCATATTATGTTTGCTATCATGGAGCCGTAAAAGGTGGTTAGGAGGGCGACCGCCATGGCCGGACCTATGCTGCTTGGGTCATCCATGGTCTGGAGCATCTGAACGAGCCCTATCAGGGTCCCGATCATCCCCATTGCCGGAGCAAATGTGCCGAGGGTTGTGAAGATCTCAGCTCCCAGTTTGTGCCTATCCTGGATGTTGACGATCTCCGTGTCCAGGATATCCTTTATTGAGACGGGTTCAAGCCCGTCCACGGACAGCTGGAGGCCCTTTTTCATGAACTCGTCGTCTATTTCAGTAAGGGCTGATTCCAGGGCTAATATACCCTCCCTCCTCGCTGTCCCGGCCAGCGTTACAAAGTTGCCTATCATATCCTTTATGGTGAAATGTCTCGTGAAAAAGGCGTTTTTTACCACCTTCATGACCTTGAGCATGTCCGGAAGGGGATAGTTAATCATCGTGGCGCCCAGGGATCCTCCCACGACAATCATTACCGATGGGACGTTGATAAACATCCCGGGGCTCCCGCCGAACAGGATGGCAGAGACCACCAGGCTGAAGGCGGAAATGATGCCTATTACGGTTGCGAGATCCATGCTTTCTAACTCCCTTGGTCTGTCTCCGGTTGATCGTATTTCTTTAAAGCAACCTCTATGCCAGATTATTAAAAAAAATAAAAATTGGGCCAAAGGGGCATTAATATTTTATAACTTGCAGTAATAATTGAAATATTAGCTTTTCTCAGACCTTTAAACAAAAAGGGGAGGGGCGGGTTTCACATCTCCGGGGACAGGATCATAACATGATGAAATTAAAAGGTTTTTGGCATAAAGAATGCAGGGATTGTAATCCTGTTCCGTCCGAACTCCGAATGGGAGTGGTCCTACACTCCGAGAGCGAATGGTCAAAATATTGACGATTATTATCCACCATTCCCTGGTTTTTGCGTCAAGTTTTGGCCATTAGGGAAGGAGGGCCCCAGGCCGGTTGATATATCCGGCCGGGGGGCCCCTGTCTGAAGGTATTGGAAGATTGGTAAGTGGTCTATATCCTCTTAACGTTTGAGATTGATCAATTCCGAAAGCATCTGGTCCGTGACGGTAATAATCTTGGAGTTGGCCTGAAAGCCCCTCTGTGTGGTGATCATCTTTACAAACTCGTTGGCGATATCCACGTTTGACTGCTCCAGGGAGTTGGGCGCTATATTGCCGAGACCGTTGGTGCCCGGAAGACTGGTAGTTGCCGGCCCGCTCTGTCTCGTCTCCCTGTAGAGGTTGCCACCCTCCTTGTGCAGTCCCTGGACGCTCTGGAATTTCGCCAGGGCTATCCGGTAGAGGGGGAGGACCTGGCCGTTGGAATAGACGCCCGTGATCAGACCTTCCACGTCCACATCCACACCCTGGAGTGCGCCTGCCCCATAACCGTCCGCGGACTGGAAGACTGTCGTGGAGGCGCTGGCGTACTGGGTGGTGGCAAGGGAGTCCGGGGCAAAGGCGGAGCCGTTCCACCTGGTCCCTATGTCCAAGGCGATATCCTGGGTGGTGGAGGTGCCGCCCAAAAAGTCGGCCTGAAACTCAAAATAACCGTCGGAGTTTATATCTAATGTAGTGGTCTGTGGATCCCAGTCAACAGAGCCTGCTGTGCTTAAAATCACTGTATTACCAATGGTTATTGCCCCTGAAAGGTCAACGGTGATATCCGTGGTTCCGTCGGCATCGAGATCGACTTCCACCTGGGTGCTGGTGCCAGTGGCTGTCGCGCTTCCGTAACCGGCGGAAGCAACACCCCAGGTGTTGAGGGCCGAATATGTGAGCGTCACATTGCTGCTTGTGGCCGTCAGGGCCTCAGGGTTGTCCACTGTGATGGTGGTGGTCCCTGAATCTCCCGTGTTAAATGTACCCGTCCCGAGGTCCGCAACCTCCTGGCCGGTCCCCTCGGCGCCCGTGGTGCAATCCGTGAGCCTGCTCATGGTCAGGCTTGTCAGGAGCCCGCTGCCTTCGTTAAAGGTCATTTTGCCCCTTGCCAGGAGGCCTGCGCCCTCCGTGTCTGCGAGGTTGGTCCTGAGGTCCTCACTGGGGTTACAGGTGACTATATATTCCCACACGGACCCGGACAGCTTGTCGTAGTATATGGTTATGTCATGGGTGCTCCCGAGGGAATCGTAGACCTTAACGGTTGACTGGTATTCATAGCTCGAGGAGGCGATGGGGGTGGAGGCGGTCCCGTCCCAGGCGCTGGAAAGGATGGATGAGTTACTTGTAGAATCCTTGTCCACGTTGGTTATGATGTCGATGTCGTCCGTGGCCTGGGGCTGGGAGGTAAAGGAGGTCATGGTGATGTCCGTGGTTGATCCCGTGATATCCCCGTCCGCATCCACGGCCCATCCCTGCACTACATAGCCTTCCGGATTGACCAGGTTGCCTTCCTTGTCAAAACGGAAATTCCCGGCCCGCGTATAGTAAAGGCTGGTGCTCGTGGCCTCCCTTACCGAGAAAAAGCCGTCCCCGCCGATGGCCAGGTCCGTATTGTTGCCGGTTGACTCAAAGGAGCCCTGCTCAAAGGTGGCGTAAATGTCGGCAAGGGCCGTACCGCGTCCCACCTGGGAGGTCCCGGCCCTTGTGAACATGGCCTGACTTAATAGGTCCTGAAAGGTAAAGGTGCTCCCCTTGAATCCCACCGTATTGACGTTTGCGATGTTGTCACCGATGATCTGCATGGCATTTCCCAGGTTGCTCAAACCGCTGATGCCTGAAAACAGTGCGCTTGATAAAGCCATTTTTTCCTCCTATGCCTTCAATTAATATAGTATCTATTGTTGAAAGGGATAACCGGATCGTGAGCCGTCCGTATCTCCCTTATTATCCCTCTGTTTCGGTTTCCGGGAGGTTGACGTCCAGGACCTGTGAAAGGCTGACCGGCACGTCACCCACATAAAGCAAAGGCTCTCCCCCTTCCAGGTTTACCCTGTTCACCCGGCCATTTATCCTGCTTTCAGCTTTTATGATCTCCCCTGACTGGGTCTGGGCGGTGACCTCAAAGGCGTATATGCCGCTGTCCACCAGCTCCCCGTTCATGTCCCTCCCGTCCCAATCAAAGGAGTGCTTTCCCTGCTCCAGGGTCCCAAGATCTATCTCTCTTACGGGATACCCTTCCGAATCTGTTATAAGGACCGTGCAATCCGCCGAGTCATCGATTGAGAAACTCCCGGAAGAAGTCACACCGGATTCCAGGCATATTATATTGCCTTCCGCCTCGATATCTTTTCCAATCAGGTCAAGGGCCTGGAACCGGCTGCTGTTATCCTGGAGGTCCTTAAGGGATTCCAGGTTTTCATTTACATTAAAGAGCTGTTCAAGGCTGCTGAACTGGGCCAGCTGGGAAGAAAACTCTGTGCTGTCCATGGGATTGAGGGGGTCCTGATGGTTCAGCTGGGCAAGAAAGAGCTTTAGAAAATCATCCCGGCCGAGGGCCTGTTCCGTGCCTTCGGTGTAAAGGTCCGTATCATCGGTGTAGGAAATTCCGTTTATTCCAGATATCATTGGGAGACTCCTTTCCTGTTCTTAGACATGCACGTCTATCTGATAATGGTTGCCCATCGATTGCTCAAGGGGACTTTCCTCTATTACAGGGTCACCGATATTGGTACCAGTCCTCCTTTTTGATGAAGAGCCCCTGCGTTCGTTCCGGGCCCACATGTCGCCTTCCTTGAATTGCCTGTCGTCAAGACCGACCATCACCTCGAATCTGTCTACAATGAGGCCCTGGTCGTTCAATTGCTGTTTGAGCTGATTCAGATTGGCCTCAATGATTTCCTTAACCACCGTGCTTTCCGCGCTCAGGTGGGCCTGCAGGTGCCCGTTTTTAATGGCCAGGTCCAGGTCCAGCCGGCCGAGTTCAGGAGGATGTATCATTATCCTGCTGCTCTGTTCCCCTGCGCGTATCATCCAGATCATTCGATCAAGAATCTTCGGGAGGGGCTGCGGCAGATTATATGCGTCCCTGGCCTGATTCACAGGGCTGGCAATCCTGATTTCCTTATCGGTCTTGTGGAGGGTGAAATCGGACCCCAACTCATTTTTAAACTGGGTAGTGGGGGATCCCTTCTCGATACGTGATTCGGCCTTTACATTTATCGCACCTGTTTTTTTAACCGATTCCCCTGTCAGGATTTCGGTGTCGATCCTCGGGTCACCTTTCTTTAAAAGCTCCGCCAGATTCAGTTTGATGTCTCCCTGTTCATGAAACCCTTTCCCGTTTATCTCCTTTGAGACCAGCAACCGCTCGTCTCTGAGTATCTCCAGGATCTTTTCATTCCATTCCCCTCTTTGCCAGTGAGGCTTTTCCTTTATTACGATCTGATTCACGAGATTTCCATCCCCCTTTTTTGAGGACCTGTTATTGAGGTAGGATCGTGTGAAATCCGCGTTAAGGGTCTCAAGAAATGATTTGACCTCCTGGGGGGGAATCCCCTTGTCTCTTAAGAGGGCCGCCATGTCCTGCTTGATCTTTTTCTGAAAATCCTGTGAAGGTGTCTGGAGAAAGTTCATAAATTCCTTTTTCAGATTGGGATCAGTTGTTTTGCCCTCCATGATATCGGGCTTGACCTTTATGTTGCTGCTTTCCAATAGGGCATTTAAAGTGGACCCTGAACTCAGACCCGGAAGACTCTTTTCGAGCGCCGCCTTTAATTTGTCCAGGTCCAGATCACCCTTTTGGTTAACGGACTTTTCAACGGCTTCCTTGACCTCACCGGCGCCAAGACCCATCCGGAAAAGGAGCTCTTGCGTCATGGGTACATATCTCGACTGGACAACAGGGCTGCTTTTATCCGAGGCTTTCCCTTCACTGCCTGCGAGCTGGGCCAGTATCTTGTCCAGGCTCAAGAGGCCGTCTTTATTTCGGGCCGATATGATCATTTGATCAATCTTTTCCATGGAAAGCCCCTGGGATTTGAGGAAAGATATCAACTGGGGAAGCGAGGATTCCGGCAACATCAGGTGGGCAAAGGGAAGACCGAGGTCTCGGATCTTTTTATTGAGGATTTGAAGGCCGTTCGAGTTTGAACCGGAATTCTTTCCGGATAATCCGAATTTGGCGTAACCTCCCTCGCTATACAGGGAAGTCCCCAATATATCCTTAACCGATGATTCGCTGTTTTCCGCTAAAAGGGCCTGGAATAGGCTATTTCCCACATCGGAAGGCGTCTTTGATTTACCCTGGATCTTTGTATCAAGGGAAATGGGCGATAGATCCAGGATTGCTGTATTATTCATGATAATGCCCCTATTGGTTTTTGGCCTAAGTTTCTGTCGTCAAAGAGGATGAGCAATCGTCGTGCCAGAAGGCGAGAAGTGCGATATAATCTATATTATCAAGCAGATATCTTTAAGGGGATCAAAATTGAACGGCTCTTTCAAAGGTAAAATTTACCTCTGGGCATGAATGATAGGTAAAATTTTCCTCATAGGCATTATTCCATTTTACTCAATCTTTCACTTATGGTGGCGCCTTTTCCCGGGTCCATCGCGGCAAGAATCTGGCCAGCGACCTTCCCCTTCATGTTCGAGAGGATGCGAACGATGGTGTCCATATTCAGTCGATCCATAATAACCGCGGCCCGGGCTGGTTCCATTGAGCTGTAAAGGGCCACGAGGTGAGTAATCTTAGAATCCTTCAAGGCCTCCTCCCTGTCGGCTAAATCCTTTGCAAAGAGGGTCAGCCTGGTCTGGAGCTCGTTAAGCTCCTCTATCTTGGCATCTATCTCCTTTTTGAGGGGAAGAAGCTCTTCCTCCCTCTTTTTTAGCTCCGCCTCCCTCTCTCTCAGTTCTTCCTCCCTCTTCCGGAGCATAATATTTTTTTCATCCAGGAGCGCATCGGGCTTTGTTTCTTCCTCCTGCGCGAGGGCCAGATCGGCAGTAGTAAAGGATGCGGGATTGAATTGGAGGTATATGCCGTTTAGGACTATCTTCGCGACCATCAGGAGGGAGAAGGCCAGGATGGTGATTATGAAAAAATTCAGTTTTCTAAGAATCCTTTTCCATGCCTCAGAACGGCCGTCTCGTTTGTCTCCTTCTGTTCCAGTAAATACTGTTGATGGCTCCATTTTTGGCAATCCTTTTCTTTGAGTTTTTCAAATATCTTGTATTGTTTTGTCTTTGCAAGGAGGTTATTCAGTTTTTCGGCCACTACCCTCTCCGCCCTGATTATCTCCATCTCCTGAAACTCGATCTTCGTCTTCAGGGACTCCATGTAATCGGAATGATTCTTGACTATATGGGAAGGCATTTTCGCCTTGAGCCCAACGCCCAGGTCAGAGCCGATCTGCCAAAGGCCTTCCTTATACTCCTGCAGCAACTCCCGGCACTCCCTCAGCCGGCGCTGTGAAAGGGACAGTTCAATCTCCGCCTTTTCCTTCAGGTGCTGTTTATAAAATAGTAAGGCCTCATATCTGAATGCGAAAGCCACGACTTTATCCTTTTCTCTATGCCCCTAAGGGAGGCAGGGCAGGTCAAAGGCTCTTCTTGCCTCTCAATATTTTTGACATCTTCCTGCAGGCATCCTCCATTGAAGAAGAGGTTTCTACTTCCTGGCGTAAAAAGTCGTTAAGATCGTCAATCATATCCAGGGCCTGGTCCGTCCGCTTGTTATTGCCTTTCTCATAGGCCCCGAGTTTTACGAGGTCCTCGATATTTGCGTAATCCGCCAGGATTCTTCGAAACTCATAGGCCATTGCCAGATGATCCTTATCCACCACGTCGTTCATCAGTCTGCTGATGCTTGTGAGGACATTGACCGCTGGGTAATGTCCTCTTGAGGCCAATTCGCGGTCAAGGACTATGTGTCCGTCCACAATGGATCTTACCGCGTCGGCTATGGGCTCGTTCATATCATCCCCTTCGACCAGGACCGTATAGATCCCTGTGATGGAACCCTTAGGGCCGTTTGTGCCGGCCCTTTCAAGGAGCCTGGGAAGGTGTGAAAAGGTGCTTGGTGGATAGGCCTTGCTGGTGGGCGGCTCTCCGGCCGACAGGCCGACTTCCCTGACTGCCATGGCAAATCTTGTAATCGAATCCATCATGAGGAGGACGTCCCTCTCATTATCCCTGAAAAATTCTGCTATGGCGGCGGCCAGGTAGGCCCCCCTCATCCTCACGAGGGGCGAGGTATCGGATGTGGCGGCGACGACCACCGAGCGTTTCAGTCCCTCTTCCCCCAGGTCGCGTTCTATGAACTCCTTGACCTCTCTTCCCCTTTCTCCTATAAGGCCTATAACGTTCACGTCGGCCTTGGTGTATCTCGCCATCATACCCAGGAGCACGCTTTTTCCAACTCCTGATCCAGCCATTATTGCTGCCCGCTGTCCCTTTGCCAGGGTGACAAGACAATCAATGGATCGAACGCCCACTTCCATTGGTTGTGTTATCCTGGATCGGTGCAACGGATTCAGGGGTTGGGAATAGAGCGGCACTGTTGTCACGGGACTCAGGGGAGGACCCTTGTCCAAAGGATTACCGAGCCCATCAAGGACCCTCCCCAGCATATCAAAACCGACCCCTACGCTCGCTGCATAACGCCTGCCGATGATAGCGCTGCCCGGCTCCACGCCTTCTGACTTTTCAAGGGGCATAAGGAGCAGGCGTTGATCCCTGAAGCCCACTACTTCGGCGTTTATGGGTTCCCTGGAGGCGGATGGCAGGATATGGCAGATTCCGCCGAGCGGCATGGCAGGGCCGTTCCCCTCAATTATCGTACCCACAACCTTGGTAACCTGGCCCTCAATCCTGATAGGACAGGAAGAATCAATCATGTTTATGTATTTTTCAAGAGAGACTCGCACCGGCTTCTTTCCTGAAGGATTGATACTGCTGTTCAATCACCTCTTCCAGCATACTCATCTGATCGTCGATGGTTGCGTTGATCTTCCCGAAGCCCGTTTCCAGGATACAACCGCCCCTTTCAATAGAATTGTCCCCGGTCAACTCGAAATGCCCTCCCTTAGTGAGCTTGGCTAAATCGGGTAATATCTTCCTTGCTTCATCCATGTCATCCGGATTCATTATGATCCTGACTTTCCGCTTATCCACTAAAAATTTCAGACAGGATCTTATGGTGTTGCCTATGATTCCGCTATTCGTCCTGATTTCCTCACCCAACAGCTTCTTTGCCATAAGGAGGGACAGCTTTAACAACTCCCCTTCGGACTCGGAATAGATCTGGGGCTTCAGATCCCTCAGTCCGGCGCATAGGGCCTCGATCTGTCTCCCCATCTCGTCCATCTTTTTCTTTTCCAGGGCCAGGCCATCCCTCTGGCCCTGCTCAAAGCCCTTCTCATAGGCCTCCTTTTCGAGCTTCGCGAGTCTGGCTTTCAGACCCTCTTCACTATCCTGATCCTCGCGCACCTTTTCCACGACGGGGAGGTTCCAGGCGGAGACCGAAGGGTCCTCGCCGAGGGGCAAACCGCCATGATAGTCGGTATTTTTGGATTTAGGCGTGGATCGATCCTGTTTGACGAAATCTGCCTCATAGGACCCTATGTTAAAGAGTGGGGGATTTCCGTTCTTTATCAATTTAGACAAGGATCTCCTCACCCCCTTTGTTGCCCAGGACGATCTTCCCCTCGTCCTCGAGTCTCCTTGCGGCCATGACAATATTGAGCTGTGCCTGCTCCACGTCTTTCAGCTTGACAGGGCCCATGACTTCCATGTCCTCTTTCATCATCTCGGCAGCACGCTGGCTGACGTTGTTGAATATCTTTTCACTCAAATCCTCTGACGCGGTCTTCAGGGCCAATATCAGCTCATCATTGCTGATTTCCTTGAGCAGGGTCCTGATGGAACGATCATCGAGGGTGACGAGATCTGAAAATACGAACATTTTCTGTCTGATCTCATCCGCGAGCTCCTCCCTCACGCTCTCAATCCTCTCGAAAATGGCGTTTTCGGTCTTGTGATCCAGGTGATTGAGGATCTCGGCGGCCGCCTCAATTCCGCCCTGATTCTCGCCGGTCTCATTGCCCATATCTGACAGCATTTCATCGACGACCTCATGGATTTCATTTACTATTTCATTGGGGACATCTTCCAGGTCGGCAATCCTTATGATGACTTCACCCTGGAGGTTTTCCGGCAAAATCTGCAGGATTTCAGCGGCCGTCTGATATTTCATGTTTACAAGGATGAGGGCGATGGTCTGGGGATGCTCGCTCATTAGGAGATTCGCCAATACCTGGGGGTTGAGGGAACTCAGCTTTTCAAAGGACTTTTCAGCTCCCCTTGCCAGAAGATCACCTAACAGGTCATCGGCCTTTCTCGAGTCAAAGGCCTTGGGGACCGCTTTCTGGAGGAAGTCCTTTCCGGAGATCCCAAGTACGCTTTCACCCATGGCCTTTGAGTACTCCTCCATCACTGTGGACATGGTCCTGGGATCCACCTTTTTCACGTCAGCCATGTGTTCCCCCAGGAGCTTTACCTCCCTGTCATCCAGGTGTTTGAAGACCTGGGCCGTAAAGTCTTCGCCCATGATCATTAAAAAGAGGGCCGCCTTGCGGGCGCCGGTCAGGAAGGGTGTCGATTCCAATCTAACTTACCTCATTGATCCATGATTTGATTATATCTGCGGCGACATCGGGGTTTTCCTTGGTAGCGTCAATCAATCTCTGCTTGTTCTGCTGCCTGACACGGAATTCTGCGGTCTTGGAATCAAAATCCGATTCTTCCGCCTGGGGAAGGGCCTTTGTGGCCACGTATTCGCTTGTCTGGCTGAGCCATCGCTTGAAGGGTCTGACTGCGATGAGGAAGAAGATCAGGACAAGTCCGATGTTCAACAGGGGCTTTGTGCCTTTCTTGGCATAATTAAGCCAGCCGGGACTTCTTACTGTCTGGGCCGCCAGTTCTTCTTTTTGAATCTTAAAGGCGATATTGGAGACCGTCACCTGGTCTCCCCTTTCCTCGTTAAAACCCACCGCCCTTTTGACTATCTCCTCAAAGGTCTTCATCTGCTTCCGGTCGCGGGGGACGAACTTCTGAATCACGTTACCGTCTGCGTCCTTTTCCGAGACATAGGGCCCGTCAATAATCACGGCAGCCGAGAGTCGCTTGATGTCACCCGAGGTGTCAACTATCTGTCTGTTGACCTTGTTTATCTCATAATTGATTATGGAATTTTCTTTCTGGAATTTTTTTGAGGAGGAATTTTGACCTTCAGCTCCGGCCTGTCCAACCTGCAATTGGAGGTCGGGCGAACCTGAGGGTAATCTATTGCCGTCGGTCGAACTCTCCTTTTGACGTTGTTCGCTGCGGACGACGACACTGTCCGGATCGAATTTCTCTTCGGAGATATTTACCTGTCGCAGGTCCACTTCCGCTGAAACCCTGGCCACAACTTTGTTTAGGCCGACCACCGGTTCAAGCATGGTCTGGATCTGTTTCTCATAGACGCTTTCTATCTTTCTCTGATATTCAAACTGTGTGCTGCTGAGGTCGCCGAGTCCGTTATTGTCCTGGCCCTTGGATAGCAGTCCTCCCTCCATGTCAACCACGGTGACGTTTTCAGGCTTGAGTCCTTCAACGGCGCAGGCCACGAGATTGATAATTCCCTGAAGTTGCCGCTGGTCCAGTGTCCTCCCCGGGTTGGGCCTTATGACCACCGATGCGGTGGCTGGCTTCTCGGGCTGGGCAAAGAGGGAGTCACCCGCAGGCACGATATGGACCCTGGCCTGGGCGATAGAGTCGAACTCCATAATGGTCCTGGCCAGTTCTCCCTGGAGGGCCTGCTGGTATCTCAATTTCTGGACAAATTCCGTTGTCCCGAAGGACATGTCGTCAAAGATTTCAAACCCGACGCTATTACCCCTGGGAATCCCATCGCTGGCCAGTTCCAGCCTGAGTTGGTACACGGAATCATTTGGGACAAGGATTGCGCGGCCCCCGTCCTTTAATTGAAAAGGGGTCCTCTTCTCCCTTAATTTTTCTGTTATCTTGGCGGCGTCAGCGGTGTCGAGATTGGAGAACAGGACCTGGTAATCGGGTCTATTGGTCCAGAGGATAAGGGCGATAAAGCCTCCCACGATCATTATGAAGGTCAGGGCAAAGGATATTTTCTTGCCCGTTGGTATGGCCTTGAATATCTGAATAATATTTTCGGCGCTTTCTGCCATTGCAACTCCTATAAAGCGATGTAAAAGGCGAGGATCGTTCTTCTTGGATCACCTAAAAATTCATTCTCATAATCTCTTGGTAGGCCTCCAAAAGCTTGTTCCTTATCTGGAGGAGGAACCTGAAGGAGAGGTCGGCCTTTTCAGAGGCGATCATTATTTCATGGAGGTTATATTGTTTCCCTACAGCGAAGTCTTCCATCTTTCGGTCGGTTTCCTTTATCTCCCTGTCCACTTTGGAAATAAGGGACTTCAGGGTATCCTGGAATCCCTTTTCCTCGCTCCCCCTGCCCTTGTCAAGATTGGATAGATTTTGAACTGCGTTAAGCGGCAGATTTTTTATAGGGTCCATGCTCGCCACCTATCGCCCGATATCAAGGGCCTTTAAGGCCATCTCTTTAGCGGTCCTGATTGCGGAAGCGTTGGCCTCGTAAGACCTGTTGGCGTTTAACATCTGAACCATCTCCTCGACAAGATTCACATTGGGCAGATATACAAATCCCTTTTGATCGGCGTCCGGGTGAGAGGGATCGAATATCTTTTTAAAATCCCCTGAAACAGGGACTATCCCTGATATTTTGACCCCGTATATCATGTCTTCCTGTGAGCTCTTAAAGTGGCTTTCAAAGGAGTCCTCCTCGATGGGCACTGTCTGGAAAACGGTCGTCTTTCTCCTGTAGGGTGTGCCGTCTGCGGTCCTTGTGGTGTTGGCGTTGGCAAGGTTCATTGATATGACATTCAGACGGGTCCTCTGGGCGGTCATTCCGCTGGCAGATACATCAATACACTTTATAAGGTCCATTTCTCTATCTCCTCGACCCTTCAATCGCGCTTCTCAGGGCACTGAATTTTTTGGAAAGCAGCCTGACGGAGGCCTCATAGAGCAAATTATTTTGAGTCATCCTGGCCATTTCCGCGTCGATATTTAACTTGTCGGAGCCATCTCCGTTCTCATTAATTATCTCAATATGGAAATCGCCTCCGCTTTCGTCCTGGTGATAGGAAAAATGAGCAGGGTCGGTCACCCTCAGGCTGACATTTCTCCTGTTTTCCGCCTGTTGGAGTTCCAGATCGAAACTGAGTTTCTTGGGCTTGAATCCGGGTGTGTCCACATTGGCCAGATTCGCCGATATTATCTGCTGATTGGCGCTCCTGTAGTCCAGGGCCCTGGAAAGGACCTCTGCCGTCCTGTCCAGCAAGCCCTTTTGGAATATATTTTTTATGTTCATTGCCCTTTACCTCTCTTGCGATTTATATGGTCTTACCTGCAAAAGAGATACCAAAACTCCTCACACTGAGTCCCCAAGGGAGGATGTTATTTTTTTCATGATATCAGGGATTCGATTTGAAAATCCTGGAACTCAAATCAGGAGTAGGGATACCTGAAATTACTCCAAGAGTCCCTGATTTCGATGGGTTAGAAAAATTGACTGGATGAAGTACCATTTGATCGACTGCTGAATCTGTAAAGAATAGGAACATAGCAAGGATAAGAGTGGATAGAATAATTGGTTTTAATAAGTCTAAATGATTGATATCATGAAAAGGTAAAAATAGATAAGAATTGGATTATGTCTTTAATTTGACGTTGTCCGGCTAAGTGTTGGAATAATTTTTAGAGTGTCAAAAATTTGACAATAATCCTGACAACTAATTTCCGGGAGCTTCTTCATCAAGTTCCTGTTCATACTCATGGATCTTATTCCTCAGGGTCCTGACGCTGATGCCTAAGACTTTCGCCGCATGGGTCCTGTTTCCCTTGTGTGCATCGAGGGCCCTCAATATCATCTTCTTTTCCATTGTCTTCAAGGGCATCATGGGGGTGCCGGCCACCGATTCCCTTGGCGCATTTCCCGATTCCGGGTTGCTTATAAATTCCAGATCAGCGGAGTCGATCTCCTCTGAATCGACCAGCAGCGTGGCCCTTTCGATCAGGTTCTCAAATTCCCTGACGTTGCCCGGCCAGTTCCTGCCCTGAAGAAAAGACAGGGCAGCGGGGGACAGTCGTTTCAGGAGTACGTTGTTGAGGGAACAATGCTTTTTTAAGAAGAATTCCGCAAGGGGGTCGATGTCGTCGGACCTCTCCCTCAGAGGGGGCAGGTACAGGGGCACTACATTCAGCCGGTAAAAGAGGTCCAGCCGAAAGTTGCCCTTTTTGGTCTCTTCCTCAAGGTCCCTGTTGGTCGTTGCTATGATCCGGGTGTCAACGGGTACGGCAAACTGACCGCCTACCCTGTCTATCTCCCTCTCCTGCAGGACCCTGAGGAGTTTGGACTGCAATGACAGGGCGGTCTCGCTTATCTCATCAAGGAGAAGGGTGCCTCCGCTGGCCAGTTCAAATTTCCCTTTTTTCCGAGATACAGCGCCTGTAAAGGCGCCCTTTTCATGCCCGAAAAGCTCGCTTTCAAGCAGGTTCTCCGGCAGGGCAGCGCAATTGACGGCGATAAAGGGATTATCCCCTCGGTCGCTGTTTTGGTGTATAAAGCGGGCCATAACCTCTTTACCGACGCCGGTCTCTCCCCTAATAAGTACGGTCGATCGGCTTGGCGCTATCTTCCTCGCAATCTCCATGAGTTTGAGCATTGAAGGATGGACCGCGACCAGCTTACTGCCTGCAGGAGTCCTTGCAGTCCTCTGGGCCCGGGAAATATTGACAGGTTGAGGATACTTAAGCGCTCCCTCGATAACCGCCCACAACCTGTCGGTAGATATGCTTCCAGTGAGATAGTCGGACGCCCCTAACTTGATGGATTTGACGGCATCGTCGATATCGGGCTGATTGCTCATAAGTATGACCGGAAGGTGGGGAAAGTTACTCTTTATTTCCTGTAATTGGGTCAAATGGGCCTTGGATTCGCCGTTAATCTGCCTCACCCAGATCCTGGGGGAAATGCTCTCGATCTTGTCCTTGATGTTTTTGTTATCGTCGGCAAGGAGGACCCTGTAGCCCATTCCTTCAAGACGTTTCCATAATATCTCAGGGAGGGTGAAGTCAGGGGCTGTCCATAATATACTGTTATCTTTTGTGTTTGTCATTATGCGGCTCATTTTCCCCCTATGCCCCTGATGGACAAGCGTTGTAATTGGCTCTCAAGACCGATCGAGCCAAGCCTGATCTGCGCCTTCTGCTGCAACACCGGGTCCCCCTCTTCCGAAATCTCGTTAAGGAGGGGTTCGGCCTTTGGGCCCTGTCCGATATCCATGTAGGACAAGGCCAGCCTGAACCTGTTTCCCCAGTACTCGCCCTTATCAGGGCCGTAGCCGAGTTCAAAGCCCCGCTCGAAGAATTTCACGGCCTCCCTGGGGTTGCCTTCATTCTGGAGGACCTTACCCAGTTCCATATGGGCGGATTGGAGCAGATCATCGGACTGATCGGTCTTGCCTGCAAGCGCTATACACCTGTTCAAGGCCCTCTTTGACTCCTGATAATTTTTTTGTATGTTTGATATTATCCCCATGGAGAGATAGGCCCTGGCGATCTCTTTATCCGGAAAACCCCTTTTGCCCTTCACTATTGACCGGTAAAGGAGGTTGGCGTCTTCCAGTTCCCCCTCTTCCATGTATATGTCCGCCAGCAGCATATCCAGCCTCTTTCTATCCAAGGGCTCCAGCTCCTGGTTTTCGCTGTTCTCCAGGAGTGACCTGGCGCTCTTCATATCACTATTACCCATATAACCCTTTGCGAGGCCGTAGAAATAGCCGCCCTTGGATTTCCGTTTCAGATCGTAGGGCCTTATCTGGTTGAATGTCAAAACAGAATCATCATACATACTTAGGTCATTGTATGCCTGGGCCACAAGGAGCAGGACCTCGGGATCGATATTATCCTGTAACAACTCTTTCTTGGCGTTGTAGAGGGCTATCAGTTCATTGGGTTTTGCTTCCTTATAGAGCCGGACCATCTCCTTTTCCGAGGCCCGGTAGAAGAGCTGCTTGGCCTCCTTGCGGGTCTCCGTCTGGACAGGTTTTTCCATCAGATCTTTCAGGTTGTCCTGTACTGCCAGGTACTGCTCCTTCTCGAATAACTGATAGGCCTTTTCGAGCATTGCCAGGTCTCCGATAGGCTCATTATTTTTCTCTTGGCTTAGATTCTCAAGGATAGCGATATCTGAGAAATAGTCAGCCAGGCGTAACTTGGCTATGGACGCTCCTTCGCTCTTGGGATAATAATCAACGACCATCCTGTAATACTTTTCAGCCTCTTTCTCGTTGTTCTGATTATGGTATGTGTCGCCGATCCGTGAAAGGAGCATGTCAATGGATTCGGGCTGATGACCGAGGTTTAGGGCCTTGAAGAGATAGTCCCTCGCGAGGTCGAACTTATTCAGGTAGAGATAGTTACGAGCCGTTATAAACAGGTATTCAGGATATTCCAGGAAGAGGTCGGGATTTGTCTTTGCAATCTCCATAAGTCTTTTATCGGCCTCTTCGTACTGGCCTATCATATGAAAATAGTCAGCGACCCAGAATTGGGCCTCAGTCCTGAGGGGAGAGTCGGGATAGGTTTCAAGGAGGACCTTGAAATCCTCGATGGCCTTCTCGGCCTGGCCCATCTGCAAATAGATTTTTCCTCTCATGAGATAGGCCATGGGAAGGTAGTCCCCCTTTTCCCCTCTTCCGATCACGAGGCCCAGGAAACCTATGGCTGAATAATCGTCTCCGGTCATTGAACTCACCTGGGCCATTTTTATATAGGCCATGGGTGTGAAGCCTGACCAGCCGAAACGGTCTATGGCATACTGATAACTCAGGACTGTATCCGTGGCGGCATTGTCATCGCCGGTTCTGAAGAGGTTGTAGTTAAAATCGCCTCGCCAGAATGATATGTTTTCGGCCAAAACTGACTTGGGGAACTGCTTCAGGAAATAATTGGCCAAAATAAGGCCCTTGTTATTATCATTGATCTCCCTGGCCTCCTGTATCCTTCCGAAAAGGAAGGCCTCCTCAGGGCCAAGGTCCTGAACCGACACCTTTGATTCGGGGCTGAAGGGAAAGAGATTGTCCAGCTTCGGTTCAATTTTCAGGTCCTTGTCATTGACCGCTACGGCTGGCGCATCCTCTTCTTTCTTATCACCGGAGGCATCTCTTTCTTTCTGAGGAATTTTCATCCTCACGATATTTGCAACTAACGGCTCTTCCTCTGACCCATCATTGGAACTGTCTTCCGAAATCTTGATATCCTCACCCTGTTTTTCAGGCTTGGGAGGCACTGAAGCGACTTCGTCATCTATCTCCAAGGGTTCGCTGAAGAGATCCATGACCAGTCTGTTTCCGACTTTCATCCAGAAGATCCTGACGTGATCCATTTGGGATTCAAGCTTGAGTGAAATATCCATCTTATCAAGGTCACTCCTGAGGACGCTGACCTCCTTCAGTAACTTCAGGGGGCCGTATTTTTTTTCCTTCAGGTCCCTGGACTCGGCGTCCAGCCTCATGGTAATGGCAGTCGGCTCCTGATAACTAATCTCCCAGGCAGGTCTCCTGTCCAGGCTCATCACCATCCTTGTCGCCTTTTCCTTGAAACCGAATCTCACCCCCTTCAGATTCGGCGGGGCCTGAGCGGGCGTTTCAGGTTCGTCATCATCCTCCCCGGGCAAGGCCTTGATGTAAAGGAGTTTTTTATCTTCCAGCCACGAGCTGTCTATTCTATATACGGGTCTTTTAAACTTGATCTTGAAACCAAGATTGTCGGATCCTTTATCGATCTCAACGGGGCCTTGATCTGGGACCTTTTCAGGCAGATCCTGAGCCGGAAGTGTGTCAAAAAGGGTCAAGATTATCCCGTTCTCATCAAGGGATTTTAATGCGAATCTGGGCCGTTCATCAAGATTGAGAAGGAGTATGGTCTGGTCGGGCTTTTCGACCGTCTTTATGTCCATGGCCCTGTTGGAGGCAATGGCCCTGTGCGGGCATATAAGACCCGCCAAAATGATCCACGCAACCAGAAGGCGCGTTATCGATCTTTTTGAAACCCTTATCATTTTTTCTTGTCATTTGAGAGGGTCTGAAGCAGTTGCAGAATCCTCTCCTGCTGTTTCAGGATCTGGAGGTTAGTCTCAACTATAAACCGTGATGATATGGAAATCTCCCTCAGATATTCTGTTGAGGGATCATTATCGTAAAATTTTTCCCCTCTCTGACCTCCATTCCTAAGGGCCTCGTAAAAATCTCTTGTCAATTCGATGTACACGCCTTCCGGGACATTGTACTTAGAACTGGAATCCTGGGCATAGATCAGGCCAGAGCAGCACAGGATCATAGACATCAGGATTCCAGCCGCGATAATACGGCTAATTCCCTGTAACCTTTTCATAATACTCCCCGTTTTGAGTTTTTGTTTGTTTCAATGAATTAGCACAAGTCGTGCCATAAATTAATTTGCCTACCCCATTAAAGTTGGGGCTGTTAACGCATTAATTTGATTGAATATTAACGCTACTGCCTTGATTTGGACGTCATTGCCAGGGGGAAGGAGGGGCTTATTTTGTCAAAATATTGACGCTTTAATTCAGCGTTTGAATCATAAATACTTTTTTGCTGGCACCGTATTTGCTAAGGCCTATATGCGGGAGGATAAAATTAACCGTGGAATCGAATAATCTATTAGACAGGAACAGGGAGTTATTTAAAGAGATGAAGGAGTTGGCCGTTAAACAGGAGAAACTGATTTCAGAGGATCAGATCGGTAACTTCCTTAGCCTGTCAAACAGGAGGGAAGGTCTCAGGCACGAAATATCCAGGAACAACAATCGATATGCCAGGCTGGGAAAAAAGGTTACGGGTAAGGGGGGAAAAAAGGAAAAGGATGCCCTATCGCGGGATATAGCCGATGTGATCAGGTCCATTCAGGAGGTGGACCAGCGAATTGAAAAGTTTATTCTCGAAAAAAGGGAGGACCTTTTAAACGAGGTCAAAAAAATGCGAAAAGGTCGCAAGGCGCTTAAGAGTTATGGAAGAAAATCAAAAACATCTCCCAGGTTCATCACGAGAAAAGGATAGTAATAAAAGCCTCCGCTTGTTCTTAATAATCTCCATCCTTATTTAGAAACCAGCATCAATCTTAGCCGGTTCTCTTTTAAGTGTAAGCTTCGTGAATTATCAATACTCACCGTCAATATTTTTTCTCAAAAAACGATCTAAAGTATTTACCATAATCGGCTATTTTCTGTTAGGATATTGCCTTTCCCTATTATTTTTAAAAAAGCAAGGTTTACAAATTTTCATCTCATCCAATTACGTGATGAATAAGATGAAATGATCATCAACGAAAGGAGGTGAGATTCCAGGGTTAAGGGCCGATGAAAGGGCACTCCGACTTTGTGAATAAAGGAGTTCTTTCATATCAGGATGGGGCTAAATTCCATTGGGAACAAATACTTATTACAGGGAGGTTGGGATATGTCGGATCATCGATATCTGGATGTCTTTCTAAAAGAGGAAGATCACATGGCAAGGGAGATGTTTCGCAGCTTCGTCGATAAAGAGATAATGCCTGTCCGGCAACAGATTGAAGACGATAAGGAACACAAGATAATAAACAAAATCCTTCAGGGCATGACGGATATAGGGATTCAAAAGGCCGCTTTCCCAAAGGAATACGGCGGCGGTGGCAGCGGATCGATCGTATCCGCGGCAATAATGCATGAAGAACTCGGCAGGGGTGACAGCGGGATCGCTACTTCAGCCACTGTTACCACATGGGCCTTCCTGCCGGCCATCATATCCGGGAACAAGGCGGTCCTTGACCATTTCGCTCCCATGTTTTGCGGTAATGAACTGAAATTGGGCTGCTTCGCCATAACCGAGCCGGGTGGGTCCCACGGTGGCGGCGGCTGCGATATTGAAAATCCCTCGTTGCATGGCAAGAAGATTAGGACCATGGCACGTCTCGAAGGAGATGAATGGGTAATCAATGGACAAAAGGCCTGGGCATCTAACGCTGGCGTGTCCGATGCCTATTGTGTGGTATGCACGACCGATCCGGGCTTGGGTGATGATGGCATTGCCATGATTTATGTCCCTTCACCCTGTAAGGGACTTTCTTTTGGTAAATTTGAAAACAAATCAGGCATGCAGGGTGATAGAAATTGCATGATTTTCATGGAGGACGTCAGGGTGCCGAAAGGTTTCAGGGTGGCGGGACCAGGGGCGGATGCGGAATTGATGCACAACAATGTGATTTTGGCACGAATTCTCACCGGGGCCCTGGCAGTCGGGAACGCCCAGGGGGCCTTTGAGACTGTCCTGAAATATACAGGGGAGAGAATCGTTGCCGAGAGGCCGATTAGACAGCATTCCATATGTGCGGGCATGCTTGCGGATATGGCTATTGGCATCGAGACTGCCAGAAATCAATATCTCGCGGTGGCCTATATGTACGATCATCCTGAAATTTATGGTCCCCCCATATCGGATTTCATGCTGTCGAGGGCGAGCATCGCCAAAGTACACGCGGCTGATGTCGCTGTAATGGTCACAAACAGGGCCATGGAGCTGATGGGCTCATACGGTTATGTTCGGGATTATGATGTTGAGAAATACTGGAGGGATTGCAAGATCATACAGTTATGGGAAGGCGGCGCACAGCTGGGTCGCTTCGACGTGTGCAGAGGATTTTATGACTGCAATTTATAGATATTCTTATTGAAGCGAAGACTCTTTTAAAGACATTGTCATCCCTCCTATTGAAGCTTGTAGGGACCCGGGACCAATCAGAGAAACCGGTCTGTTGAGTACCATGGCAGGTTCATAAAGCTTTGATTTACACTTGGATAGTAATTAAATTAAAGCATTATGATTCCGATTCGCGATACCATACAGGCAAAAAACTATCCGGTTGTAAATAACATTATTATCGGATTTAACGTATTGCTCTATGTCATAGAATTGACAAAGGGGCAGGCACTTAGTCAGTTTATCTATACATATGGACTCGTTCCGGCCCGTTACTCGGTGCCTGAGATCAGCTCATATTTCAGCATTTCCCAGCAGATAGGCGCATTATTTACATTCATGTTTATTCATGGAGGATTCTTTCACCTCCTGGGAAACATGTGGTTTTTATATATTTTCGGGGACAATGTCGAGGATCGATTGGGGCATGTCAGGTACCTCTTTTTTTATCTCCTCTGCGGATGGGCATCTGGGATATTATATCTCTTTATCAACTGGCATTCCCGGGTGCCCACAATCGGGGCAAGCGGCGCGATCGCAGGGGTCATGGGGGCCTATTTTATTTCATATCCAAAAGCGAGGATCCTCACGCTGATTCCCCTGTTTTTCATACCATATTTTATTGAAATCCCGGCCTTTTTCTTTCTTGGCATATGGTTTTTGCTGCAGTTCCTGAGCGCTACAGCGTCCCATTCACAGGCCGGCGGCATAGCCTGGTGGGCCCATATCGGGGGCTTTGTAGCGGGCGTTATCCTCATGAAACTCTTTTTTAGGGTTCCGGAACTGGGAATAACACGTAAATTGCGTGAAATAGCGCCAAAGAGGAAGCCGCATCGTCTGCAGGTAATACATTCCACGGGCCCTCTGGGTGACCCGGATCTCCGGGGTGAGATAGTCGTAACCCCCCAGGAGGCCCGTTTCGGCGCCCAAAAACTGGTCAATATCCCATGGGGTTTCCAGCGAAGACTATTCAGGGTAACGGTGCCTTCAGGGGTGGGCAAGGATTCAGTTATCCGTCTCAGGGGTATGGGCAGGAAGATGAGTAACGGCAGGAAAGGGGATCTCTACCTGAGGGTCAGGATCAGGCCCTGACACGGCCCATCCCCTCTCCTCAGTCTCATCAGAGGGGGTGGTGTTGCGGTAGAAAAGGATTGACAGTAATATCGGAAGAGGGATATATGATTTGCTGATGGATGGGGTATCACCCATTACGGGCTACCCCCAGGTCATGGATAAGGCCCGGTTATTCCCGGTTTTTCAGGATCCAGGATTGCGAAGATGTCGTAATCCAACAAAAAAATTGATCTTATGGACGGGTAAAATGAAAGCAAAAAACGAAGCAAGCAGGTACTCGAAGGCCGGCGTCGATATCGACGCTGGGAATCGGTTCGTGGAACTAATAAAGCCCATCGTCAACAAGACATTTAAACCCGGTGTTATAACGGACATAGGCGGATTCGCCGGCCTCTTCTCCCTCCAGTCCCTCGATGTTGAAAATCCCGTTCTGGTCTCCTCCACGGACGGTGTGGGTACAAAACTAAAGATAGCGTTTATGATGGATAAGCATGACACCGTGGGGATTGATCTGGTGGCCATGTGCGTTAACGACATCATGGTGCAGGGCGCCGCGCCTTTGTTTATGCTGGATTATATATCGATGAGCAAGCTCAAGATCGAGAAGTGCGTTGACATAGTCAAGGGTATTGCGGCCGGCTGTAAGGAGGCGGGCTGCTCTCTCATTGGCGGAGAGACAGCAGAAATGCCCGGTTTTTACGCGCCGGAGGAGTATGATCTTGTCGGATTCGTTGTAGGTCTGGCGGATAATAAGGATCTCCTCGACGGCTCCGAGATAGCAGTTGGAAACCAATTGATCGGCATTGGATCGAGCGGTCTCCATAGCAACGGGTATTCCCTGGTCAGGAAGATCTTTTTTGAAGAGTTGAAGATGTCCGTCGATAGCTATGTGGAGGAATTCGGCCGCACCCTGGGGGAGGAGCTACTGGAGCCCACCCGTATTTACGCCAGGACCATAAGCAACCTGAGAAGGGATTTTAACATATACGGTATATCACACATTACCGGAGGGGGTCTTACGGATAACCTGCCGCGAATACTGCCCAAGCAGTGTAAGGTCGTGATAAACAGGGCAACCTGGACCCCCCAGCCGATATTCAGCTATATCAAAAAGGCGGGAAAGATTCCTGACGACGAAATGGTGAGGACCTTCAACTGCGGCCTCGGCCTGGTCATCGTGGTAGGCGAAGAGGATTGCGGCGAAGTGCTCCTGAGGCTGAAGGCCATGGGAGAGGCCGCCTACCAGATAGGTTCGGTGGAATCGCGAGATGACAAAGAGACCGCCATTCAATTTTCAGATTAAAGAATCATTCCCTTCAAAGGATTTTCCGATTCTGATCAGCAGTTGTCTGTTGGGCATACATTGCAGATATGACGGAAGAGAGTCCGGGTGTCCAAGCCTCATCGATTTTGCCTCATCAGCCCATATAATACCCATCTGCCCCGAACAGATGGGGGGACTGCCCACACCCCGTCCGCCGGCCAGGATTGTGGGAGGGGACGGCGGGGACGTGATCGCCGGAAAGGCAAAGGTCATCAATTCCCTTGGAGAGGAAGTTACGGCAGCCTTTAGAAAGGGGGCGGAAGAATCCCTGAGAGTTGCAAGGCTGGCAGGGGCGGCGATGGCGATCTTTAAGGACAAGAGCCCTTCATGCGGAGTCATTACGGTCCAATGCGAGGGATTGGAAGGCCCCGGTATGGGCGTCACGGCAGCGCTTTTTCAGAAATCAGGGATCAGGATGATGGAGGTGGGAGGGGGAGAGGCCTTTTCCACTTTGGAATTTATGACCTTGTTAAAGGACATTTTAGAGGGGACCTCCGGCCGGAATATCTGAATAATCCGGGGGAAAAAGGAGATTATTATGTTCGGTCTTGGAACGTCCGAATTGATTGTCATCGGTGTGATCGTTTTACTGATTTTTGGGGCAAAAAGGATTCCGGAGATCGGCAAGGGACTTGGCGGGGCCTTGAGGGAATTCAGAAAGGTCAAGAGGGACCTGAGCAATCCGGAGCCGGATGATGATAAAAAGGCACAACCTTCCATTGAGGATAAGGCTGCCAAGAAGGTCCTTGAACAGGTCCCGGGCGTTAAAAAGGTCATGGACATAAATGAAAAGGTAAAAAATGTAGAGAAGGCGATCAAGAAGTAACAGTGTAGATCTGACAAGGAACTATTCACGGACCCTGCATAGCGCCGGCAATATGGCGGAGCATCTGCCGGTTAACACCTCTCATTATATCGGGCGTCAGGAAGTATTCCCCGTAAATACTGCTGAACTCATCTGTTATTTCCCGGGCGACCACCTCAACATCTCCTGTCTGCCTGTATTTATCTTCGATCAATGCGCGATATTCCCTCGCGTATTCGATAGATTGCTTGATGAAATTCCTTGCCTCATTTCCGCGAATATACCCATAGTGGTCTGCAAACAGATATTCTACATCAAGGTCTTTAAGCCTCTCAAGGCTGGCCTGATACTCTGTAAAATTGGAATTCCCGGTTGCGAAGATGGTGTTTCCATAGGGGATTCCGGCGCCGTCAGAGGGAAAAAGGGCCTTTAGTTCAGGCACATGGAAAGAGATTGAACAGGAGGAATGTCCGGGGGTCTCGTAAACGCGTCCCTCCAGTCCCCCGAGTTCAATGACATCCCCTTCGGAAATAGTGATTCCGCTCAGCCCGTCCCGCCATTCCAAGTCATATTCGGTCAGTGCATCCTCCCTTCCCACACGCCTTGCGACATCCCTGCTGAAGGTGTTGATGGTGTTTATAGCCTTGGGCATTTTGAGAATTTCCCATGCCCGGGCTGAACCGTATATTGTCAGATCGCCTTTCATTTTTTTCAGGAACGGGATAATGCCGACATGATCGAAATGGGAGTGAAGTATCAGGAGCTTGGTTATCCTGGACTCATCAATGTGGAAGTCCCTGAACTGCTGCAATATATCGGGGACTATATAGCTCAACCCCCCGCTGATTATCATTGATTCGTTTCCGCCTTCCAGGAGATAGACACAGGATTCTTCCCTGCCTAAAAAATAGAGGTTATCCATTACCCTACCTGGTTTTCGTATTCTCATGATGACTCCTTGCTGTTTTAATTTAAAAAGGATAACCCGTACAATAATTTTATTCAAGGGGATAATCTGTTCACATGAAGCAATTGAAGCAGGGACATGTCCTTTGGCCATGGATTCTTGACTTTCTTGCTTGCCAACCCGTGCTATCAAAGTATAATGCCTTTGATGATTATTGACTTCCATACACACATTTTCCCTGGTTCTATGGCCAAAAAGACCTTGGCGAGCCTGCAGGACCGGGCAGGAATTCCCCATTTTTCAGATGGTTCTTTGAAGGGCCTTCTCCGTTCAATGGATGCTGCGGGGATTGATACTTCGGTGGTCAGCCGGATCACCACCAGGCCGGATCAGGTGAAGTCAATTCTCGCCTGGCTGGTAAAGATCAGGCGTAAAAGGGTCATACCCATGGCGACATGGCACCCGGGCCTGAAGGTGCCTCCTGGTTTGATGTCCGAATTTAGGAACCAGGGTTTTAAATGCATTAAACTGCATCCCGACTATCAGGATTTTTTTGTTGACGAAGAGAGGATGTTTCCATTTTATGAGGCGGCCCAGGATGCAGGGATGCCCATACTCTTTCATGCCGGCCTTGATCAGGGACTTCCACCCCCCCTGCATGCGCCTCCTGAAAGGCTTTTAGCCGTGCACAGGACCTTCCCGGAATTGAAAATCATAGCCGCCCATATGGGCGGAGAAGACAATTATGAAGAGACTGAAAAATTCCTCCTGGGAAGGGACATATACCTGGACACATCTTTCGTCCTGAGGGTGATGCCTAAGGACATCCTTGAGCGTTTTCTCAAAAAACATCCCATCGAGCGGGTCCTTTTTGGGAGCGACAGCCCCTGGAAGGATCAGTCCCTTGAAATTGAGTACCTCTTTTCTCTGCCTTTTTTAAATGACGACGAAAAAGAAAAGATTGCAGGGAGAAATGCGGCTAAACTGCTGAGGCTTGATTGATCCTTCGCTGACGGGAAATTTCAGAAAGGATAATGCCGCAGGCCACTGATATGTTGAGGGCGGCTAAGGGTCCGGCAGAAGGGATGCCGACCGTCTGGTGGCACTTGGCCCTGACAGACCGGCTCATACCCTTGTCTTCGCTACCTAAGATCAATACAATATCCCTATTCCAGTCGAATTGATATATGGACTCGGGGCTTTCAACTGTTGTCCCGATTATCCAGAACCCCTTTTCTTTGAGTATATCCATCGTCCTTGCCAGATTGACGACCCTCGCAACCGGAATATGGATATAGGCCCCGGATGACCTCTTCATCACCTTCTGGGTGACTTTTGCGGAACGGTCCCTGGGAAGGATCAGTCCCTGTGCCCCGAAAAAGACGGCGGTCCTTATCAGGGCCCCCATGTTTCCCTCATCCGTGATATGGTCGGCGGCTATCAGCAGGCCGCGTCCCCGGCTGTTCATAGATCTATTGATGAGCCGGTCCAGATCGGTATAGGCAAATTCTTTGGCCAGGGCCATTATACCCTGGTGGGCCGTGCCGGGCAGGACATCGTCCAGAACACGCGGATTTTTAAAAAAAACAGGGATAGCCCTTTCTTCGGCGATATCAAGGAGTTCCCCGACCCGGGCGGATTCCTTTCCTTTACTTATCCAGATCTCATGAATCCCCGTACCGCCGCTCATCAAGGCCTCTCTCACGGCATGGAAACCGGGAATGAGGTAAACACTATTTGTGGTATTTATTTCGGAAGTCATACTCTATCAGAATCAGACATGGTATAGATTCTATTCACCGCCATCAGTAAAATGGCTCAAGGCCTATGATTCAGGTCCCATACGCGGCAAATTCTCCATTGTCCCTGTGCCTTGCGCCTTAAGCCCTGCGCCATACCGGTGATTACTCTGAAAACAAATATTACTCTGTGCGGCGCAGGATCCTAAATTATTCGAGTTCTATATTCCAAACACCTCCTTGACTTTCGGAAAGGCCCTGGAATTTCGACAGCGATCCGAGACAATAATAGACTCCGCATCCCCAACAGCCTTGTCAAGGACCTCGTTAATGATGATATAGTCATACCACGCGCAATCCCTTATCTCGTCCAGGGCCTTTTTTATCCGCACGTCAATTGTCTCATCGCTGTCAGCGGCCCTGTCCCTCAGTCTCTTTTCAAGGATTTCAAGTGAAGGCGGGAGTATATAGATAAGGGTGCTGTCTTCAAACCGTCCTTTGATATTTTTCGCACCCTGGCTGTCTATATCAAGCAGAACATCCAGGCCCTGGCTTATCTGGTTGTCCAGGCTTGAATAGGAGGTGCCGTAAAGATCGGCATATACCTTGGCCCATTCCACAAAGGCGTCTTCCTCTATCATCCTAAGAAAGGTCCCTTTGTCAACGAAGTGATAATCGACCCCATCCGCCTCCATGTCTCTGGGCCCTCTGCTGGTATGGGAGACTGAATAACCTAAGTCCTTTACCCTTTTCCTCAATTCACGGATGATGGTTGACTTTCCGACCCCTGATGGGCCGGAGAAGACGTAGATCCGACCTTGCATCCCTACTCTTCGATCTCTTCTTTGGTTAAAATAATATCAGGGCTGAACCTCTGGGCAATGGTTTCCGATTGAATGGCTGACAGGATGACGTGGTTACTGTCGGTAATAATAACAGATCTCGTCTTTCTGCCCTGGGTGGCGTCGATCAGTCGTTTTTCCTGGCGGGCCTCATCCCTTAACCTTTTAATGGGAGCGGCGTTGGGGGAGATGATCGCGACGACACGCCTCGAAACAACCGAATTTCCGAAACCTACATTGACAAGCTTATGACTCATTTATATCTCCTTTCATTCCACATTCTGAATCTGTTCCCTTAATTTCTCCAATTCCGCCTTAACCTCAACTGCGTTGGCCGATATGGACGAATCAGAAGCCTTGGCGCTTATGGTGTTGATCTCCCTGTTGATCTCCTGGATCAAAAAATCCAGTCTCCTCCCTATGGGGTCACCCATGGACAGATATTTACGGAATTGCGCCAGATGGCTCCTGGCGCGCACTATCTCTTCGGTAATATCGCATCTTCCCGCAAATATTGCCACCTCCTGGGCGAGGCGGCCCTCATCTATTTTAATATCATCAGCGATGTTCTCAATTCGTTGCTTCAGCTTCTCTTTATAGTCTTCCACCACCCTGGGGGATCTTTTCTCAATCTCATCGAGATACCTTTCTATAAGGTCCAGTCTCTTCAAAAAATCCTCTTCAATCGCGCTCCCTTCCCGACTCCTCATGGCATCCATTGAATCAAGGGCCAGCCCGATCACTTGATGGACACCTTCCCTTGATTCGTTAAGGTTTATTTCCTCGGGCTTCATTATTATCATGTCTCTCATCTGGCAGAGAAAATCGGGCCTTATCTTTTCATCGATACCGAATTCATCACCCATTTGTCTGAATATCCGCATGTAGGATCTCAAAAGGGGAAGGTTGATCTCCAGGCCGTAATCCATGTCATCGCCCTTTTTCTCCACCTGAAGAGTGATCTCGATGCGGCCCCTACCGACCCTGGATGAGATCTGGGTCCGTATCTCATCTTCCAGGCCCTGCAGGGTAACAGGCAAACGGATAATGATATCCCGGTACCGGTTGTTCAGGGATTTAATCTCAGCGGAAAAACGTGTTTTATTCAGTTCATATTCTCCATGCCCGTATGCGGTCATGCTCCTGATCAATTTTCACCCCTTATTCTTTTACTTTATCCCTATGCCCTGGCTCCGGCCCTTCTTCCAAGCCCCTTATTTGCCTCTTATACATTTCACGCAGGTTATTTAAATACCCTATGAAGACCGGATCAGCATAATCCCTGTATGTCCATTCAAGTGCCCTGAAACTGCCTCTGTGATATGCGAGTGTGAGATCCGCGTATATGCCCATTGTCAGGTAGATCCTGTGGGTATAGTTCTTTCCCGTGGCCAGGATCAACCTTTCAAGGCTAATATAGCCGGGATCGAGGTTTATCATCCTACGCCCGCCGCTTGAGTATTCCCCTTCCAACCTATTGGTTTGTAACTTGATATCGACAATGGCCTCGGGTCTGATCAAGTTCCTGAAGGATACAAGACGTCGGTGGAGGGGCCATCCCATTTCCTTTTCATAATACCTGGTACGGTCAAAGAGAAGCCAGGGGCTTATCCAGTCCGCAGGGCCGAAGATCTCTTTTAATTTATCGATGACCCTTTCAATCAGCGGCTTATCAGATGAAAACAGGCTGGAAATCAGCTTCACATCCTCTGCTTCACTTGGAGTGCTCATAGAGGTCGCCCTCTTTTTAGGCCTATTTTCCTACTTGAGATTTCGCGAATCATGGTCATGGACAGCTCAGCGGCTGTTTATCACCCTTTTCAGCTCTTCAGCCGTAACCACGGAAGTCCCCACCTCACCCACAACAATTCCGGCTGCGAAATTCGAGATGATCGCTGAGGACTTGAGGTCCATGCCCGATGCCAGGCTCAGGCATAGGGCGCCGATAACCGTATCGCCGGCCCCTGAGACGTCAAAGACCTTTCTGGCAACTGTCGGGATGTGACAGGGTTCCCGGCCCTTTTCAAAGAGCGTCATACCGTCCTTGCCCTGGGTAACCAGCACCGAGCGGCAGCCCAGTTCATCCATTATCTGATTCCCCGCCCTGATAAGGGTCTCTTCATCGACTATCTCTAACCGGCAGATGGAGCCTGCTTCATGGTGATTGGGGGTAATGATGTCGATCCCCTTATAGTATTTGAAATTATCCGTCTTCGGATCGACTGCAATGATGATATTCGAATCGGTTATCAGATCCCTGAGACCCTCCATTAGCTTTGAAGATATTACTCCCTTTCCATAATCAGCCACAATTATCGCGTCAAAACCGTTCCGGCTGTTTTTAATAAATTTAAGGAGCTTATCGGTTTTTTCAGGGTCTATTTCCCTGCGGGTCTCCCTGTCAAAGCGCACCACCTGCTGGTTATGGGCCACAACCCTCGTCTTTATGCTCGTATGACGTGAAGGATCTTTGATTATCCCTTTTGTGACAATCCCCAGATCCTTCATGCTTTCGGTGATCAGCTTACCGGCCCTGTCATTCCCGATTACCCCGCACAGGATGGATTGTCCACCAAGAGAGACGATGTTGTTTACTACGTTGGCGGCGCCTCCAAGCCTCTTGGTCTCCTGTCTTATCTCCACGACCGGGACAGGGGCCTCGGGAGAAATACGGGAGACGTCTCCCCATATATATTCATCGAGGATTATGTCGCCGATTACCAGGATCCTCGTACTGGGAAATCCGCCGATAAATTCCATTAACTCCTTGCGTTTATACGTTAACTCGATTTCCGGTATCATCTCTATCTATAATTAAGTTATAGGTTTAATTTGATTATTTCTGTCATTAAAACAGCAAGGCAAGTTTAAAAAAATAATCTATCACCATGCATATGGGTTGTCTACATAAATCAAAGGACTAAAATATCATGTATTATCATCCGGAGAGGGATAAATACATGTCGGACCCGGCGACGTGTGAGCGTGAAGACCTCTCAGCGATTGAGACGATTGAGGCCATCCTGGATATCGTGGATGTTGAGTTGATCAAGGATAAGGAATATGCCTTGATGGCAAAAGACCCGGCAGATCGGGGTGAAAGATTATTAGGGAGAATTTACTGCATGATAAACAGCAAATGTCGAGGATCGCAGGTCTTTAAAAAGTCAGAATCGCTGTTGAATAAATTTATTCAACAGTTAATCAAAATATTCAAAAATTCGCCTAAGCCTTTGGAATAGCGATCATTTTTCAATTATGGCCTTCCAATTGGAGTGGACTTTTAACAACTATTTCTTACTATTTAGCCAAAAAGGCAGCATTGCCAAAATGGCTTAATAGCGATTTGAAAAAGGATTCACAGTCCCAGGTGTAGCTAAGAAGCACGGCTTGCAGGAATCTATCAAAAATCTAGAGGGCTCTTCGCCTCTTTGATGGTCTGGCTTTTAATGGTGTGGGTGTAGATCATGGTTGTCCTGGCATCGCTATGACCCAGCAGTTCCCGGATGGTTCGGATATCGAAGTTGGCCTGAAGTAGATGATTCGCATTGGTATGTCTAAAACTCTCTT
>CAZGIZ010000003.1:0-65848 GCA_964526655.1 uncultured Desulfobacteraceae bacterium | reverse complement strand
AATTCCAGGAGGAAGATCACCTCTATCGTTAAATTCAGGCCATGTTTTCATATATATTATCCTAAACTAAAAAATGGAATATATCAATTAGTTCGAAACGACCGCCTCTTTTTCAGACTTTGATGATCTCTTTAAATACATTTCGCGAGTCGGCAATGTATGCTGCAGATCCGGGGTTGGTCTGTGGATTGGTCTGAGAAAAATTTTCAAAACATGGCAAAAACGGGACAAAACAGGAAAATATCGGAAAAAGGAAGAAAAAAGTTACCCGTATTGAAGTGAAGTCGGCTGGGCTTGAGGAGATGATGAAGATAAAGTGACCGCATATTAGGTAAAAGAAGAGGAGAGGCCCTTAGAGCCTCTCCTCCTGGAATCTAATTTTATTCCTCTCATCAAAGGATTAGAAATGGTAGTGACCTTTAGACGATATCTAATATGTCACTTATCCAGCCACAAATCCTCCGGGGTCCAATCGACGGCGGTTGTTTGACATATACCATGATCGCGAACGTACGGGGCCGTAAGAACAATTTGAGGCCAGGAATATAAGGGAACAAACGTCGCGTCATCAAACAACACCCGATTTGCTTGTTCTGCCCGTTTGTTCAGGGTTTCTGGATCCTGTGCCGCCAGTACCTCTTTCAGCAACTTCTGGAATCCCTCCGGTCTTTTCATACTGCAGTAATCGTTCCGGTCTGCGTCGAGAATGAAGGCCATAAGATCGGGTATCCATGGCATAAGACCATTGCGCATGAACATCAGAGCATCTTTCCACCCTGTATTTCTGCGCCAGTCAGCGTATCTCCCCGGGTCAGCAAAGTCAACTTCGGCCTTAATACCTACATCGGCAAGAAAAGCCTGAAGAGTGGCCATCATGTCGTTTGAGACAAACACCACATCAGCGATGAGCGTAGTCTTGAAGCCCTTTGGATAGCCGGCCTCTTTGAGGAGTTTCCTTGCCTTTTCCGGGTTGTACTCTCTCTCAAGGCCCTCTATGTAGCCTGGAGATCCGGGCGGACTAAACAGGGGACGGGGCTTAAGAAATCCGTATCCGAAGGCTTTCGTCAGGGCGTTCCGGTCAATAGCATACTCGATAGCTTCGCGTACCCTGATATCCTTGTAAACCGAATTAGGATTCTTGGTATCGGGCGCCAACCCCATGAGCAAACTTGGAATAGCATTGGCGATAAATCCTTCACTTTCCAGATCATGGGCCTCTTTAAACTCCCTTCCAACGCGGAAGGCGTCTCCTTCTCCTGCCCGAAAGGAGGCGGCAGCCGTCATCGGGTCTGCGATCCATACAAATTTCATGGTATCAAGATATGGTTTACCCTTTTGCCAGTAATTATCGTTCCGGGTATAGGATACGAATACATCACGCTCAAAATCCTTAAAGACGAAGGGCCCTGTGCCCAGCGGATGGAATTTGACAGCATCTTCGCCCTTGGCAAGATGTGTGGGCGAAGAAATTAAAATTCTCGAACCCAGCCTGCTCCAGATATTATTGGCGAAGAAGTCAAGGTTCAACCGTACGGTATGTTCGTCAACGACCTCTACAGACTTTACCCCAATCAACTCCCCTGGACGCTCCTTCATTACCAGGTCAAGATTGTATTTGACAGCCTCGGCATTGAAGTCCGTGCCGTCCTGAAACTTGACGCCCTTCCTCAGGTGAAACGTAATGGAGCTCCCGTCAGGGGCTATTTGCCAGTCCGTAGCCAGATGAGGTGTGGGTGCACCCTTTCTGTCTGACTTGATTAGGGGTTCGACGCACGGGTACGCAGGTGCCACCTCAGCGGCTGCAAAGGTAGGAGTATACCCGAACTGACGGGGCATGTTGTTGAAGATATTTGTAAAATTTCCGCCGTACTTCGGTTTGGCATGCCCTGTGCTGACTAACCCGACTCCTACTATGGTAAGAATTAAGATACAGAATAGAATAGTTTTCATTAATCTTTTCATGGTAAAGCACCTCCTATCCATGTAGGTTTAAGAAAATTGTTTAACGGCCTTTGCCACTTGTTCAGTGAGTCCCGGTTAATATGGCCCCCTGTTTGACAAGTATCTCTTGGAGTTCCGAGACATCCCCCTCAAGCTGGCGAGGAGTGATGCCTTTCTTGACGCACAGGGCGGCTGCCACGCCTGCTGCCTGGCCGGTCACCATGTTTTCCGGCAGGAGGTCTCTCTTAAAGTCCTCTGTCCACGAGATAAGTTTTCCGGACATCAACATGTTCTCGACGTTCTTCGGCACAAGGCTCCGGTACGGGATGTCGAATGACCCGCCATCCTTGGGTCTTGCCATCTTTCTATTGGGATCAAGATTCATGGCTCGACCGGGGTGCGCTGCGGAGTGGAAGGGCCCCCCCGCCGAGGCCGGCATGCCGCTTTTTGCGATGACATCGTCGAATTTTCTCGCATCGGCTACATCTTCGATGACCAACTGGTAGTCGCCGATCATGTGACGTCCCTCCCTGGTCCTCATGTAGGAGGTCAGCCTGGTGAAGTAGGCCTTTTCGAAGCCGGGGAGATACTTCCTGGCGGCTTTCAGGGCGATGGCAACCTGCCTCCTGGCCTCCACCTCCCCCGCGCTCACCTCCCTTACATCGTTGGCATCGCAGTCGGGCACCTGGGCCGAGTGCTGGAAGATGGGCTGGATGTGCCCGCCGTCCCTCGGGGTGAAGAAGAATCCCAGATCGCCGTGGCCATGAAAATCGCCGGCATCCAGGGCCTGTTTCGTTAGTGTGGGAAAATTAATCGCTCCCAGGGTCCCGTCTTTGACAAGGTCGATGATTGACCTGCAGTTTTTAAGGTTTTCCACGCGATTGTTCCTGCGCTGTTCATCCTGGGACGTTCCCAACCTGGTCCCCATACCCCGGATTTCCTCGGCAAAATCATCCATGTTCTCTTTCACGTACGCGGTGACCTTGTCCCAGTCCACGCCGTCCATGTGGAAGGTAATGGAAGGCGGATCGATCTCTTCCTTGGTCCTGTCGATCTTGGTGTAAGGGACACCGGCCCGGACGGCGATATCTCCCTCACCCGTGGCTTCAATGATCACCTTGCCCATGACCGCCATCCGGCCGGAGGTGTTCTCGACGATCACGCCCTTAAGGGCGTCGCCCTCTTTCAGCACGTCGACCGCCGGGGAGTGCATCAGCAACTTCACCTTTTCTTCCGTCATCATCTCGAAGATGAGAAGCCCCCACCAGTCGGGATCGACGAAAGCAAAGCTGTTCTGAAAGTCTCGAACCTCGGGCTTTGGGTAGGGCAGGGCATGCCCTTCTTTTTCCAGCCGGTGATGCGTCTCCTCGACAATGCCGGCGATAATGGTTTCTCCCTGGTCGTTCCAGAGGTGAGAGTAGGCCCATCCTGGAGGGCCGGAAACATTCAACGAGCCTCCCAGGATGCCAAAGCGCTCGATAAGTATTGTCTTGGCCCCGACCCTGGCTGAAGAGATGGCGGCCGCGCACCCTGATACTCCCCCTCCTACCACCACGACGTCATATTCCCCATAAATTTCCATGTTGACAAACTCCTTTCCATGTAACCATTTTGTGTTTTTTTTCGATTACTTCGTTCCGAACAGGATAGCGCCCTGCTTTTGCAGGATCTCCTGGAGCTCCGAGACATCTTCCTCAAGCTGGCGAGGAGTGATGCCTTTTCTGGCACAGATGGCCGCGGCCACTCCGCTCGCCTGGCCCCAGACCATGTTGTCCGGTAAGAGGTCTCTTTTAAAGTCTTCCGAACATGACATCAATTTACCGGTTATCAGCATGCCCTCGACGTTCTTCGGCACCAGGCTCCGGTACGGGATGTCGAATGACCCGCCATCCTTAGGGCTCCACCTTTTGCGATTGGGGTCGATATTCATGGACTCACCTTCGTGGGCGGCAGAGTGGAAAGGCCCTCCTGCCTGCGTGGGCATGGCGCACTTGGCGATGACATCCGGAAATTTCCTTGACGCTTCGACATCCTCGCTTTGCATCTGGTAATCGCCGATCATGTGACGTCCCTCCCGGGTCCTTATATAGGAGGTCAGCCTGGTGAAGTAGGCATTTTCGAAGCCGGGGAGATACTTCCTGGCGGCTTTCAGGGCGATGGCAACCTGCCTCCTGGCCTCCGCCTCCCCAGCGCTCAGCTCCCTTATATCGTTGGTATCACAGTCGGGCACCTGGGCCGAGTGCTGGAAGATGGGCTGGATGTGCCCGCCGTCTTTCGGGGTGAAGAAGAACCCCAGATCGACCCCGTATGGGGGTAGCTCGCCGGCATCCAGGGCCTGGCGCGTGAACTTGGGGAAGGTGATGGTTCCCATAGTCCCTTCCTTGACCAGATCGATGATGGACTTGCAGTTTTTAATTTTCTCTCGGCTTCGTTTAGCGATCTCCTGTTCATGAGGCGATCGTTTCAGGCCGTAATGGGTTTCGGGAACGAATTCATCCAGGTTATTTTTTACGTACGCCGTGACCTTGTCCCAGTCCACACCGTCCATGTGGAAGGTAATGGAAGGCGGATCGATCTCTTCCTTGGTCCTGTCGATCTTGGTGTAAGGGACACCGGCCCGGACGGCGATATCTCCCTCACCCGTGGCTTCAATGATCACCTTGCCCATGACCGCCATCCGGCCGGAGGTGTTCTCGACGATCACGCCCTTAAGGGCGTCGCCCTCTTTCAGCACGTCGACCGCCGGGGAGTGCATCAGCAACTTCACCTTTTCTTCCGTCATCATCTCGAAGATGAGAAGCCCCCACCAGTCGGGATCGACGAAGGCATAGGCGTTGAAATAGTCCCGGTCCTCCGGCTTGGGGTAAGGCAGGGCATGCCCTTCTTTTTCCAGCCGGTGATGCGTCTCCTCAACGATGCCGGCAAGAATGGTTTCTCCGTGGTCGTTCCAGAGGTGAGAGAAGGCCCATCCTGGAGGGCCGGAAACGTTCATCGAGCCTCCCAGGATGCCAAAGCGCTCAATGAGGATCGTTTTGGCTCCAGCCCTTGCTGAAGCAATGGCGGCCGCGCAGCCGGATGCCCCGCCACCCACAACCACTACGTCATATGTTCCAAACAGATGCATAATAACACCTCCTATATGTTATTGATAAGGTTGTCTCGTAAGCCTGGTAGGTTGTCTATAAACGGATAGAGATGAGAATTCTCCTTTCCGAGGCCTACGCAGGAATTTCTGCTGGCATCAAGAAAAAATACTACGGATAAAAAATTCATTGCGTATTTATCCCCTTTAGTGGCTGAACCGATTGCTGACTATCAGCCCGGCTTACTATCGGTAGGATTAAAGGCCCTTCCGGGATCACGGCTATCTCTGCTTTTTTCCCTAAAATACCAAAGGCCTCGTCCAATCCCTTTTCTATTGTATGAATGGGGGTTACCATCATCTTTTTAACTTCGTCATCCGAAAGATTTGATAGAAGATAGATAGCATGATCCAATTGAGCATGGGCTAAGATCTGGTTCTGCCATTGTACTCCAACATGATGGCTGTCCCTTATCATTTCCAGGACCTCTCCGGGTGAAGCATTCGAAGAATGCAGGTTCTTGAATGCATCCGGTCCAAGGCCGCTGCTACAACAGGAAGCTACTATGATTATCCCACCAGGACGGGTTATCCGGGAAGCGGTATAGATTCCTTTGCATGTTTGATAAAAATCCAAATCCAGAGGTGCGCCCCCGTTGGTAACAAGAGCAATATCTACCATATGGTCTACTTCCACCCCGACTATTCCTTTCTCGACATCACAACCCAATTCATGAGCTAACCAGGGGTCTCCGGCGAAGACATGGGAGATCTGTTTTTCCTTATTCAGGAGCACATTCACAATAAAATCGAGGTTAGCCATTTTAGCCTGCTCTACCATATCTTCATGGATTGGATTCCCCTTCAGAATCCCTGCCTGGGCATTGGGATGTTCTATCATTGCATAACTGTGGTTTTTTCTAATCGCGTTGGCACTGCTTAAGCCGGGAGCTACGCTCTTTCTACCACCGGAAAACCCTGCAAAGAAGTGGGGCTCGATAAAACCTATGCCGATGCGGAAATCCGCTTTGGTTAATTCTGAATTTACCTCAACCGGTGTCCCGAAAGAGGTTGTTCCAAGTGACACAACCTGATCCGGATTATGGTTTAATACCTTGTAATCATTGATGATTCTCTTTCCAAGTTTCTTAATCAACTCCTCCCGGCTCAAAGGGGTATGCAAACCCAAAGCCACTATACAGGTTATATTCCGTCGCGGCACTTTCTGTTCAAGTTCGTCTAATAAGACCGGAACTATTTTATAGTCCGGACAATGACGGGTATTATCGGTAGTTATTATTAGTACTTTGTCATTTTTATGGATTCGCTCCAGCAGTTTGACACTTCCTATGGGATTTCGTAGACCCTCTTGTATCGCTTCTCTTTCGTCTCTCACACCGGGAACGTGTTTCGCTTCAATAACACTGCATACATTGTCAAATGGTAAGGTTACCGGAAGAAAAGAATCACCGAACGGCAAGTTTATCTCGGTATTTTGCAAGGTTTTTCCTCGTATTTAATTCAGCCCTAAAAGTTTCGCAGGATTCGTTTTCACCATCACTTCGACCTGGTCCTCTTTAAGTCCTTTTCTCAACATGGTCCCGATGAACAAACGCATGCCTTCCGGTGCGGGAGGGTTATAGCTCTGGCCGAGGTCGGTACTCATAATACACATTTCTGCGCCAACGGTTCCCACCAGTTCCACAATTTGTTCCGGATCAATGCTATTCATGGTGGGCAACAGGTCCCAGAAAGAATGCTCGATGTATACGCCCCCGGCCGCCAGTTGTCTGAGTTGATCACTGCTGCATAGAACGCTGGTGAGTGCGCCTTGAAGGGCGTGGGTGATCAATAGCTTTTTAAAACCGATTTTTTGAGCTTCCTCGGCAAGAGCGAAAGTCTCTTTAGGAGAGATATGCCCGTTGGCAACAACGATATCAAACTCCTTCGCTATCTTGAGGATATCCTTAGCTTCAGCCTTCAATTGACCACCGGAATCCAGGATCGCCTGTTCTTCTCCGGGCAGAGTGAAGCCCAGGACCTTTTCCACCACTGATTTGGAGTTGGAGGAGGAAAACGTGGGCATCCAGATGACCTTGGCTCCCATCCGTGCAGCGGATATTGCGGCGGCAGGATTAAGCCCACCGATTTCATTTTCAAGGGTCAAACTGCCGAACACCTGGACCTCCGGGACTAACTCACTTACCAGTTGCGCAATAGGAACGGTATTATATTCCCGGCACTTGAGTACCAGGGCTCTTAGGCCGATCTCTTTGGCCGTCCGAGCTAATCTTAATGCATCCTGGCGCCTTTCCATCAGGGACTCAGGTCCGAAATGTACATGCATATCAATAGCGCCGGACGTCAAACTATCAATATTGTTCATGTTATTTTTCCTTTCATTTGCCATATTCCAAATTTATTAACAATGTTTGCCTATTTTTTTACTTCCATAGATAGACTTCTAATATTTGTTTGACCGACTACACATATTGAAAAACAGTCTTCACTATATATTATATCATATTACATCACCTCCTTCCTTTGGATACGAACAGTTTAAGCTAAATCGTTCCCCTCAACCTCGGGTCAAGCGCATCCCTTAAACCGTCTCCGACCATATTGAAAGAAAATACCACTAACATTATAGCTATGCCCGGGGACAGGGCCAGCGTTGGATTGGTCATGAGATACCTGTAGCCTTCGGTGACAAGCGAACCCCAAGCCGCTGTGGGCGGCGCAACACCAACACCGAGGTAACTTAGTGCGGCTTCAATCATGATGGCAGTCCCCATGTTCATCGTTATTACCACCAGGATTGGCGGAAAGCAATTCATGAAGACATGGTTTATCATTATTCTCATGTTACTGGCCCCCATAGCCCGGGCCGCCTCGATGTATTCGTTCTCCTTTACACTGAGCACGGTAGCGCACATTACCCTGGCATATGTGGAAGATAGACCGATACCTACTGCAATCATGATATTAGTAAGTCCACCGCCGAGTACCACAGCGAGCACCAAAGACATCACTATGATGGGGAAAGCCATAAGCGAGTCCACCAGCCGCATAATAATTACAGATAAAATACCACCTAAATAACCCGCAATCAGACCCAGGGTTATCCCTATCATGGCAGCAATGCTGGTAGCCACCACACCGACGGATAAGGCGATTCGGCCACCGAAAATAATGCGGCTCAGCGTATCCCTCCCCATAGAGTCCGTACCGAGAAGGTGCTCCCTGCATGGTTTAAGAAGCCGGTTGGGTAGATCTGGTTTATTAGGATCATAGGGGGCTATTTGAGGCGCAAAAGCAGCAGTGATTATCAGAATCACGATAATGATTGTGCCGAAAATTACTACCCACCTCCCACCCATTATCCGGATGAAGCGTCGGAATTCAGCGACGCGGGGTCTTACTTCTGAAAATTCTCTTTCATCTGTCTTGTTCTTTTTCAATTTTAAGTTCCTCAGCGATACTTGATTCTTGGGTCGATCCAACCGTAGCAGATATCGATGAAGAGATTTACCACCACTACAGATATGGCAATAATCAAAATCCCGGCTTGAACGACCTGGTAATCCTGACTAAGGACACTGGTCACCAACAACCGGCCCACCCCGGGTATATTAAATACATTCTCCAGAATGACCATCCCCCCGATAAGGAAGCTAAGCCGCATGCCTATTACAGCCACCACCGGGATTAGCCCGTTTTTCAAGACATGCCGCAATACGATGACCTGTTCTCGCAAACCTTTAGACCAGGCAGTGCGTACATAGTCCTGTGTGAGGACCTCAAGCATGCTTGAGCGGGCCTGGCGAGAGACAAAAGCCATGCCCCAAAAAGATAACACGGAAACGGGCAGGATCAAACGCTTGACACTTTCCCACAGGTCATCAAGTGGTGAAACATAACCCTGGACCGGCAACCATCCAAGATTTACTGCGAATAAGTAAATCAATAATATACCCAGCCAAAATGGGGGGACGGATATACCAAGATTAGCAAAAGATGTTAGAATATTATCCATCAGGCTGGCTCGCCTGAGCGCTGATAGCACGCCGGTTAGCATACCAAGAATGCTGCTAATGAAAAAGGACAGGAGGCCCAGGAGCAATGTTATAGGCACACGCTTGGCCATCAGGACGGCTACGGAGTCTTGGTAATGTATGGATATTCCCATATCGCCGCGGAACAACCCCCCCATCCAATCAAAATATTGCATCACCATGTTTTTATCTAATCCGAATTTATGCCGTAGCTGCGCTTCCAATTCGGGGGTGACAAGGCTGATATCTTGCTCCACGATATAAATCTTGAGAGGGTCGCCAGGCAGGATACGCATAGCGATAAAAATAACTATTGTTACAAGAATAATAACGAATATTCCCTGTATCAGGCGCCGTATAATGTATGCAGTCATTGCCCTTTTCCCATGCGCCTTTTATGACCAGAATTCCCGGGCCACATCTTCCAGATCCAGGTCGATCAGCTTCTTCTTGCTGGGTTTCCCAGTCTCCAGGTCCCAATCCATTGCCTTGTAATATTCCGCCACCAACGTCTCTGCGTCCACGGTAATATTCGCGGTCGGCCCCTCATCGAGAGGCGGATTCCCTGTTACACGTCCCGGCATTTTGAAGTCTGCAGGCCTCAAACCCTCGCGCACATTGATAGCCTGCCGGATAGTTGCAATCCTCTCTCCGATTCTCAGCATTTCCTCAGGGGATATCTGCCAGCCCGTAACCACGGAAAGAAAATTGGGTATGGTGTCAACCGGTGTGACCATGCCCGGTCCCAGGTCGGCGATAAGACATGCGCCGGCTGTATTGCCCAAATGGCTCTGGCTCCTAAACAGGGTTTCCCATTTACCCTTTCCGGTGTAGGTGTGTTTAAAGGTCTCCCTGTCCACAGGAGGAATGGTAATCCCGAAGTGGGGAAATTCCAGACCCTCGAGGATTCCCATTTCAAAGTGGGCGCAGCTTCCCTGCATGTGACGGCCCGGTGTCGCGTCGGATTTATACACGGTGGCAAAGCTGGGGGTATTTCGGGGATCGTGCATGGGCGGCTCCTGCCCGTGAATGTGGATGGCGTATTTTTCCGATCCTCTCTTGATCTTCTCCGAGGCCACCTTCACGCCATCGGCCAGGACGCCGCCGAAACCCTCCCTCCGGGCCATTTGTTCGGTCAATGCCACAATAGCTTTATGGTTGCCCCAGGTGAGATCCAATCCGCCCGTATCCTCTTTGGTAATGATGCCCTTCTCATAGCATTCCATGGCAAAGGCAATGGTCGCGCCCGCTGAAATAGTGTCCAGTCCCTGTCGATTGCAAATTTCATTGGCCATGACGATCGACTCGAGATTATCATTAAGGCAAGTGGTCCCAAAGGCCCCAAGCGTCTCATACTCGGGTTTATGAGCGCCGGCCCTGTAATGATATTCCCCCGTCCCCGCTTTCATGTGACCGCCGCAGCTTATCGGGCAGCGGTAACACCCATACTTTCTCTCCTGGAGATTGATCACATGATCATCACTGATAAGGGCGAAATTGGGGAAATCCCTGGCACCGACACCTCCCCAATTTTTTATCGGAGCCTCCCCGAACTCAGCAAATTGGGCCGTTATGCCGGAACTGCCATATTGGATAAACAAATTGGCCGTTTGAAACTCTTTCAGCTTCCCGACAATCTTTTTCCTTAATTTTTTGGCCTCCTCCCTGTCGGCCACGGGAATCTCCGCGGTCCCGGCCACTGCAACCGCCTTCAGCTTCTTCGAGCCCATGACGGCGCCCACGCCGGAGCGGGCGGCCGCCCTCCCCTTGTTATTTATCACACTTGAGATCAGTGAAAGATTTTCCCCGGCAGCTCCGATACAGGCGACCCTTACATCCTTTCCCAGTTCCTCCTTCAGCATATCCTCCGTTTCAACGGTATCTCTTCCCCAGAGGTGAGAGGCGTCTTTTATCTCTGCTTTGCCATCTTTTATATAGAGGTAAACCGGTTTCTCGGACGCTCCGGTGAACACAACGCCGTCGTAGCCGCTGAACTTCAGGTAGGGTCCGAAATCTCCCCCTGAATTGGCATCTCCCCACCCGCCTGTCAGCGGTGATTTGCCCACAAAAACCGTATACCTCCCGCCGAATGGAAAATCGGTCCCCGTGAGCGGCCCGGTCATAAAGCCGAGCGTGTTCTCCGGACCAAGAGGATCGACCCCGGCTTTTTGCCGGCTGAAGACGATCCTGGCACCGACACCATAACCCCCTATGTATGCGCGATAAAAACTCTCTTCAGGTGTTTCCTGCCCGACCTTACCCGTGGAAAGGTCCACGAACAGGATCTTCCCCATATAACCGTATGCCATGTTTCACCTCCATTTGGTTTGTAAATTTATGGCCTTGGGTTTCAACGGCCGTTACCGGGAGCTCAAGACATAGAGTTCCCGGGACCAGAGGATTAAAGATTGAACTCTTAAACATGGGGACACCCATTGCGCTCAACGCACCGAAGGTGAAGCCATGATAGGCCCGTTCCAGGGAGATAATCTTATACTTATCGAGGCCGTTTTCCCGCCAATACAACCGTGCGACCTTGAAAGCGGCGTCCACCACCTCCGATCCGCTATTCTCCACCAGGAAGCGTTGCATGGGTGAGATTTCAGCAAGCTTTTGTGCCAGCTTGATATAGGGCAGGCCGACTTGGCCCCCAAAATTAGGGACATGGTACAGTTTGATCATCTGCTCCTTTGCTGCCTCAGCCATCTCCCGGTTCCCATAACCTATGTTGTTTGTCAGCCCGCAAGATGTCGCATCAAGGTATCCCTTTCCGTCAATCCCCGTCAGCTTGGACCCGGAACCCTCAATATAAATCTGGCTGCCTGTTTTTGCCCATTCGCGAGGGTCTGCCATACCCGCCACCTTGTGAGCGGTCTCCTAATTTTTATAGGTATCTTTTGAACTCACCTGTTCCATATCAATCGCCCCCTCTATATTATGTAGTTAGTACCCATCCAGAAACGTCAGTTTGTGGATGAGCACAAAGCAAAATCTATCCCTCATTCTCCGGATAAAGAATCAGTTCGAGAACTCTATCGATATCAATTCCACGTCTCTGGGCCTCAATAACGAGTCGGATTGTCTTCCTTGGCAAAATATGCCTTTCGAAAAAGAGCTGTACGCGATTGGGGAGGTCTTCCAGGCTGCGACCATCCAGGACTTGTTCGACGGTCATTACCCTTCCGTCAAAAAATTTGGAGAGGTAATAGGGGGTAACCTTTCTTTTATATTGGCCTCTTCTGTCCTTATTGATCATCTCGGCCAGGCGGACCGGATTGATGCCTATACTGTTGGCAATGGCCGAAAGTTTGCGGTGCTTGCGGTATTCACGCAGGATTTTTCTTACTTTAGGTGTAAATTGTTCGTATACATCAAATTGCTCTTCATCTACCATATTGTCTGTATTAGCTTTATGTTTCATGGCATCTACAAATGGCATGGATGTTATTTGCAAAATTAAAATTACACATTGTGTAAAATTCTATCTATCTACAATAATATTTTCCTGTCAAGATAAAATTAATCCAGATCTGGATATTTGGATACAAAACGTCCGAAAATGCCTGAGGGAACCTTCCTTTTGAGAAAACGTTCGTTTCGGCATCAAAATTGATTGTTTAAGCCCTTATAGAGGCTATTCTTAGAGAATTGTCTAATCACTCCAAATGGTTACCATGGTCCCACTGCCATTAACTTAAGGGGAATTGTATTCCCACACCGTCACCCCGGCGAAAGCCGGGGTCCAGAAGGCCTGAAAAGACTGGATTCCGGCTTTCGCCGGAATGACGCCTGAGACTTATATATCGGGGCTGAAGGCTTAAGTTAATGACATTGGGTCCGACCACATATTATCTTTATCCCGGCCCTTAAGACCCGGTTTCCTATAATGAATTTCGATCATTCGTAGAAAAAGTGACAAAATCCAATCTCCATACAGTGTTATGTTCTATCGTCCCGGATTCAGCCCTCCCAATTAACGGATAAAGATTCATCATCGAAAAACCTTTTTTACACAACAGCCAACATCATCTCCAACATAACCGAAGAGGGGAAGGTTCTACAATGGGGTATATCCCCTATTTTAGGAGGAAAACAGAGGTGTTTTATGTAAAGGGATCGCAATGGGAATGCCGGTAACATGGCATCCCCGCACAGATCCGGACGTGAGGGATTGCCTGTTGTTTCCTGTACTTTGAGGATGGGATATTCCGAAGCGGACGTGGCGCGGTTTCTTGGTATCACAACTTCAGCGGTTAATCGTTTAGCCGTGCCCGATGAGTTGCCGGAGATTAGAAAATATATTTAAATTGTTTTAGAACCTACGTCCCCCTTTCCAAAATCAGGAGGCGCTTTAACTCATTGATATTGTAACCTTTTATTTTTTGCTTGACAGGAGACTATAGGATTGTCCCCTTTTCCCTAAATACAACGTCGCACCAGAAGATTTTTTGAGGGTAAAGGGTGAACCATTTCAGGTAGGATGCCTCCGTCCATAGCCATCTGCCCATGTACCAGTCCGTGCCGTACAGCACACGATCCTGGAATTTGGGGGTCTCAAGCATGCGCTTGATGCTGCGAAAACATCGCCTCGGCATGTACCACATCTCAGTATCGTAGGAGTTGTCCGTGTAAACATTAGGGTATCTCATGATGAGATCGGCGATTTTTTCCTGCCACTTGCTCCCTGTCCTGTCGTTGTGGGCCAGGTTCAGCTTCAGCTCGTTGAGTTTCTCCAGTACCGGCTCAATTTTGACGACCGAAAATGGCTCAATTTTAAACGGCCTTTGACACCACCAACCCTTTAGGGCAAACCTATCCATTAAGTTTCTGAAAGAACTTTAAAGATATTGTTCAGCGGGTCTCTCGCCTTTTAATAAGTTCAGTTCAGTGAATAATCTCGCCATTCCACAAATCATGAAGGAATTTTCTCCAGGGCATGATTTGTATCTTTCCATGGATACGTTCCTCTTGCTCATTACAGACAACCAAAGATTTCCGGGGTAAATATTGCTCGGTAAAAGTATTAAGAGAACGCAGATCTCTTTTATCTATGCGAGAGGTCCCTTTTACTTCTATTGCCACCTCCCCCCCTCCCAATATGAAATCCACTTCCTGACCGGATTTTGTCCTCCAGAAATTAATTTCAAAATCCAGTTCATTGTAGGAATTGTAGGCATATAACTCCATTAAGATGAAATGTTCAAATGCCTTCCCGAACAATTCCCCTTTTTCTTCCTCTATATGTCGCTTTATCATTGAGCCAGCGACACCCACGTCAAACATGTAAAATTTCGAGGCACGGCTAATCACCTGCCGGTCCTGCCTTTTTTTAAACGGAGCAATCATTCTGCCTAAAAGCGTATCCAGGAGTATCTGATAATATTCCTTAACAGTTTTTGAATCCACTCCACACTCCCTGGCTATATTCGAATAGTTCGTGAGTTCACCGTGGGAATATCCCATTGCATCGAAGAACCTGGAGAACGCCGGGATATTCCGGGTCAGCCCCTCATCAAATACCTCCTCCTTAAGGTAGTCCTGTGTGTAAGCTTTCAAGGCCCTTGCATAATCAGGGCTGGTATAATGCTCGGGAATCATTCCGCGATTTAAAATCGTCAAAAGATTCATTTCTTCCAGTTCAGCCGAGACAAGCGGGAACATTTCATAACGCCATGCACGGCCTCCCAGGAGGTTTGCCTTGCCCCTTTTTAACTTCCGGGCGCTTGATCCGCACATAATGAAACGCATTCCCTTATTCTCTATTAGCCAATGTACTTCGTCCAGGACTTGGGGCACCTTCTGAACCTCGTCCAGAATCACCGGATGATTCAAAATTTCTACATTTTTTGAGAGCAATCTTTCCCTCAACAACCATGGTTTTTTCGAAAGCTCTAAAAACAGATCGGTTTGGAGAAAGTCATAGACCAGACTTTCAGGAAAATTCATCTTTAAGTAAGTAGATTTTCCAGTTTTTCTCGGCCCCCATAGAAATGCCGACTGTCCTGATGGAAGGGAGATATTTAAGATCCTGTCTATTTGGGCCATTTTCGGAATATTCTCCAAATCAGTTTAACCATTCTGGATTATACTCCGAAAAAGGTAGATGTCAACTTCGAATTAAAATCAATTTACAAACGCTTTTGTCCAAAGACGGCAGGTTGGAAAGAGGCGAAAAAGAGCGATAGAAAAATGTGATGAGTTCATTGTAAACGGTATAGCAGAAGGAAGACTGCCGGATCTGGTTGGTGGGGTTCTTAAACGCAGTCTTGGCGGATGGCCACAGGTTCTTTCACTGAGGAGCGCCGGGAGTAAAATTCTTTCTGATGAGCGAATATTGGGGAGCAGTGAATTTGGTAAAGACAGTTGTTACAGGTGTTGATAAAAAGGCAAAGGAGACCCTCAGATTAAATTTAAGGACGCCAAAACCATAGACATTGTTTGGCGGTTGGCCGTCTGTGGACTGGGAGGTGGTTTGTTCCAGAGCCCTATGAATAGCGCGGCCATGGGCAGCGCTCCAATTCAATTTCGAGGTGTCGCTTCCAGTATCCTGGCCATGATGCGTAATGTCGGTATGGTGTTTGGTATCGCTATCGCGGGCACGATTGTGTACAATTTAGCTCCCTTCACCACTCAAGGTCACGCGGGATTATTCGCGTCCGATCAACTGGGGATTTTCCTCAATGGTCTAAGATGGGCGTTTCTGGCCGCGTCTGGAATCGCGATCCTTTCCGCTATATCGGCGTTATTAGCCAAAGCTGAAACACAAGTGGAAGGTCCAGCCAACCTAAAGCCAACTCAAACAGCCGGCTAACGACGACATATCAGACCGCCTCTTAGTACATAAACGTTCTTAAAACCCGTTCGTTTTAATTTAACGCCGGCGGAAAGCGCTCTGGACCTATAACGGCATTGTTTTATTTTTATCGGTTTTTTTAATGCCCTTGTCTGGGATCGATTGAGCTGGTGACGGATTGATACCCCCTGTATGTCTTCACAAAAGTCCGTTACCAGGGGAAGATCATGATTGTAAAATGACCGCCATTCCAAAGGTTTAGGCAGATTTTTAAAGATTTTCTCCACCTGTTGAATAAATTTATTCAACAGCAACTCTGACTTTTTAGATACCTGAGATCCTCGACTTTTACTGTTTGTTATGGAGTGAAGACTTCCTAATAATTTTTTCACCCGGCCGGTCGGGTCTTTCCCCATTGAGGCATATTCCTTGTCATTAATCAGTTCCGCGTCCACGATATCCACTATGTACTCAACCTTCTCAATGGCGGAGAGGTCTTCACGCTGTAAATTTTCGGTGGCCGCGACGCACCGGGCTTTACGGTCATTGACCCTTTCAGGGAGATGCGGTCATTAACGCGCTTCGGGGAGCAATTATTATCAAGCTTATTATTGCTATGTTTTTAATTTTATGCTATAAGTAATGAATCTCATATTACTTTTCTTGTTCCATATATCTCCACTGAATTTTTCTAAAAATCGAACACTGAACGCCTTGCACATTGATTTCAGGTGAAGTTGTGATACATTGAATTAATCAATCTCACAGGTGGTTAACCATGAGACACCGCCCCCTGAAAAACATCCCATTTCCCATATCGAGCAATCCCAAAAAATACAATCCCATACGGAAGACTATGCGATCACTGGTTTTAGCCGATACTTGCACGTCGGCTAAAATGCTGAAGGTGAAAGATTTTGAAATAAAGGAGGCGTTATGAAAAGCGAAAACATAATGGGACGGCCTCTTGAAGCCGGTGATGTTACATCGGCCGCAAAACTACTCAAGGTCACGGAAGCGCACATTAGGGCAGTCATTGCCGTTGAAGCTTCCGGATCAGGTTTTCTCGGTAAATATGAAAATGACCCGCGTCTGCCCAAGATTCTTTTCGAGGCACACATTTTTAGCCGGGAAACGGGCGGCAGATTCGATGTCAACCACCCATCGCTCTCACGGCCTACTTGGAGCCGCGATCTTTATTCCGGCGGCATAAAAGAACATGACCGCCTCCGGGAGGCAGCGGCCCTTGATTTTACGGCCGCTCATCGTGCCTCATCATGGGGGCTTTTCCAAATAATGGGTTTCAACCACAAAGCAGCGGGTTATGACAATCTTTTTGACTTTATCGGGGTGCAGTACGTTTCCGAAGGCATGCAGTTACAGTGCGGCATCAATTTCATTCTATCCAAGGGTTATGAAAAATATCTGCAGATCGAGGACTGGCGCAAATTTGCAGAGGGATACAACGGTCCGGAGTATGAAAAGAACCACTATCATATGAGATTGGCTGAGGCCTATGAACGATTCAAGACCGAGACAGTGGAACCCAATGCGGGAATAAAGGATATACAACGGGCACTCAACCGTTTTGGTTTCAATTTGGCGGTGGATGGCATCATGGGGTCACGAACGGAAACGGCCTTGCGGGAATTCCAGGAGAGCAAAGGTCTAACTGTAGACGGCATTTGTGGACCTAAAACGCGACAAGCGTTGGGGCTTTATTAGGAGGTGAGTTCGGATATGTCATGGCCCTGACCTGGGGGGCCATCATGCTGGCCGTTACGTATCAAATCCTTTTCAAACCGGATACGGCCGGCAGCACTATCACTGCAATGGGACACATGTCAGCCCTATGGGGAATCGGGCTCGCTGTCTTGGGTGTCAACGTTTATAAACGAAGCGACGATAAGGCACTTGCTTACGGCAAGCAAACGGAGGGGATTATATCAGCGGTCGCAAGCCGTATTAAGGGGAAAACCGGTCAATAGGCCGGCCTGCCTGAACTCCTGCTCAAGTACAGGTGATACGTATCTGCTCAATAAACAGGGGCGGCCGAATAAAAAAGTTTCTTTGCGTTCTCAGCGCCTCGGCGGTGAAAATAGGGTTGAAAAAGCTCCTTACCCCTATTTATTGAGATATCACGGTGATACTGAGTAATGATGCCCTGAATGGTGTTGTTCCATGAAAGTGGCGTAATTTCGATCACCAGTTAAAACATTTCAGGCCCATCCTATATATCTTTGATCAAGTCGCCGAGACCCAGTTTTTTCAGGGTATCAGGAAGTGGTTTCCCGGTCTCAGGATCCCAGCCCATCTCCTTGTAGTAATTGCTTCGTATATTTTCCCATTGGCCGGCAATACCGATGCCCTTTACGGGCCCGTCCACGGGCGTGGAGGAATAGCGCACGGACGGCGCCTCAATCTCTTTTGTGAGGCCGTGTCGAAAATTGAAGACCCGCAGTTGATTAATTGCCCTACGGCCGGCTTCCATGGCATCGGCAATAGTAAGCTCCCAGCCCGTAACCGCGTTCAGGCAGTCCACGGTAAGTTGAAAGTCCGTGGTACAAAATCGGCAGGTCCCCAGGCAATCCTCAAATTGCCGGCCCCCGTTTAATTGCGCATTTTGCCTCGACATGCCCATTGGATCGAAGCGATCCTTCGGGGGTTCAACACCCAGCACGGCCGGTTTGGCCAAAGGTCCGCCCGTTTCAATGGTACCCGTATTGGAGACGCAGGTATCGATCAATTCCATCCAGAGACTTCTATGGTCGTGCCCCCTCGGGGATGCACCCTTTTTCGTGAAAATCGCGCATTCCAGGGCCTCGCCACCCATGGCCTCGGCCGCGCGTTTGACCCCATCGGCAAAACGGGCGCCGCATCCCTCGCGGTTGGCAATCTTTCGGAGCATGGCGGCCGCGGCCTCCGGATCTCCCCAGTGCATCTCGATGCCGTCCAGATCGCTTTTGGTCAAAAGGCCTTTCTCATAGCACTCCATGATCCAGGCGATGAGATACCCCGACTCATTGACGTCTATTCCCAGATCATCAATCAGGTTGGACAGCATGACCGCCGCGCCCGGGTCTTTTTGATAGATCAAGGGTCCCATGGCAGCAAAGGCTTCATATTCCGGCTCTTCCCCTTTTACTCCTTTATAAGGTCCTTCTGTGACTTCTATCTGGGTGCAATGGCCCATACGGCAGGCCCAGCACGGCGTGGGTTTGGTCTTAAAATGGGATCGAATGTACTTTCCGGTAAATTTGTCCACCTCAGGGAATTCATTGGTGGTATAATTCCTGATCGGAATAGCACCAATGGGCATGAGCACCTCAAAGGCAAACGCGGTTCCGTCCTTTCCCAGATTGGGGTCCGCCGCGACGGCCGCCTCGAAAAGGGCTTTGGATGCCTTTTTTAAGCGCTCCGGGTGAGCCACGGGCACCTCCATTTGCCCCCTCTCAACGGACACGGCCTTGAGCTTTTTGGAGCCCATGACGGCCCCCAGACCATTGTGTGCAGCCGCGTGTCCGTGATCTCCGATAATCCCTGCAAACCTCACAAGATTCTCACCACCCACTCCGATGGTATAGATGCTGCAACGTTTTTTCACGGAGGCCCGAATGGTCTTTTCCGCTTGCAAGCTGCCCATTCCCTGGAGATCACGTGCATCCAGGATTTCAGCGGTTCCGTCATGGATATGTAGGCGTGACCATTCCTTTGCGGCGCCCTGTACAATAATTCCATGCAACCCGGACAGCCTCAGGAAAGCACCGAAAAACCCATTGGCCTGTGATATGCCGGCCATATTGGTCATGGGACCCTTGGTGGCAATTGAGACTGTTCCCCCGCCGGCAACCCTGGTGCCGGCCAGCGGCCCGGTGAACCAGATCAATCTGTTTTCCGGGTCAGACCACTCTATCCCCGATAGGACTTCTTCATAAAGTATTCGTGCCTCAATCCCCGTGCCACCTATGGTAAGCTTGGTAATATCCGCGTCGATTTCCTCGGCCTGAACCTGATTCCGGCTTAAATCCACGCGAAGCACTTTTAAGGTGTACTGTTCATTTGATTTCATTGCAGCTCCTCCGGAATAGAAATCCTATGAATCTGTTATTTTCACAAAGCCAGTGTTTTTGCCAAGTGATTCATTAATCCGTTGTCACGGATTAAATCCTGCATAAACGGGGGAATCGGTTTCGCATTGAATTTTTTATTAGTCGAGACATCAAGTATCTCCCCCGTATCTATATTGACCTCTATTTCATCCCCCTCTCTTATCTCATCCGGCGCATCCGTGCACTCCAGGAGAGGAAGCCCGACATTAAAGGCATTTCTGTAAAAGATTCTGGCGAACGTCCTGGCAATTACGCATGAGATACCCGCGGCCTTAATGGATATTGGCGCCGGTTCCCTGGAGGAGCCGCATCCAAAATTTTTCCTGGCCACAATGATATCGCCCCTGGCTATTTTTTTCGGGAAATCGGGATCGATCCCATGCATACAGTGTTTGCCGAATTCATCCGGGTCCGTGGTGTTGCAAAACCTGACAGGAATAATCACATCCGTGTCTATGTCATCTCCAAAGACCCAGGCCCGTCCCCTGAAAATCATTTTTCCCTCCGTCTTAATCTTTTACCACTTCATCAGGGTGTGCAATTCTCCCTTTCACGGCGCTTGCGGCTGCAACGGCAGGATTTGAAAGATAGACTTCACTCTCGGGATCACCCATTCGTCCTATGAAATTTCTGTTTGTTGTGGAGACCGCCCGCTCTCCCTTTGCCAGCAGCCCCATGTGGGCCCCCACGCATGGGCCGCATGTCGGGGTCGAAATCGCCGCGCCCGCATCGATGAAAATCTCAAAAAGCCCTTCATGAACTGCCTGGCGGTATATCTGCTGGGTGGCGGGTATAATGATAAGCCTTACATAGGGGGCGACCCTGTTTCCTTTGAGGACCTTTGCCGCGCTCCTGAGATCCTCTATCCTCCCATTTGTGCAGGACCCTATGACAACCTGGTCTATGGTAATGTCGGCCAGTTGGCTTAGGGGTCTTGTATTACTGGGGAGATGGGGTACGGCGACCTGGGGCTCTATTTTTCCCACATCATAGGTCCGGACACCGGCATAAGATGCATCAGGATCGCTTTGAAAGATCTTATAGGGCCTTTTCGCCCTGTGCCTTACATATTCCTCCGTCTTTATATCTGCTTGAAAAATCCCGTTTTTGGCCCCGGCCTCCACGGCCATGTTTGCCATGGTCAACCTGTCTGATATGGTCAATCTATCAATGGCGCTTCCTGCAAATTCCATTGCACTATATAAAGCGCCGTCAACCCCGATATCCCCTATGGTGAAAAGGATCAGGTCCTTTCCGCATACCCATTTGTTGAGATTGCCGTGGTAAATAAATTTTATTGACTCCGGGACCTTAAACCACAACTTCCCTGTCATCATGGCTGCCGCAAGGTCCGTGCTGCCCACTCCCGTGGAAAAACAGCCCAGGGCCCCGTAAGTGCACGTGTGGCTGTCTCCGCCCACAACAAGGTCACCGGGGAGCACGAGCCCCTGTTCGGGAAGCAGGGCGTGGGATATTCCCATCCTCCCCACCTCGAAATAATTGTTGATTCCCTGATTCCTGCAGAAGTTCCTGAGCCCCTTGCAGGTTTCAGCGGCCTTCAGGTCCTTGTTCGGAGTAAAGTGGTCGGGAACGATGATAATCTTTTCCGGATCAAAGACACGCTTTGCCCCGATTCTTTCCATCTCCTTTATCGCAAGGGGTGTGGAAAGGTCGTGGCCCATAATGACATCTATTTCGGCGTCAATGAGATCACCCGGAGAGACTTCCTTTAATCCTGCGTGATCGGCTAATATTTTTTCGGTTATCGTCATTCCCATGGGACTGCCCGCAGTTTAATCGTGTGTCTTCTCACCGCAGAGACACAGAGGACGCAGAGAAAGATATTTTATCAGAATTCCTGAGAAGGGAATTCTGATAAAGGTATTTGCCTTTTTCCCGAAGGGATCGATTTATAGTATTTTTCCCCCTCTCAGGGAAAAATACTATGAAAAGAACACTCTGTGTTCTCTGTGTCTCTGTGGTGAAATAGCTATATTTCTACAGCGACGTTAAATCCATCATGAACAGCTTCCTTGATCGTCCTTGGCTTAAAGCAGTCGCCGATCACATGGACATCCGAAGTTATTCCACTGAATTCATTAACGACCGCAGTGCGGGGCTTAAAACCCAGAGAGAGGATAACCGTATCCGCGGGGATCTCGTATCGATTCCACTTATTGTCAATAACAACGGCGCCTTTATCCGTTATCTCCTCCAGCTTTGTCTCCGTAAGAAATGGCACGCCAAGCTCCTCCAACTGATCCATAAGCCCCCTCGGCCACCCTGTGATCACTTCGCCGTACCCGAGCATTTCAATTATAGTGACCTTTTTTCCGTCCTTTGCCAATTGCAAAGCTGTTTCGCCTCCTGTGGACCCTCCCCCTGCCACTAACACGGTTTTACCAACCTCTTTTTTCCCCGTATCCACGTCTCCCACCCAGACCACATGCCCTTTCTCGACCCCTGGTATGGACGGAATGACAGGATCGGCTCCCGCGGCGATGATTAGGGCATCGGGCTTTTCCGCTGCGATGGTCTCCGCGTCCGCCGACCTTCCCAGCCTGACCGTTACACGGGGGGCCTTCTCCGTCTGGTTGACAAGCCATTTCAGATAGCGTTTCATGTCTGCTTTGATATCCAGGCCGGCAGCCAGGACCAGGTTACCCCCCAGCCCGTCGCTTTTTTCAAAAAGGATTACCTCATGTCCCCTCTGCGATGCGGTGATGGCCGCCTGCATACCTGCCGGACCACCGCCTATGACAACAACTTTCTTTTTTTCACTTGCCATTGGAAGGGGGATATAATCCAGCTCCCTCCCGAGGACAGGGTTTACGGCACAGCGGATCGGGTAGAAAGCACCTGTCAGCTTGTTGCAGGTATGACAGCGTAGGCAGGGTCTCACATCTTCGGCCTGTCCACGGCGGGTCTTGTTCACGATCTCCGGATCAGCCAAAATGGCCCGGGCCATGGCTACCATATCGGCCTTGCCCCCGGCAATGATCTGATCCGCCATTTCCATATCCGTGATGGAGCCCACGGTCACGATGGGCACCTTCAGGGCCTTTTTGAACAGTTCCGCGTAATGCACATTGTACATATGGGGAAGGTACGTGGGCTGTATCATTAAAGGAATAATTTTCGGGTGGGCGAGGATGCCAGCGGAGACGTGGAGAAGGTCGATCTTGTCCTCAATCATCTTCACGAACTCGATCGTCTCCTCCGCGCCCATGCCGCCTTTTACAAGCTCGTCCGCGCTGATACGATACTCAAGGGCCAGCTTGTCGCCCACTTTCTTTCTTATGGCCGAGAGGACCTGGATGGCGAATTTGGCCCTGTTCTCAAGGCTCCCCCCGTAACCGTCGCTCCTCTTGTTGGTGTAGGGTGAGAGAAACTGGGCAATCAGGTGCCCGTGCGCCCCGTGGACCATGACCATTTCGAATCCCGCTCTCAGGCAACGGTATGCAGCCTCCGCGAAATGCTCGATGACCCTATCGATCATTTCCTGATTCATCTCAATGATGGGTCTGATCGGACGGTCGTCCCTGGCAGCGGCCAATTCCTCCATCATCGCCGGGATAGGCGAAGGACCAATGGTAACAGGCCTTTTGTTCAGAACATACCTGCCGGGATGATGAAGCTCTATGGACAGCTTTGCCCCGTATCGATGCACGGCCTCCACAATACGGCTCAACCCGTTGATCACCCTGTCGTCGCCCAAGTTTAACTGGAACTCGTGTCCCTTAGCATACTCGAAGTCGATGGGCGATTCTCCGATGGTGACGATCCCGGCCCCTCCCCTCGCAAAGTTCTGATAGTAAGCAATCATCTCCCTGGTCACAAAACCGTCGTGCGTGGTCAACATGTAACAGGCAGGGGCGAGCTCAATCCTGTTTTTTACTCTGACATTACCGAAGGTAAATGGGGAAAGGACGTGCTCGAATTGACCCATTTTATTCCCTCCATATTATTAGCTGTAATAGCCGTCATCCATTAATGTCAGGCCCTCGTATTGCTCCATGTCATGGCCATACCAGATTTGGGCATTATATTTCTCTGCGAGTTGCAAAATGCGCTCGGCCGTCCGAATGTATCCCTCGTTATCCACGATAAAGCCCGGCAAACGGACCGGGGGTCCCATGTTTTCACTGCAGTAGACGGCATCTGATATAATAATGACATTTCCTGTTTCCTCGAGCTCAAGGAGGACACCTAACATCCCGTAGGAATGGCCCGGACCGAAATTAAAGACCCTGATTCCTTCCAGGAGCTGAAATTCCTGGACATCCGACTCTATGAGCCGCCAGTTTAGGCCCACCCTCAGCCATTCCTCAAAATCGGCGTTCACAAAGGGATAATCCAGTTTTCCCAGGGCATGCATCTTCGCCATATGAGAAAACTCCGCATCACTGGCTATTATTTCAGAATTTGTGCAATATTCAAGGTACCCCGTATGATCGATATGCAGGTGGGAGCAGACCACGTACTTTACGTCTTTAAAGGCAACGCCGAGCCGTTTAAGCTGGTTCGGCAGCTCATCCTCTTCAGGGACCCGCCAGGCCGGCTTGTCTTTCTGTTCGGTGGGCTTGAAATAGCGCTCCTCCCTGCTGTGCCCCGTATCATAGAGGACAATGCCCTCCGGGTGATCAATCAAATAGCTCAACACGGGCAGCCTTACCACATCTTCCGGGTCCACGGGCGCTCCCGTGCTGATGAGCATTTCTTTGGGCATGTCCGTAATGATCCCGCTTCGCATTATGTAGACCTTCATACCTTTCATTTCCGACCTCTTTTTTAGTTCACTCTGGATTCCGGCCTTCGCCGGAATGACGGCTGAAGTTAAGATCCTGAGCCATAGGACCAGGGTTTGGAGCCACAGCGGAGGTTGGGTTCTTTCTTTCAAGCCCTATCTCAAAAAGAATTCCACCAGACTCTGCCGTTCCCGCAGATGGGAGGTTCACGCCACAAAGCCCCTGGCCGTTCGGCAAGCTCACGGTCCTGAGCAAAGCCGAAGGACAGAATGTCCCTTTCAGATGAAATGACCTGTCCTCTTGAACCCTTCCATCTGCGGGAACCGCCACCTTGGCCTATAGATAGGGCTTGAAAAAAAGAACCCGACCGGAGCAATGACTCCTATGGCATAGCCTCTGTTCCCTGCTCCTCCACGACGGTGGTTTCCCAAATAAAATGAACCAAAAGCTTATCTTTAAATTATATCGAGTGCCGCGTAATACCCGCCCTGCATGGCCTCCATGATATTTTGGGGTTTTACACAGTCACCGATGGGGAAAAAATTCCGTACACTATCGCGTAGCTCCTCTAAAACGGCCCTGTTCGGAACCATGCCTGCCGCGATAACTACGGTATCGGCTTCGATGAAATCTTCCTTCCCTTCCTTATCCTTAATCCTTATGCCGGCACCTGTAATCTCCGTACATTTTTGATTGGTCCTGTATCTGAGATTCGCCGTAGCATCCATTCTCATGACCAATGGGATGGTATGCCTCCAGTAAACGGGGTCACCTATATCACCGGTCATTTCAACGATTGTTACATCCTTTCCTTTCTCAGCCAGGAACAGGCCGACCTCGCAGCCTACCAGTCCGCCGCCTATTACAGTCGCTTTTTCACCGACTTTCGTCACGTTGTAATAGGCATCCAGGGCAGTCATTACCGTTTCCCCGTTAATACCCGGAATAGGGGGTAAAAGGGGACTCGATCCGACCGCGGCGATTACCACATCCGGCGCGATTCTTTCCACCAATTCCCTCGTTGCCTCAGTGTTAAACCTGACTTTGACCATGGACAAGGTCTTATTAATCAAATAATTCTTAAATACCCTTATATCATCCTTCAAAGGATCATAATCAGATACCTTCAAGAGACCGCCGAGGGATCCGCTTTTTTCAAAAAGGGTTACATCATGGCCCCTTTCAACGGCCGTTATCGCGGCCTTCATGCCGGCCGGGCCGCCGCCGATGACCAGCACCTTTCGGGATGAACCCGGACGGGGCGCAGTCTGCCATCGCAATTCCCTTCCTGTCTGGGGGTTTACAGAGCAGGCAATTACGTCGTTGTAACCCACACCATGCAGGCACCTGTTGCATCTGATACAGGGTACAATCTCATGATAACGGCCGTTGCGTGCCTTGTTGGGGAGTTCCGGATCTGCAAGCAGGGCCCTTGCCATCCCGATAATATCCGCCTTGCCTTCCTCCAGAATCCTCTCCGCGTGTGCGGGATCGGAGATGCCGCCAACGGTTATGACCGGGATGTTCACGGCCTTTTTCATGGCCGCTGCCAGGTGAACATTGCAGCCGTGCTCCGTAAAAGACATATGCGGAAACATGCGGTGGACCGTCTCTGGAGATTCATGAACGCCTACTGAGACATGAACAATGTCGATGGTGTTCTCGATTATCTTTATGAATTCGATAACATCATCGATCCTCATCCCGCCTTCAACAAGCTCATCCCCGCTTATCCTGTACTCGATCACAAAATCCTGCCCGCATTTCTCCCTGATACGTTCAACCACGGCTTTTGGGAATCTCGCCCTGTTTTCAAGGCTTCCGCCATATTTATCCGTTCTCTGGTTCGTCAGAGGAGATAAGAATTGTGATAACAGCCACCCGTGTCCCCCGTGTACCTGACAGCATTCGAATCCCGCGCGTTTGACAAAGGCGGCTGCCAGGCCGTAGGTTTCGGTTATCTGCTCGATCATGTCTTCATCCATGGCCTTGACTTCTACTCCGTCGTTCCGTGTAAATCCCATGGGGCCTATTGGATTTGGATCACCCTTGAAGTGTAGCACCGTGTATTTACCCGGATGATAGAGCTGGATGGAGGCCACGGCCCCGTGGAGCCTGATCGCCAGGGCAGTCTCGGCCAGCAGCCTCATATCCCTGGGATCATCCAGCACGAAGGTATAGGCGCTGGACTGTCGCACATATCTGCCTGTAACCGGCGTTTCACCGACAGTGACCTGGGCCGCCCCTCCCCTGGCCTTGGCCTCCATATAGGCCATCTCCACATTGTCTTTGAAACGCGTCTGGTTCGGTGTGGAAAAAATCCTGTTCCTGAAGGCAACATTTCTTATTGTTATGGGTTTGAACAGATTGGGGTATTCCTGCATATCAGTATCTCCTCGTATATTTCCTGAGAATAACTATACTTCCCCTCTTCCGATTCTGAGGCCGCTGTCCACTGAGAGGGCGGAACCTGTAATCTTAGAAGCCTCGTCAGAAGCCAGAAAGACACCCGCGTTGGCTATGTCCTCGGGCATTACCCAGCTACCAAGCGGAGTATGGGATCCGATTGTTTTTTTGATATCCTCATTGAATTCCGGGATAAACTTGAACATCATCGGCGTATCCGTGGGCCCCGGGTTGATACAGTTCACCCGTATCCTGTATCTGGCCAGTTCCACGGCCAGGGCCCTGGTCATATTGATGACCGCGCCTTTGGAGGTTGCATAGGCAAGGCTTCCCGGCCTGGGAAGCTCCCCGCCCACGGAGGCTATATTGAGGATCACGCCCTTTTCCTTTTTCAATTCTGGCAGGGAATATTTTGCTGCATAGAATATACTCTTAACGTTGACAGCCATGATCCGGTCCCATTCCTCATTCTCAATAGTCTCAAAGGCCTTTGTGGGCTGAGGACATCCTGCAATGTTGAAAAGGATGCTGAGTTTGCCAAAACTATCAACGGCAGTTTGGATCATCCTTTTCACATCCTCTTCATTTGACACATCGACCTTTACGAATACTGCTTCCCCTCCGTCGGCCTTGATGCTGCCCACCGTTTCCAGGCCGGTCTCTTCGTTCATGTCCGCTGCAACTATTTTGGCCCCTTCTTTGGCAAACATAAGGGCGCTTGCCCTTCCCATTCCGGAACCAGCTCCCGTGATAATAGCCACTTTATCAGCAAGTCTCATTTAGTGTCCTCCTGCTTTTCCTCTAAAGAATTAAAGTTACTTCAGGTTTCCCCTGGTATCTTAGTAGGCTCCATCCAGAAACAGCCAATTTCTGAATGGAGCTTTCAGCATTCAGCGATCAGCGGTCAGCCAAACCTTTTTTCATGTCTTTTGCTGATTGCTGAATGCTGATAGCTGATAGCACGAATCAAAGAACGTCAGATTATGGGTGAGTATTAATAACGTTATGAGACAATCTCGTCTTCAGGCTTATTCTCCTTTCGGTCTGACAGCACCTTGGCCTCCAGGTTCCTGTATTTCGAAAGGCCCAGGAATTCAATCAATTCTTCAAAGGGCACGTTGCCATGGCCGTCATCCTCCGTAATGCCGTGGTCCTTGAGCTCCTTCAGCTTGTCTTTGATCGACCCGAAAGCGGCTGTCAGTGTAATAGCCGGGTAGATAGCCATTGCATACCCGAACTCTTCATACTTCTTGACATGCATAAAGGGAGTTTTAGGCGCGATATTGACCAGGACCGGCCCGTTTATCAGTTTCGGTATCTTTTCCAACTGCTCCCGTGTCCTCGGGGCCTCTATAAAGAGGAGGTCAGCCCCGGCGTCCCGATAGATATTCCCTCGCTTAATGGCCTCGTCAAAACCGCTCGCCGAAATAGCGTCCGTGCGGGCGATGATGACCGTATCCTCATTGCTCCTTACCTCGATCGCGGCACGCAGTTTTGCAACCATCTCCGGTATTGGAACAATCTTTTGCCCCTCCATGTGTCCGCATCGCTTGGGAGATATCTGGTCCTCAATTTGAATGCCCGCTACGCCCGCCTTTTCATATTCCTCTATGGTTCTAATAACATTTAGATGATTTCCATAGCCCGTGTCCGCATCGGCGATAACCGGTATTCCCACGGAATTGGATATTCTCTTGGCATTTTCAACCATCTCCGTCATGGTCACCATTCCGATATCGGGCAGCCCGAATATACCCGCCGCCGTGCCGAACCCGCTCATGTAAACGGCATCAAAGCCCGCGGCTTCAATAAGTTTGGCGGAAAAGGCATCATATGCCCCAGGCGCCACCAGAATTTCCGGTTTCCGGATCAATTCTCTCAATCCCATTGTCTTTTTCATGTGTCGGGATCCTCGTTATTTATTTATAGCCCACTTTTATAAAAGGAAAAAATCGATTATCTTATGGCATTCCTGCCAAGGTCAACACAACAGTGCCGTGATATCCTTCATGTCCCCGGCATTCTCCAGATTTCTGATATATTCTATCAGCTTCCTTTTATTTTCCTGCAGCATACTTGAGCCAACCATACAACGGTCAAATTTCTGCAGCAGATCCTCCCAGGAAAGGGGGTTTTCAGGGTCCCCCTTTGGATAACGGACCTCCCTCACAAAGTTCTTGCCGTCTTCCATGGTTATTGTGATCCTCGTTGGGAAAGATTCTGGGAAAAACCTATCCAGCTCGGTTGAGTGTTTTACAGTAATCTTTTTAAGACACTCCAGCACATCCGGCCTTTTGACGGATTCGTCCGTATACTCTTCGAGAAATGCCCTGTTTTCAATACACGCGATAGCCACGCTGTAGGGCGCGCTGAACTGTCCATCCACCGCGCTCTTGGGATTGAACTTGATTTCCTGAGGCTGGCCCACGATATTGTAGGGAGTCTCTGAAAGCTCGATCAGAATCGATTGGATCTTTTTCCAATCAATGCTGTTTTGTTCAAAGATCTCCAGCACCGCGTCAATACCCGCCTGGTTGAAGCGGCAGCAGGCATGGGGTTTGAAGCTGACCCTTTCGATTTCAAGGGGTCCGGTCTTGAAGAGCTCCTCCAGCCTTGGATCCATGCAATAGGCGTGAAAAAAGCCCCTCTGCCCCTCAAGGATGGTTTTGGGCCCCGTGTAGCCCTTTTTCGCGAGAAGCGCCGCCGTTACACCGGCTGATGAGGATGTGCCCCCGTGCAGCCGCTTTGTGTAACTGCCGTCCGTGTAGCACTCCAGGTTCCCGGAAACATAGCTTCCCACGATCCCCATGGCATTGGCCGCCTGCTCAATATTCAAATCGAGAAGGTGCGCGGCCGCCATTGTGGCGCCGAACATGCCAAGGAGGGCCGTCGGATGAAAGCCCCGCACGAACATGGACTGGTAATTGGATGCCTTCCCGATTCTTATGAAGGTTTCATATCCCGCGACAATTGCCGTGAGCACATCCTTTCCGCTTGCACCAGTCTCTTCGGCCATGGCAAGTACAACGGGCATTATGGTCACGGCCGGATGCCCCCCCCCCTCGTTGGTACAGTCATCCAGCTCAACGGCATGGCCCGTGGTCCCATTTGTGTAACAGGCGCCGCCCGGCACAAGCTTTTGCCCCGAGCCGATTATGGTACAATTCCCGGGGGCATAATTCTCCAAAGCAAACTCCCTCACGATGTTGCTTGATTCATAGGAAAGCCCCGCGTATGTGCAGCCGATATAGTCCAAAAGGCATTTTTCCGCCATTTCGATTGCCAGGTCCGACAGGTCCTCGTACCTGATGGCAGATATCTTCTTTACAAAATCAATGGTTTCCTTCATGTCTCTTCCCTTGATATTTCCCAAACAGGGTCAGCCCCTTTTTAATCTATTCAAAAACACTCTCCGGCACGTAGACATATCCTTCCATGATCCTTCGCGAAGTGCGTCCGAAGGCCGCCAGGCGCAGTTCCGGGCCGCCAGGCCTGTTCTCGACTTCTACCTCTATGGATATTATTCCGCTCGGATGGCCTATCCTGACCACCCTGTCCTTTCCGGCCCTTGCCGAACATACCCTGTTGACGATTGTGCCTTCGATCATGGCAGCCGCACCCGTGCATACGGTGCCCGTGCCGGCATAGGTCTTATGCATGGTCTGCATGAAAAAGAGGCGTGAAACAAAGTCGATCTCATGGATGCCGATCCGCGCCCCGTCCGTATAGCTTGTATATTCTGCCGGCGGCGATACAAAGGCGATCATTGGACGGGTCGGGCTCTGTATCCTGGCCTTTTCAGCCTCTTCGGCCAGCCCGAGCATCTTTGAAACGGTTCCCCGGATCAGCTCGATACGGTCAAGGGAGCTGATGATCTTCGGATCCTGGGGACCCTCAATCCCTGAAAAGCCGAGGACCTCGGGACTCAGGAAACACGTGGGATTACCCGCATCCACAATTGAAATCTCAATTTCTCCCATCCCTGGCACGGCCACCATATCCACGGGGTTCCCTGTGGGTAAAATATTTCCTGTCAAGGTCCCTCCGGTCCCGGAATAATCGAGCAGGATCTTGCTACCCGTTCCGGGGACACCGTCTATGGAATAATCACCCGTGTATACGGATTTTCCATTCTCAGTGGCCACATAGGCCTTGAGGATCTTTTTTGTGTTGGTGTTGTATATGCGCACCAGTGTCTCCGGTTCCTGGACCTTAACCAGACCTTCGTCGATGGCAAAGGGGCCGACACCTGAGGATATGTTCCCGCAGTTTCCCCCGAAATCGATCAGGGCATCCACTATGCCTACCTGTGCCATGGTGTAATTGACATCCGCGTCCGGTCTCTCCGAAGGCCCGATAATGGCACATTTGCTCGTCAAAGGGTCCGCCCCCCCCAGGCCGTCAATCTGCCGTATGTCAGGACTGCCGAAGATTGCCAGGATGATTTTCTGCCGCGCGTCCGGGTCCATGGGCAGATCCTTCTCGTGGAGATAGACTCCCTTGCTGGTACCGGCCCGCTGGATGACACAGTAAATTTTTCGATATCCCTTTATCATTAAAAGACCGTCCTTTCTCACTAATATCCAAAAACGATTTCACCGCAGCCGCCGTCGCCCAAGGGCTTCCGCCTTCGCCAAGGCTTCGACGAGACAAGATGGCGTGCCAGGGAGTCGCAGAGAACACAAAGAAATAAATTTTATCAGAATTCCTGAGCCTCCGGCCCTGAGGACCTACGCCCCGGAGGGAGGGGAATTCTGATAAAGGAATTTGATGTTTTCCCCCTGTCCCGATGGTTTTTTCGGTGAAGGGATCGATTCATAGCATTTCCCCCATCATCTATTATCGCAGCAGGTCTGCAAGGCCGGAGATGTTATCAACTTCCTCAAGTCCTTCAATCATTGCGATGATCTGGTCGCGTTTTTCTTCTTCCATGTATTTCTTCGTCAGCAAATGAAATTTGTCTATTATTTCCCCTAAGGTAGCAGGGTTTTCAGGATCACCCTTTGGATAATCCACGTGGGATTCAAAGACACGGCCGTCATTCAGGGTGGCAATCACAGTGGCCGGATAGGCCTTGGGATACATCGCCTCCGCCTCAGGATCGACCTCCCAGCGTACCTTATCGATCAACGCCAAGACCTCCGGATCACCCAGGACATCAGTTTTAAACTCGTCAATACCGGTTCTATTCTTGCAAATGGCCACGGCAATGGCATAGGGCAGGCTGAACTGGGCATCCACATGGGTTTGGGGCCTCAGTTTTCGCTCCGGTGGATTGCAAAGGGTTTTGATAGTAAAATCACCTGCCTTTGCCAGGATATCCTTGACCTCTTTTGCGCGCACACCCTGTCGATACAGATCTATGGCGCAATCGGCCACGGGTGCTGAAAAACGGCAGCAGGCATGAACCTTGATGCTGGTATCCATCATCTCCCATTTTTTTCCGATGTTGTCAGTAATACGGCCATAATCGTATTGATCCTTAAAGGAAAAGGCGCGGATCAGCCCACCATCGGCACCGTCCAGAATGGTTCCGGGACCGATATAGTTTTTTGCGGCCAGGGAGGCCGCCAGTACCCCGCCCATGGCCGGATGACCTGCCTGCAATGGCTTGGCCCAGGCACCTTCACCCGTACATTCAATGCTTCCGGCTGCGAAACTGCCGGCCAGGCCCAGGGCGTATTTGGTTTGGATATTATCAAGCCCCAACAGGATGGCGCAGCCGGCCGCGGCCCCAAAAACGCCACAGGTGCCCGTGGGATGAAACCCCTGGTAGTAAGATTTCCCAAGAAATGACTCTCCCAGCCGTATCATCACCTCCAACCCAAGGATAAAGGCCCTGACCAATTCCTTTCCGTTGACCCCTAACTTTTCACCCAATGCAAAGACAGCCGGGAACACGGCTACGGAAGGATGCATGGTTCCTTCCCGGTGATCGTCATCAAAATCAAACATATGCCCCTGGGCACCATTGATGAGGGCAGCGTTCATAACAGAGGTCTTGTATCCGCCGGCAAAAACCGAGCTATGGGGATTGCCCCCCTCTTCAGTCAGCACTGCTTTTATAATCTCTGCCTGTTTCTCGCGGGATGCTCCCACCATACACCCCATCACATCGATAACATAATGTTTTACCTTTTGGACCGTATCAGCGGGGATATCTTCGTACTTGCACTCGACCAAAAAATCTGCCAGAAATTGGGCTAATGTGGATGATTGTTTTTTCTGCATATCTTGTTTCCTCTATATTTTGTGTAATCGTTAGGTAGACAAATCCGGATCATCAGGCCGACATAATCTCTTTCATATCAATTTTGAGCGTATATCTAAAAAGGTCAGACCGGTAAAATGTCTGCACGAAATCAACTGGCCTGTCATTCATATCATAAATAATAGTCTCCAAATATAAAACAGGCGATGAAATGCTGATGGAAAGGGCAGAGGCTATCTCATAATCAGCAGTAACCGCCACAACATACTGAATGCCTTTTTTTAAAGACAGTTTCAGCTTATTTTTCAGTACATGGAGCATGGGTTTGGCTAACAGGTCTTCCTTGGTAATCTTCTTACCTATATCCACCGGCAAGTAATTTTTTATATAGGAAATGACGACGTTATTATCGGCCCTTGTCCTCGTAATACGGCTTACGTCCTCCTGCTCAGCCATTTCCAGGGCCTCGGCCACGAGCCTGGAACTCTTCACTGTTTCAATCCCCAAGACAGTCACCTGTTGTGATATCAAGCCCTCCGGAACCACGTCCTTGATGTCGCCCGCCACGTTAAAGGTCATGATATTTTTTGTATTCTTGAGCCCTTTTCTGACGAAGGTGCCTTTGCCCTGTTTACGAAGCAGAAGCCCTTCCTGAACAAGCCTCATGATTGCCTGTCGCGCGGTAATACTGCTGACATGGTAGATTTTGGCCAGTTCTTTTTCCGTGGGTATCCGTTTTTCAGGTAGAAGCTCTCCCGTCATGATTTGGGATTTGAGGATCTGTTCAAGCTGGACATAGAGGGGGATATCCCTTTTATTGAGTCTCATTTTATTCATATTATTATATTATTATATGTTTATAATGTCTGTCAACAGTTGATCTCCACCCCTGGGCACCAGCGAGATGTCATCTCCCCGTCAAGCCGGGATCCAGGGAGCGCCGTTGCCTTCGGTCCTGGAAAATTATCCGGACCCTAATCATTCAAAATACGACAGGACTCTATCAACCTCCCAAATAGGCCCTTTTTATGACATCACTGGTCCTGATTTCTTCTATATCACCGGCCAGCACCACCCGCCCCACCTGCAGGGCATACCCGTGCGAGGCTATCTCCAGGGCAAGGTGAACGTTCTGTTCCACCAGGAGCACGCTCATGCCCTTTGCATTGATATTCATGATCACCTCGCCCAGCTCCTCGATCACCACCGGTGCGAGACCCAGAGACGGTTCGTCCATGCAAAGCAGTCTGGGCCTTGCCATAAGGGCCCTTGCAATGGCCAGCATCTGTTGTTCACCCCCGCTGAGCGTTCCTGCCAATTGATTCTTCCGCCGGCTCAATACAGGAAACAGACGGTATACCTCTTCGTAGTCTTTTTTTATTTCCCCCTTGTCCTTGCGCAAGGTGGCGCCAAGCTTGAGGTTTTTATAGACGCTTATATAGGGGAAAAGCTGGCGCGCCTCGGGCGAGAGGCTTATGCCCATCCTGACAATGTCGGCCGTTTTTTTACCGTCCAGCCGTTTCCCCATAAACCTGATCTCCCCAGCTCTTAAGGGAGTTATTCCGAACAGGGCCTTCAACACCGTGCTTTTCCCGGCTCCGTTTGCCCCGATAATGCTCACGGCGTCTCCCTGGTCTACCTTCAGGGAAACATCCTGGAGTGCCATGGATTTGCCGTAGTAAACGGATACATGGTTCATCTCAAGCACGGCTGCCCCCTCCGAAATAGGCCTGAATCACTTCCGGATTTTCCCTGACCTCCCCGGGCAGGCCATGGCATATCTTTTGCCCGAAGCTGATCACCACAACCCGATCGCATAAATCAAGGATCTGCATGTTGTGTTCCACCATCAAAATGGTCATACCCTGCTCCTGGGTTTTCTTGATCGCATCCAGTGCAAACTCGATTTCAGCGGGATTCATGCCGCCCAAGGGTTCATCGAGCAGCAGCAGGCGGGGACGGGTCGCCAGGGCGCGCGCCATCCCCAGCATTTTTTGATATCCGTGGGGCAGGTTGCGGGCCGGTTCATCTTTTACGGCCTGGAGTCCAAGAAACTTGAGTATCTCAAGGGACATCTCGAATATATGCTCCTCATCCCGGCGATGGGAGGCTGTATTAAAATACATCTTGAATAGATTGGCCTTCTGGCTCAAGTGAAAGGAAGACGAAACGTTTTCCAGCACGCTGTAATCCGCAAAGAGCGGGTTGAGCTGAAAGGTACGGCCTATCCCCAGAGCCGCGATCTTGTCGGGCCTCAGGCCGGTAATGTCTTTATCCTCGAAGACCACACGGCCACTGCTTGGGGGGAAGATGCCCGTGATAAGATTAAAAACGGTGGACTTTCCCGCCCCGTTGGGACCGATCAGGCCCACAAGCTCCCCCTTTTTAACGTGCATGCTGAAATCCGACACGGCTTCCAGGCCGCCGAACCGCTTGCTGAGATGTTCCATTTGAAAGAACTCAGGCAACCACATCTCCTTTCCTTACGCGCACGATCCACGAAGCCACCAGCCTGGGCAGGCTCACCAGCCCCTGGGGAAGCAGATAGACAACCAGTAATAAAATAATGGCCGAGATAAACGGGGAATAGGTCTTCAGATCGCGGAAAAATTCCGGGATCAAGACCAGGATGGCAGTTCCCACGATTGGACCGGCAAAGCTGTTGATACCGCCGATGAGCACGTACATGACCAGCCACAGGGTTGCCGAAAGATCAAAGGAGGTGGGAGACAGCACCAGGTTGTAGTGGGCATAGGCGGCACCTATCAGCCCCACGAAAAAAGATCCCACCCCCACGGCCAGGATCCGGTACCCTCCTTCATTTATGCCCACGCTGGAGGCGACCAGATGAGACTGGGCAACAGCCTTGATGACCTTGCCAATGCGACTGAATTCGAACCGGTAAAGGGCCACCACGCTGACCAGGCTCAGGGCCAGGAAAAAATAGTAATAGGTGGTACGCGAACCCATAAAAATAGGCCGGATACCCGTCAGGCCGCTGTATCCGCCGGTCCACATGCCACCGGCCGACATTATTTGCATCAATCCCACACCCAGGAAAAGGCTTCCCATGGCATAGTAGAGTGCCCGGAGTCTTGCAAAGGGATATCCAAAAAGTATTCCCAGGCCGGCCGTAGCCAGGGCAGCCAGGGGGACGGTTACCCAGGGGGACAGGCCCAGCCATTTGGCTGCCATTCCCGAAAGATAGGCCCCGATCCCCATGAAGGCCCCGTGGGCCAGGGGAAACTGGCCTGAGAAAGATATGGTGCGCAGGCTCACGGAGGCCACGATATAAATGAAGGTCAGGCTTAGGATATGCTGGGTATAGGGGGAGCTGAAAAGGGGCAAAACCGCCATGAACGCCAACAGGCAGGAGATTCCCGCGGGTTTTAACCATTTGTGCCTGGAAAAAAACTGGATGGGCTCCGAAGCGGCGGACATGGAGGTGTCCGTCACGATCTCGGCCTCACGGCCGAAAAAACCCTGGGGTTTGATCAGCAGAATAATGATGAAGATCGTCACGGCAATGGCATCGCTGGCAGCTCCCGGCAGAAGCACGGGCAATGCCCCGTAGAGGCACCCGAGAATCAGTCCCACAATAAAGATTCCCTGAAAACTGCCTACCCCGGCCAGAATCACCACCATTAAGACCTTCACCAGGGTCAGGTTTCCCATAAAAGGACTCAGGTTATACAGGGCGCCCATCAGACAACCGGCCACGGCAGCCAGCCCGAAGCCCAGGGCACAGGCGACCGCTGAAATACGGCCGATGCTGATGCCCTGCAACGAGGCCGCCCCGCGATTCTGGGTAACGGCCTGCATCTGCAGGCCCCACTTGGTGTAATTAACGAACAGGGCCGTCAAAAGCAGGATGGCGGCTCCTATGATGAAGGTTACGATCCTGTCGTTATTCAGGGAGACCGGACCCATGCTCACGGCGCCTTCCATGAAGGTGGGCAAGGCCATGACCTTGGTGCCGATCAGGATGTTTACCGTGGTGGTTAGGATGACCGTGATTGCCACGCACACCATCACTATGCTGTTGAGATCGCCGACAAAGGGGCGAAAACAGAATTTTTCCAATAAGACACCCAAAGCAGCGACAATGAGGGTGGATAACAGCAGGGCTACCCAGTTGTTTAACCCGGCGTTCATAATGAAGAAATAGCCGAGATACCCGCCGACCATGTAAATGGCGCCGTGGGCCAGGTTGAGGATGCCTGACATGTTAAAAAGAAATGCAAAACCCAGCGATACCAGGATATAAACGGATGCGAGAATAAGGACATTCGTGGCCGTTTGAATAAATAGTTCCATTCGGTGTCCTATAAATTAAGACCTGCCGCTATTAAGTGGAAATTCACACTTTAGCCGGCAGGTCATTTCACCAATGTTTAACAGTTATTTATGGTATGGGACCCACGTCGATCCAGCCGCCGTAGATGACCTCCCCGTTCACCAGCTTCTGGTAGGGTAGCGGATGACCCAAGGCATGATGTTTGAGTCCATATGTCTTGTCTCCGCTAAAGATACCCGTTCCGAAGAGGCACTCTACCGTATCCATTGTCTCCCATTTTGCCTTTACTTTTGCAGGATCCAGGCTGTCGGCGGCCTGAATCACCTTGGCAAGGACCCACAAACCGTTTGGATTAAATAAAAAGATAGGTTCCTTGTTTCCGCTCCTTTTGTAGACCTCGTCCATGAGAGGGGGGTTACCCTTGGCCAGGGGCGTCAGACCCATGGTAATGATGTCGTTGGACGCCTCTTTCCCTGCAATGGCCCGGATATCCTTGCACGAAGACAGGCCCTGGTAGACCACGGGCTTGTTGTTGCCCAGGGCCCTCAACCCTTTGGCGATCATGCCCACGGCCACGGGGCTGCCGTTTTCCACAAACACGGCGTCGGCATCCTTAATGGCGTTCAGCTTTGCCGCGATAGGGCTGAAATCCTCCATCTCATTAGGGAATGCCACGGCATCCCCTACCACGGTGTATCCCTTTTCGGTCATCAAATTTTTCACAATGGGAATCAGATAGGGTATGGCCCCGTCGTCCGGGGTAACGATGGCGATTTTTTTCACATCGGGATATTCTTTCTTCATGGCCTTCATGGCCCCGATGGTAGTGCCGACGCTCGCGTCGAAGGCTAAAAATCCATAGGGAGTGCTTGAATCCAGTTCACCCGGTTGATTGGATACATACCCGGAGACGTGCAATATCCGGTTCTGCTCAAACACGGGGGATGATCCTGTGGAAAAGAAACCCGTTGGCCCCACCACAAATTTCACCTCTTGGTCATAGGCCAGGCGGTTGGCTCCGGCAGTGATGCCGTCGAGAGTGCTTTTGCCGTCTTCACCCACCAGTTCAATCATGTATTTTTCCCCTTTTATGGTCAGACCGCCCCTATCGTTTATCATCTGGGCCACGATCTTGACATGCCCTTCCTCAACAGCGTCAAAGACCGAATACCAGCCGCTCAGGCACAGGAGATAACCGATCTTGAGGGTCTTGTCCTTTGCCTGCGCGGCCCCGGGCAGGGTCACGGCCAGCCCGCATACAAGCAAAAAAACAAGTGTGACGGCAACAATCGAGCTCCTGGTACCTTTCAATCCGAACCTTTTCATCACTTTCGTTTCCATCTCTTTCCTCCTTTCACAATTAAAGTAAACAGTCTTGGCCCTCACTACATACGGTTAATACTTCATTTTTGCGGTTTTATCAGAGTCACCTGATGCTAACCATTTATTTCAAACAGCCCTTTCCCAGAGCTGCTGGGCCAGATCCTCCAACCCCAGCTCCAGCAGCTTCGCTTTTTTCGGTTTGGCTGTATTTTCATCCCATTCGAGGGCCGCGAAACAGGTTTTTAACAGGTTTGACCTGTCGAGGCTCACGTCGGTCAGGGGACCCTCTTTAAAGGGAGGGTCGCCCAACATCCGGCCAGGTATTTTATAGGTGGCCGTGTTCAGCCCTTCCTTCAAATTGAAGGCCTGACGCATGGCGAGGATCCTCTCCCCGGCGGGAACCAGATCCTCTATGGATCGGTCCCAGCCTGTCGCCGCAGCCATGAATTCAGCAAAGACCTCCACATGGGGAAAGCAACTGTAGACAAAGGCACACAACCCCGAGCTGTTTACCACATGCTGCAACGCCGTGGTGGTACGGTAGCCTTTGCCTTCGTCTTTGAAGTATTTTCTATCAGCGTGAACCACTTCGCCCATTGGCTTGAAGATTTCGGCGTTTTGGGAATGACGCGCAGGGGTGGGGTCCAGTATATAGGCCAGACCCCAGTGATAATCGTGCTTGGGATCATGGGCTGGGAGTTCCTGCCCCTGGATATGCATGGCATAGGCATCGGACTTTTTTCCAATCCTTTCGGCGGCCAACTTAACTCCGTCGGCGATTACGTCACCGAAACCCTCGCGATTGGCAAGCTTTTCGGTCATTTCCACCATGGAGCGGTGATTTCCCCAGTTCATCTCAATGCCGTCCGTATCGGCTGCAGTAAGCAGACCCTTTTCCCGGCATTCCATGACAAAGGCCAATACCGCACCCGTCGAAATAGTATCCAGACCGTAACGATTGCACATGTCGTTGAGTTTTATTATGGAATGAAGGTTGTTGTTGAGGCAGTTGGAACCCATCATGGCCAGGGTTTCGTATTCAGGCCGGTGGCAGCCTGCTTCGTATCGATATTCGCCCGTACCGGCCTTCATGTTGGCCCCGCATCCAATGGGGCAGCCGTAGCAGGCATATTTTTTGGTACGAAGGGAGGTGATGTTTTCCGCCCGCAGGGCCTCCACATCCGGGAAATCCAAAATCCCGACCCCGCCCCAGTTTTTTACGGGTGAATCACCGCTGTGGGCCGAACCGGCAGTCACAAAAGCAGTCCCGTGGTTTCCCAGCCAATCGATGGTATTGGTGAGCAGGGGACGGTATTTCTTTCTGAGGTCATCCAATCTTTGCCTGTCTGCAACCGGCACCCTCATATGGCCTCCGACAACAACGGCCTTGAGTTTCTTAGAACCCAACACGGCCCCGAGGCCCGAACGGCCCGCGGCCCTGCCGTGGTCGTTCATTACTGCCGCGAACCTGACCATATTCTCCCCGGCCTGTCCTATACAGGCCACTTTCACCCCGCGGCCCAATTCAGCTATGAGTATATCTTCGGTTTCATAACAATCTTTGCCCCATAAATGATTGGCATCGCGTAGCTCTGGACGGCCGTTATTAATAAAAAGGTACACGGGCTTTTTGGCTGCACCGGCCACAAAGACAGCATCGTAGCCTGCAAACTTCAGGTAGGGACCAAAATAGCCACCGGAGTTGGCATCCCCCCAGCCGCCGGTCAGAGGCGATTTACCCACCAGCGTATAGCGTGACCCACCGATGGCTGCCGTACCAGTCAAAGGCCCGGTAATGATCCCGATATTATTATCGGCGCTTAGCGGGTCTGCCCCGGGTTGTTGTCGATCATAAAGGATTTTGGCGCCAAGGCCATAGCCTCCTACAAATTGTCTGCAAATCTCCTCATCGAGGATTTCTTCCTTGAACTCGTTTTCACTTAAATCCACCCATAGTATTTTTTCTTGATAACCGCGTGACATTTCACATCTCATTTAATAAAAAATAGAATAAATTGAGATTAAATTGATATTATATCCTGTGGGATTGTTCCGCCATACCCACATGAAATGCAGGGTTGATAATGATTTTTCCTATTTGGATTAAACGGGTAGAGGTTGTTTGTTAATGCTTCAGGGGTTACGCCGGCCCGAAACGATTTATTTAAGAAATATCGGGCACATGAATCAGGAGTTTAGTAACTTCTGCCTCATTAATACGCCCCGGGACCTGATTTGTAACGATATATCTTTATAACATTATAAAAATATAATCATATAGGGCTTGATGATTTGTCAAGCTCTTTTTTTACCCCCTAATAAATCTCACCGGGATAAGGAAAATTGTATTTTATCAGGAAAATCAGTGAATTGAATATTAAAATAATTGGAATATCTCGTTCTTGACCTGATCTTCAAAATTATCTAAGATCCCCCCAAAAAAATCGAGGGGGAACAATGGCCACAGAATGGAAAGATATGACTGAAAAGGAGCGCCAGAAGGCAAGATTCGATACCTGGATGAATCCTCCCAATACTGAATTTGCATCCGAAGAGATAAAAGAGACCTACCGGGCCCGGGTCCAAAGGGTGGTCGATGCCATAACCCTTGAAAAGACGCCCGACCGTGTACCCACACTGTCACCCGCAAGTTTCCTCCCCTGCTTTATATACGGCGTCAATTGCAGGGAATTTATGTATGACATTGACCTGGCAGTAGATACCTGGCTCCGCTTCGCAGGAGAATATCCCAGCGATTTGATGAAGGGGCCTTCTTACTGCGGAATAGGCAGGGCCATGGAGCTGCTGGACTATCGCCTCTACAAATGGCCTGGTCACGGCCTGAATGACAATGTATCTTTCCAGGCCGTCGAAGGGGAATGGATGAAAGCGGAAGAATACGAGGCCCTGATCGAGGATCCCTCTGATTTCTGGCTGAGATCCTACCTGCCGAGGATTTTCGGTTTAATGGAGCCTTTTTCTTCATTAGCTCCGCTGAATGGTATCATCGAGCTCCCGAATGTCCATAACCTTGCGAACTTCGGATTGCCGGGTATGCGGGAGGCCCTTAACAGACTGGCAGACGCTGGTGAAGAGATGTTAAAGGTAAGAGAGGCCCTTGGGAAGTATCGATATAAAATAATGACCGAAATGGGTTTCCCCATGCACACTGGAGGCGGTGCAAAGGCCCCCTTCGACATCCTGGCCGACACTATGAGGGCATCAAGGGGGATGATCATGGACATGTTCAGAAATTCCCAGGCCATTCAAAATGCCATGGAACGGTTGACGCCTTTACAGATCAAAGGGGCTGTCAGGGCTGTCAATATTAGTGGCAATCCCATTGTGTTCATGCCCTTGCACAAAGGGGCGGACGGATTCATGTCGGATGAACAGTTCAAGGAGATCTACTGGCCGAGTCTCAAGGCTGTTATTTTGGGCCTTGTCATGGAGGGATGTGTCCCATATCTGTTCGCGGAAGGCGGTTACAATTCAAGGCTCAAATATCTCAAGGAACTCCCCAAGGGCACGACATTTTGGCTCTTTGACCAGACAGATCTGGCAGAGGCAAAAAAGCAGATAGGCGACACTGTATGTATTGCGGGGAATGTTCCGACCAGCATGATGGTTACTGGCAGCGCCGCGCAGGTGGATGAATATTGCAGGAAACTGATCGAGACCTGCGGGACTGACGGGGGTTATATATTGACCACGGGAGCTGGTCTGGATGAAGGAAAGGCGGACACGACCCGGGCCCTTCTGGAAGCAGCGGAAAAGTACGGCAAATATTAGTAAAGATCCGAGCCCGGAGGACCCGGCTTTTGTGTTGAAATGAATATCCGACACCACAGGATTCTACAAACTTAGGAAGGCAGTGTGTGTCTCTGAAAGATAATATCAGCCGAAGGCTAAGGGCTGAAGGCGTAGGGCGCAGGGAACAACAATAAAATCCTTAAACTTTATTTTTAGGGAACCTTTAGCCTTGCGCCTTACGCCTTACGCCTGCTTTTATTATATTATCTTGAAGAGATAGACACTGCCGGATAATTATCTTCCAGGCAGAGTCTATGAACTCTGACCCGATCCAGAGTACCGGATTTTAAGACCTTTAAAAATGGGCCCACTCACCCATAAGGGCCCAGGGAAGGAAAATAGATGTCTCAGCAGGAAATACCGGATTTTTTTAACGCGACCGACTTTTTTATAGACCGGAATATTCGCCAGGGAAGGGGCCATAAAGCGGCCATCTACACGGACTACCGTAACTACACCTACAATGAAATCCAAAAAATGGTGAACAAGACGGCGAACGCCATGCGCGATCTGGGGGTGCGTATCGAAGACAAGGTAATGATACTGATGCTCGATATCCCGCAGTTCTATGCAATGTTCTGGGGATCAATCAGGATCGGCGCCGTTCCCATTCCCGTAAACACGATGCTGACACCTGATGATTATGAGTTCTATCTGAACGACAGCCGTTCCCGCGTGCTCGCCGTCTCCGAGGAGCTTTTGCCCGTGATCAATAATATCCAGGGGGACCTCCCCTATCTCCGCGATATTGTCGTAGTATCCGAGGTCGAAGGCGCGAGGATACCATTCAAACAGAAATATAAACGCGCCACGGCCGATATCAAGACGGCCTTTACGACAAGGGATGACGTCGGATTCTGGTTGTACAGCTCAGGTTCCACTGGTGCACCTAAGGGGGCCATCCATTCCCAGTATGACATGGTTGTGACCTCCGAGTCCTATGCCAAAAAGGTCCTGGGTATCAAGGAGGATGATGTTATTTTTTCCGCCGCGCGCATGTTTTTCTCCTATGGACTCGGGAACAGTGTCTTTTTCCCCATGTACGCGGGATGCTCCGTTGTCCTGAATCCCCAGGCTCCCAAACCGGAGAATGTCTTTGAGTATCTCATAAAGTACAGGCCCACTATCTTTTTCGGGGTCCCTACCCTCTATGGCCAGATGCTGGAATACCAGTACCGCCTGGATAAAGAGACAGGTGAAGACCTGGACCCGAATTCGGATCATGCCCTCTCATCTGTGCGGATATGCGTATCCGCCGGGGAGGCCCTTCCCATCGATATCTATGATCGTTGGAAAAAACGCTATGGTGTTGATATCCTGGATGGGATCGGGTCAACGGAGATGGGCCATATCTTCCTCTCAAACCGTCCAGGAGAATTGAAGCCCGGCTCCACGGGAAAGCCGGTCCCGGGCTATGAGATCAAACTCCTGGATGACGAAGGAAACGAGGTGCCCCAGGGGGAGACGGGCACCCTTATGGTAAAGGGTGCAAGCGCCGCCCAGATGTACTGGCGCAAGAGGGAGAAATCCCGCCAGACCATGGTCGGGGAATGGATAAATACGGGTGACAAATACTATATGGACAAGGACGGATTCTACTGGTGTGCAGGCAGGTCTGACGATATGTTAAAGGTCGGAGGCATTTGGGTCTCTCCCCTGGAGGTTGAAAATTGTCTGACAAGCCATCCGGCGGTTCTTGAGACCGCGGTTATCGGTCACGAGGATGAAAAGGGCCTTACCAAGCCGAAGGCCTTTGTCATCCTTCGTGAAGGAGTAGAACCCAGGGATGAACTTGCCAAAGAATTACAAAAATGGGTCCTGGAAAGATTGGCCAAATACAAATATCCGCGATGGATCGAGTTCGTAAAGGAGCTGCCAAAAAGCTCGACCGGAAAGATACAAAGGTTCAGGCTTCGCGACCTGTAAGACAGGACCCGGTTCCCTTTGGTCTGAGCCATCAGGCTCTCTCTTCCCTCCAGGAGAAATGAACTGCCCCGCCGCAGAGTAGCTGGGTATCCACAAAGGCAATTTAACGCCGCCCCGATAAGCGGGATCTCCGCTTCGCTTCGACAAGCAGCGGAGAAGCAACCCCTTGTCCGCCGCAGATTCAAAATAGGGCATGTAAGGGATATGGCCCTATCTAAGGGGCTCCATACATCAGAGGCAGCTGAAAGCACTGATTTTATCGGCTATCCATCAACTATTTGTCCCATTTCATGGAAAATAAAACAATGGAGCCTTATATTGTATTAGGTTAAACTTGATAGCTTAGGAATTTCCATTTTTAGAGCGGTCAAGCCTGCCAGAGGCAGACAAGCCGGTCAGGGCAGACAAGCCGCCTTGTATAGAATCGCGAAGCGATTGTATAAATTGACGCACCCGAAGACAGCATAATGGGAGGGAGCTTCATTCCTGAGATATAGTATTCGGGATGCGGATTTACGGAGAAGATTATGGAAGGGAATAGACAAGTATTAGAGACCTATGATCTTGCGCGTTATGAAGATGGTCTTATGAACAGATACATGCAGGATTTTGTACGAGAGGAGCCCCTGCTGATAAACGTGGAAGGCAGGCCCTACGCCGTGGTTATGCGGACTCCGGGTGATGAGATCGCGCACGCGGCAGGTTTCTGCCTTTCGGAAGGACTGGTTGATACTCCTGAGGATTTTGCCTCAATAGGTTTCTGCAGCGATATAGATGAAAACAGCATCATGATCCAATTGAATGACAAGAGAAAGAAATCGGTTACGGGACAGCTTGAGAGAGGGGGCTTTCTCAGCCAGACCAGTTGCGGGATATGCGGCAGGGAGATGATAGAGGATTTGACCGATAATCTGAAGGCTGTTGATGGAGAATCCGGGATAAGTTACAAGCAGGTTCTTGAATGCGTAAACAAATTTTTCCGGCACCAGGAGTATTACACTCGAACACGGGGAACACACGCCGTCATGCTCTTTGATTCGGGACTTGATATCATTGTGAAGGCGGAGGATGTTGGACGCCATAATGCGATGGACAAGTCAATCGGAGCCCTGTTCCTGGGGCATAGACTCTCTGACGTGTTTCTGGCCGTGGTTTCCTCCAGGATCAGCTTCGAGATTATCCAGAAGGCCGCGCGCGCAAGCATTCCCATCTTGATTAGCATATCGCATCCTACTTCAATGGCCGTGGAATTAGGGTTAAAACTTAATATGACGCTGGTATGCATGGACAAGAAATCAGGTTTCATCGTGCCGTGCGGAGAGAAACGGATCAGAGGAAAAGACATTGATCCGGATTAGATCGTAAGGTACCCCAGCTCTCGGGAAATCTTTTCACAGCTCTTTTTTACAAGTTCAACATATTCGTTCATCCCGTTTCCGGCCTGATCGTTTGTGAGCACTATCCCTAAAGCCGCGATTACCTGGCGGGAGAAATCCCTGATCGGGGCTGCGATCCCCACGATACCTTCGACTGCTTCGTTTTTTTCTATCACATACCCCTGGTTCCTGATATGCTCAAGTTTCAGACTGAAGGCCTCCTCATTCGTTATGGAAAATGGGGTATAGGCCTGCAGTTTATCCTTTTTGAGAATTTTTCTTACCTCTTGGGGCTCAAGAAAGGCCATCAATACCATGCCTAACATCCCATAGTGCAGGGGCCCCCTCCAGCCCACATCAGCGGAGATCCTGATGAAACTCCGCCCCTCCCTCTTATCAATCAATGCAAGCTGATCTTCCATTACCGTTCCCAATAGTACCGTCGCTCCTGTCTCTTTCTGAATTTGAAACATGGGAGCGGAAGTGGCCTCACGAAGATTTAATGATGACTGGACAATACCTCCCAGCTCAAACAATCTGAGACCCAATTGATAGCGCTTTGAATCAAGCCTTCTAAGATAGCCCCTTACAGTGAGATTAGATATAAGCCTTTTAGCCGTTGTTTTATTGAGCCCGGTTTTAACGGCCACCTCTGAGAGGGTCAATTCCCTGTCCTGAAGGGAAAAACACTCGAGTATATCCAGGGCCCTTTCGAGGGCCTGTACCCTGTATGCAAATTCTTTTCTGTCTTCGGCCGCCATGTTTTGTTAATCTAATCTTAAAAACGGGTTGAAACTTCTAAATGAACCGGAGTAAAGTGTCAACAAAATTCCATATTGTGAAATAATGTTTCAATTTATACATATTTTTATAAAATGTCAAACTAATTCGAGATAGACTTTGCAATACGCGGCTCCCACTGCGACGCTTTTCCCTAAGTCCTGCTAAAAAATGATTAATTTCCACTCGATGCCGTACAAAAATATGGCGAATTTTTCTCTTGACTTGATTATTTCCCATATGATATTTATATTATCAATATTGAAATGTTATTTCATATTATGAAACTTATCCCTGTCCTGATTCCGGCTTGACACACAATGTCGAATCCCGTAGAGTGTGAGCCCTAAAAGGGAAGTTCTAATAAACAAGTCACTATTTTGATTAAGAATTTAAGATTTTTTAACCGAGATGGACCTTAAAGATGAAATGGCAGAGACAGGAGTGAATCTGGGAATTGATCTATCCTGGGGAAGCATTTATAAGCTTGAAACCGATCCATGAAATATGGGCAACCTGCAATGAACAATCATTGCGGGACGGGTAGTAAGTGATTAGAGGAGGATAAGGCATGTTTTTCAGGGTTTACTGTAACCAATTAGAAATTGAAGCCCCGGATAAAGAAGCCGCCGAGCAGATTCTTAGGGATCAGTTAGGAGATATCATCTGGTTGCTTCCAATCACAGAGACTCCTTTGGCGCCTCCGGCAAGAGAAAAATCCGGCAGACCGGAAGTAAAGGAAAAGAAAGGCGGACATGGTTCAATGACCTTTCGCCATTAGAAACTGCTATGAAGGCACGTGAGATATGAACAACCTACGCAGCCGGACATCAGGCTGCTAAGATAACTTAAAGGGGTAAAAAAATGAGGTACGCTGAGACAGGCTTCCAATTAGAAGTTGATCTGTCAAAGGGAAGCATTGAAAAGGTAGAGACCGATCCGAGAGATACTGAATTGTTTTTAGGGGGGCTCGGCATGAACGTGAAGCTGCTATTTGATCGGGTTCCTCCGGGCACGGATCCATGGTCTCCCGACAACCTGCTTATATTCGGTAATGGCCTTTTAAACGGCACATGCGTTCCAGGGGCAAACCGAGTGTCGGTGGATACGATTGCCCCGTTGAACGGATTTCTGGGGCATTCCCTGATGGGCGGATTTTTCGGGGCGGAAATGAAAATGGCCGGTTATGACAGAATAGTCATTAAGGGCGAGGCGCCCGACCTGGTCTATTTAGCGATACATGACGACAAAGTCGAGATCCGTGATGCCAGGCATCTCCGTGGAAGACTTATGGATGAGACGCAGACCTTGATCAAGGATGAGTTGAAAGACAAAAGGGCCTGGGTGGCAGCTATTGGTCCGGCCGGGGAGAACAGGGTCATTATGGCCTCCATCGATTGCGGCAACTCGAGCGCCGCTCGAACGGTCGGGCCGGTCATGGGGGCCAAAAAGCTGAAGGCGATTGCCGTCCGCGGGACAAGAGACGTCAATCTCGCCCACCCCGCTGAAGCCTGGGAGATGTGCTCACGCCTGAGGAAGGAGCTTGATGCGAACCCGAATATCGGGGACTGGATGGCCACCGATGAAGATGACAGCTTCCATCACAACAATTTCTCCTGGGGCAATGCCCGTGTACGGAGAAAGACCTTCTGGAGCCCGGAGCTCGAAGAGAGATGGCGGAACCTCAAGTACGACCACATGAGCCGCTGGACAGGTTGCTGGAACTGTCCGAAGGCATGCCACAATCTCATCAAATGGCCGAACCGGCGAAGATTTTCCTACAAATGCTACGGAAAAGACACCTATCACATGGCCGCCTTCCAGGAGCTGGACTTCACCTACGAGATACTCCCTATTGCCATGGACCTGGGGTTGGACTCCTACTCAACGCCGCAGGTTATCGCCTTTGCCCTCGAGCTCCTGGATGCAGGGATCCTGACGGAAAAAGACTTTCCCGATATGCCTACCGACATCAGGCAAAGGTTCTACTATCTCCTTCACAAAATAGCATATAGAGACGGCATAGGAGATGTTTTAGCCCATGGCGTATCCGGCGCGGCTGCCATAATCGGTAAGGGCTCCGAGCAATTTGATCACAACACTGTCAAGAAATTCGAGCAGTTGCCCATAAAGCTGGGCAAACTCAATCCGGCCTATTTTCTTATGATAGCCACGGGTGAGGAAATGGCTATCACCCAGACTGAAGGCTCCTTCCCCCAGGATCCGATCTCGGATCCTGAGCTGAGGGAAGAGTTCATCAAGAACTGGGTCGCGGTCCCTGATAAGAAGTTCCATGAGTGGTTCAGGCAGTGGGAAAAACGCGATCAGTTGCCCGACCAGGCCATGGTCGAAATTAGTGATTGGAATGAGTGCATGCACTACCTGGATGATTCATTGGGGCTTTGCGGATTCGTGTCCTCATTCAGGGGCCAGTTTGGCGGCACCACAGGATATCACGTATGGAATATGCCTGATGTAATCAGTCTCGTGGCTGGGATCGAGATGGACAAAGACAGGCTATGGGAATGCTTCCAGAGGATCCGGACCCTTGCCAGGGCCCTCAATAGCAGAAGAGGCCTGAGGAGACACATGGAGAGGCCACCGGAGGATCACTGGGCCGTAAGGAATGAAGAATATGAGCAGCAGTTGCTTACCAAATATTATGACTTTAAAGGCTGGACTTTTGATGGGATTCCCACCAAAGAGACCCTGGAGAAATTGAGCCTGGGCTACGTGGCGGAAGACCTTATCAAGGAAGGGGTTCTGACAGGGAATGAAGTCACTGCCCTAAAGGATCCCAGGGCCGAGAAAGAGAAGGAATAAAGAAGGGGGCGTCACCGTGAACGGCAATGGAAAAAAGAAAAAAATAGTCAAAGAGATAAAGGTGGATACCAGCAAATGCGTGGGCTGCAGGGCATGTGAGATAGCGTGTTCCGCCTTCCACGCAGTACCGAAATATAGCTCGGTTAATCCCGCACGCTCCCGGATCATGGTCGTCATGGACGAATTCCGGGATATATTTGTGCCGATACGGGCCGGCGAATATACCCAGGCGGAATGTAACGGTAGAAACCGCTACGTGATCGACGGCAAGGAGTACGACGAGTGCACCTTCTGCCCTGCCTCCTGCCCCTCGAGGGGAGCCTTCAGGGAACCGGATTCCGGTCTGCCCCTGAAGTGCGATATGTGTGAAAGTGTCCCGCCCCTGGAAGTGCCCATGTGCGTGGACGCGTGCACCTTTGGTGCCCTGACCTACGAAGAAAGGGAAGTGGAAGTCGATAAAGAAGAGGAGCAAGTGAAGCGGGAGGATATGGAGCTGGCATACGAAGTATTGGTTAAAAAATATGGAAAGAAGAAGGTGTTGGATACCTTTAGTCGATTGTCGAAGGGGTAAAACGCAGGGACAATATAGAAAGCAGTTGGTGGATTATAAGAAAGGATTCAAGGGGTCAAGGATTCAAGTGAAATGCATAAAGAGCACAAACGGTTTTAGACACTTGGACCCTTGAGTCCTCGAATCCTTGGCCCCTTTTTCCAGGCAGATAGGGAGAAGGGCTAATAATAAGAAACAACAACAGAGGCTAAGAGATACCATGGAAACCGTAACGCCCTTAGGAGAGGTACTGGATCTCATAAAAGAGACCGGTGGGGAATCTTACAAGTATTGCTATCAATGTGGACTGTGTGACGCTGTCTGTCCCTGGAACAGGGTTCGGGACTTCAGCATGCGCAAGCTGATCCGGCAGGCCACCTTTGGTCTGACCGAGATAGAGACGGAAGAGATCTGGCGTTGCACCACCTGCGGGAGATGCCCTCAAAGATGTCCGAGGGGGGTGAATCAGATAGAAGTAAATGTTTCCTCTCGAAGGATAGCCTCGGAATTCGGGGTATTTCCGGCGCCTGTCAAACCGATACGCACCATAAACGCGAACCTTGTCTCTGAAGGCAATCCCTTTGGAGAAGAGAGGGGAAAAAGGGCGGACTGGTCAAAAGAACTGTCAGTCAAACCCTTTACCGAAGATATGGAGATTTTATATTTCTCCGGCTGTTATCTCAGCTATGATCCGAGGTTAAAGAAGGTGGCAGCCGCCACGGCAAAGATACTTAAAAAGGCAGGAGTGGAGTTCGGGATATTGGGATCAAAGGAAAGCTGCTGCGGGGAGAGCATCCGCAAGACTGGTGATGAGGAGTTATTCAAGCGCCTGGCCAGGGAAAATATCAAGAACTTTATCGAAAACGGTGTGAAAAAGATCCTTGTTTCTTCCCCCCATTGTTATCACACCTTCAAGAACGAGTATCCCGAGTTTATGGTGAAATTTGAGGTGGTTCATATTACCCAGTACCTGTTCGAGCTTATTAAAGAAGGAAGGCTTGAGATCACCGGGGAGTATGGGAAGAAGGTTGCCTATCATGATCCATGCTACCTTGGGAGGCACAATGGTATTTATGATGAACCGAGGGAGGTATTACAGAAAATACCCGGCCTGGAGCTGAGCGAGATGGCTGATTCGCGTGAAGACAGTCTCTGCTGCGGGGGCGGGGGAGGCAGGATCTGGATGGAGACCCCGAAGGGTGAGAGATTCTCGGACCTCAGACTGGAACAGGCCATGGAGGTAGGTGCCGAGGTCCTGGTTACATCCTGCCCTTACTGCATCAGCAATTTTGAGGACAGCAGGCTGACCCTGGATGTTGAGGAAAAGCTGGAGGTCAAGGATATTACGGAGATAATCGCGGAAGTGATTTAACACTCATCCATAAAACGGCGTTTATGGATGAGAGCGATCAGCATTTAGCTTTCGGCTTTCAGTAAAAAATATAAAAGAAGAGATGTTGGCTGATTGCTGACCGCTGACTGCTGAAAGCTCTATATCAAGGACATAGAAAATTGGAAAAAGAAATAGTTGAAGAAAAGGTATTGGATAATTCATCGGACGATAAATTTGGAGACGTTTTGGTTGTAGGCGCTGGGATCAGCGGCATCCAGGCCGCCCTTGACCTTGCTGACACTGGTTTTAAGGTCTACCTGGTGGATAAATCCCCTGCCATTGGGGGCAAGATGGCCCAGCTTGACAAGACCTTTCCAACAAATGACTGCTCCATGTGCATTGAGTCCCCAAAGTTTATTGAATGTGACAGGCATCCCAATATAGAGATCATGACCTATACTGAAGTGGAACGTGTAGAAGGTGAACCCGGAGACTTCAGGGTAACCCTGATCAGGAAACCCAGGTACATCAGAGAGGACAGATGCACGGGTTGCGGAACCTGTGTGGAGTACTGTCCGGTAAAGGTCCCTGACCCCTTTAATCAAAACCTGTCATTGAACAAGGCCATCCACATATACTTTAATCAAGCGGTTCCCCTTATCACCTATGTGGATCCTGAAGCCTGCCTCTACTTTAAAGACGGGAAATGCAACATCTGTATCGGAGCCTGTAAGAATGAAGCCATAGATCTTCACCAGGAAGCGGAGAAGGTTGAGGTGGAGGTGGGAGCGATCATCCTGTCCCCGGGCTACAGGATATTTGATCCCGGGTTGAGGAACGACTACGGCTATGGAAAGTTTGAAAACGTGGTAACCAGTCTTGATTTTGAACGGCTGTTATGCTCCACGGGGCCCTATGAAGGTGAGATAAGGCGCCCTTCCGACAGGAAGCATCCCCATAAAATAGCCTGGATTCAATGCGTGGGTTCCAGGCAGATCCTTGAAGGGGGCAACAGTTACTGTTCTGGCGTGTGCTGCACCTATACCCAGAAGCAGGTGATCCTGACAAAAGACCATGATGCAGAGGCGGAGTGTACGGTTTTCCATAACGATATCCGTGCCTTTGGCAAGGATTTTGAGCGGTTTTACCAGAGGGCGGAGAGCCTTCCCGGGGTCCGGTTTATCAGGAGCTATGTGTCAATAGGGAAAGAGATCCCTGAAAGCAAGAATGTTACCATAAGGTACTCTACTTTTGATGAAGGGGTAAAGGAAGAGGAATTCGATCTGGTGGTATTGTCCGTGGGATTGAATCCTCCCGATGATGTGGAGAATCTGGCAGAAAAGTTCGGCATCGAGCTAAATGCCCACGGATTCTGCAAGAACAATACTGTCAACCCTATTGAGACGTCCCGTCCGGGAATATTTGTAAGCGGGGCCTTCCAGGGTCCCATAGATATCCCCGAATCGGTCATGACCGCGAGCGGGGCCGATGCCCTTTGCAGCCAGTTCCTTGCCTACCGCCGTGGAAAGTTGGATACAGAAAGGGTGTATCCTCTGGAAAGGGATGCCTCGGGAGAAACGCCCAGGGTTGGTGTCTTCGTGTGTCATTGCGGAGCCAATATCGGAAGGGTAGTTGATGTCCCTTCCGTGGTTGAATACGCCTCCGCCTTACCCAATGTTGTCCACGCCCAGGAAAGCCTCTTTGCCTGTTCCACCGATAATGCCCAGCAGATATCAAACACGATCCGGGAAAAAGGGCTCAATCGTGTTGTCGTGGCGGCATGCACCCCCAGGACCCATGAGCCATTGTTCCGGGACACCTGTCGTGAAGGGGGGATTAATCCCTATTATTTTGAGATGGCCAATATAAGAGAGCATTGCTCCTGGGTCCACTCAAAAGAAAAGGAAGACGCCACGGCCAAGGCGAAGGACATAGTCCGGATGGCGATAGCCAGGAGCGCTCTTTTGGAGCCTTTGCAGGAATTTGAGCTTCCCGTTGACAAAAGGGGACTCGTGGTCGGAGGGGGCATTGCCGGTATGACCAGCGCCCTGAGCCTGGCTGAGCAGGGCTTTGAGGTCTACCTCATTGAAAAGGACAAAGACCTTGGCGGGATGGCCCGAAGAATTTATTTTACCCTGGAAGGGCTGGATGTCCAGGCATATCTTGATGATCTGATACACAAGGTCTACAAGCACCCCTCGATTCACGTGTATACGAATTCTGCCATTACAGATTCTACCGGTTATGTTGGAAATTTTATAACCAGGGTGAAGTCCGTAGGAACGGTCAAGGAGATTCACCATGGAATAGCCATCATCGCCACGGGCGCTGAAGAATACCGGCCCACGGAATACCTCTATGGTGAAGATGATAGGGTATTTACAAATATTGAGCTGGGCGAGCGTATCGCAGAAGGAAACGAAAAGGTAATTAACGCAAAAAGTCTCGCGATGATCCAGTGTGTGGGCTGTAGAAACGAAGACAGAAATTACTGCAGCCGTGTATGCTGCAGCCATTCCATAAAGAACGCCCTGAAATTGAAAGAGCTGAACCCTGATATGGATATTACCATTATCTTCCGGGATATGAGGACCTATGGATTTAAGGAGGATTATTACCGGGAGGCCGCGGACAAGGATGTAAGGTTCATCAGGTACACTCCTGAAACCAAACCAGAGGTGGAAGTTGGTGAAGAGGAAGGGAGACCAGTCCTGAAGATTACCGTCCCCGATCCTGTTTTGGGTCAGAAGCTTGAGCTGAATGCCGATCTGCTGGCCCTTGCAGCCGCGGTTATTCCTTCAGCAACGATTAGTGAGATATCCAAATTGTTTAAAGTTTCTTTAAACCCCGATGGGTTCTTCCAGGAGGCCCATGTAAAACTAAGGCCCGTTGACTTTGCCGCGGATGGCGTTTTCCTGTGCGGGACAGCCCACTATCCCAAACACATAACAGAAACAATCAGCCAGGCTTACGGGGCCGCGGGTCGGGCCGTTAACATACTTGCAAGTGACGCGGTCATAGCATCCGGGGCAATTTGCGAGGTAAATGAGAACGATTGTGTATCTTGCGGGGCATGTATATCTGTTTGTAAGTATGGGGCCATAGAGTTTGTTGAAACGCCAAAGGGTAAAAAGGCCAGGGTTAATCCTGTCCTCTGTAAAGGAGACGGCCTTTGCAACTCAAGGTGCCCGACAGGGGCTATTTTTCTAAAACACTTTACCGATGAAGAGATCTTCTCTCAAATTGACGCGGCTTCTGCTACAGAAGAAGAAATTACCCAGCAATTTGATGCAGCGGTTGGGGATGTGTAGAAACAGGGTTATACGGTTCAGGGTTCAAGGTTTAAGTCTGTTTTCACAGAAGCAGTAAAGCCGTGACTATTAACAAAGGAGTTGAGGACACATGAGTCCAATTCAATTTAAACCAAAAATATTAGGTTTTTTATGCAATTGGTGAGGATACTCGGCTGCTGACCTGGCTGGAGTTTCCAGACTGCAATATCCTCCGAATATCAAGATTGTCCGCCTCATGTGCACGGGCAGGGTGGACATGTCATTTATACTCAGGGCTTTTTCAAATGGAATGGATGGGGTGTTTATCGGCGGTTGTCTGCTTGGCGAATGCCACTATATTACCGAAGGGAATCACGCTGCATTAAGCATAATGAATATATGCAGAAGATTAATGGAACTGACAGGGGTGAACCCCGAGAGATTGAGGCATGAGTGGATATCCGCCTCAGAAGGAATCCGTTTTGCAGAAGTTATGAATGACTTTTCAAAAAAGCTGAGGGAGTTGGGGCCTCTTGGCAAGGGTAAAGGAGAAAGGGCTAATGGATTAAAGTCCAAACTTGATGCGATCAAAAATATAATCCCCTATATTAAGCTGGTGGAAAGGGAAAGGCTTAGAGTACGTTTTGAGACAGAAGAGGAATATAATGAATTCTTCAACAGTGACGAATATAACAGGCTTTTTCAGGAATTAATTGTCGATAAATTGGAAATGGGCCAGATTATGGCACTCCTGCGGGAAAGTCCCCGTTCATCCGGAGAAATCTCCGAGATTATGGGCATAGACCCTTCTGAAGCATCAAAATACCTTGGGAACTCAGCCAGGCAGGGATTAGTCAGATTCGATGAAAACCAGAAGCGCTTTGTTCCCGCCTGATCCGAGAGCGCCGTACAGGAATAAGGGGACAAAAAAGAACAGGACAGCGGCATGGATAGCGATAAAATCGATAAGATCATAGATAAATATCAGGGTGATTCAGGTTCGCTCATTCAAGTATTATTAGAGATTCAGAGCGAAAATCGCTGGCTTCCCAAGGAGGCATTGGAGAAGGTCAGTAAAAAATTAAAAGTGCCTTTAAATCGGATACAGCATATCGTGACCTTTTATAAGGCCTTCAGTCTGGTCCCCAAGGGACGTCATGAAGTTCACGTATGCACGGGCACTGCCTGTCATGTCCGCGGTGCGCCGCGTCTCCTCGACTCGGTTCAGGATCTGCTGGGAATCAGACCCGGCGAAACGGACAAGGATTTAAAATTCACCCTGGAGACTGTCAGCTGCGTCGGCTGCTGCGCCTTAGGACCGGTGATGATCGTCGATGGAGAATATTATGGCAAGATGGCACCGGCCAAGTCAGAGGAAGTCTTAAAAAACTACGATTAAGGAATAATTATGCCAAGGATAAATTCACCTGCTGAATTGGATGAATTCAGAAAGGACATCATATCAAAGAGGGATCCGGATAAGCCTTGCATTTCTGTATGTACTGGAGCGGGTTGCCTCGCCCTGGGCGCAGCAAATGTCGTCACCGCCCTTAAAGAGGAGATTAAAAAACAGGGACTGGAAACGAAAGTGGATATCAGGGAAACAGGCTGTCCAGGCTTCTGTGAGAGAGGGCCCCTGCTTGTGATTTATCCTGAGGAGATATGTTATCTTCAGGTCAAGCCCACCGATGCGGAAGAGATCATTTCCCAGACCATTGTCGCCAAGAAGATCATCGATAGGCTGCTTTATGTCGTTCCCGGCGCCGATACCAATGAGAAGATAGTCCATGAATCCGAGATACCATTCTATAAGAATCAGATGCGGAACCTTATCGGCAATAATATCAAGATCGATCCCAAAAGTATTGACGACTATCTCGCAGTTGGCGGTTATTCAGCTCTCGTGAAGGCACTTTTTGAAGAGACTCCTGAGCAGGTGGTGGAGCTGGTCAAGAACTCCAACCTGAGAGGGAGGGGGGGCGCAGGTTTCTCTACCGGGATAAAATGGGAACTCGCCCGCAAGAGCCCCGGTGAGACAAAGTATGTGGTCGTCAACGCCGATGAGGGAGACCCGGGGGCCTTTATGGATAGGGCCCTGCTCGAGGGGAATCCCCACTCAGTCCTTGAAGGGCTGATAATCGGGGCCTATGCCATGGGCGCTCATGAGGGTTTTATCTATGTCCGGCACGAATACCCCTTGGCCGTGGAAAATGTGGGAATCGCCATCAAGCAGGCTGAGGAATACGGTTTCCTTGGGAAAAATATCCTCGGTTCAGGCTTCGATTTCACCATTAAAGTACATCAGGGAGCAGGCGCCTTTGTCTGTGGTGAAGAAACGTCTCTTCTCGCATCTCTGGAGGGCAAGCCGGGCGAGCCGAGACCGAGGCCGCCATATCCGGCCGAAAAAGGATACCGGGGCAAACCTACAAATATTAATAACGTGGAGACATGGGCTAATATCCCCTTGATTATCAACAAGGGGGCTGATTTCCTTTCCTCAATTGGCACCGAGGCCAGCAAAGGCACCAAGATATTTTCACTGGTTGGTAAGGTGAATAATACCGGCCTCGTAGAAGTCCCCATGGGCATAACCCTGAGAGACATTATCTATGAAGTCGGCGGCGGCATACCCGGGGGCAAGAAGTTCAAGGCAGTGCAGACGGGCGGTCCCTCTGGAGGGTGCATACCTGAAGAATACCTGGATATACAAGTGGACTATGTCGAGCTGGCAAAGGTCGGTGCGATTATGGGTTCCGGCGGCATGATCGTGATGGATGAGGACACCTGTATGATTGATGTCGCCAAATACTTCCTTACATTCCTCTCCAATGAGTCCTGCGGCAAGTGCACACCATGCCGTGAAGGCATCAGGCAGATGCTCAAGATCCTGACCAATATCAGTAAAGGAAAGGGAAGAGAGGGAGACATCGAGCTTCTGGAGGAGCTGTGCGAGGCTACCAGAGGGGCTGCACTCTGCGCTTTGGGCGGGACTGCCCCGAACCCTGTCCTGAGCACCATACGACACTTCAGGGATGAGTACGAGGCACATATCAAGGAGAAGAGGTGCCCGGCTTATGTCTGCAAGGACCTGATCTCCTATTATATTGACCCGGACAAATGTCAGGCCTGTATGATTTGCCTCAGGAAATGCCCTGCCGAGGCGATTATAGGCGGCAAGAAACAAATCCACGTAATCGACCAGGACAAATGCACAAAATGCGGGACTTGCTTCGAGGCTTGTCCCTCTCGCTTTAGAGCAGTGACAAGGCTGTCCGGAGAGCCTGTTCCACCTCCAATCCCTGAAGAAGCAAGAACCCTAACCAGAGAGAGTAAAGAAAAATGAGTGAAATCCTTTTACAGATCGACGGAAAAGAAGTCAAGGCAGAGGAAGGGATGACCATTTTGGAGGCTGCCCGGAGCATAGGGATATCTATTCCCACACTTTGTCACCACGAGAAATTAAATCCCTATGGGGCTTGCCGAATTTGCACGGTAGAAGTAGAGACCGCCGGCAGGACAAGACTCGTTGCCTCCTGCATTTACCCGGTAGAAAAGGATCTGGTTGTGAGAACCAGGACCGAGAAGATAGATAGCACCCGCAAAACACTCTTAGAGCTTATGCTGGCTCATGCCCCGGATGCCCCTGCTTTACAGGAACTGGCTCAGGAGTATGGAGCGGACAAGAACCGTTTTGAAAAAGAGCCCTCCTTTTGCATACTTTGCGGTCTATGTGTAAGGTACTGTGCTGAAGTAAAGAAGAAAAATGCTATCGGATTTATTGACAGGGGGCCAACCCGGGAGATAAGTTTCGTCCCTGAGATAGCCTCTAAGGAGTGCTGGAACTGCAAGGAGTGCTTTCCTCTCTGCCCCACATCCTATCTCCAGGCGGCCTACGAGTTAACCGAAGCGCTTGCGTTTCCCAAACAATCCATCAAACACGCATCAGAGAAACAGGCATAGAGAACACTTTCTGCTCCGGAATCGACAATCTCCATAAAAAGGGGCCTGGTAAACTCGAAAAGAGATTACCGGGCCCCTTGTTTTAGAGATGTTAAACAGTCATAAGGCCCTCGCTTCATTATTCCGGGGAAGGCCTGATTCCTGTATTTTCAAATAATTAATGTGTTGAGACCAGGAACCATTGCTTTCTTATCATGTTGAAATCATTATCGCGGGCCAAAAAAGAGTCCGCTACATCAGGGTCGAAATGTTTACCCTTTCGGCTCATGATCATTTCTCGGGCCTTTTCATGGGTAAAGGCCTTTTTATAAACCCTATCTGACGTGAGCGCATCATATACGTCTGCCGCGGCAACAAGCCTTGCCGATAAGGGAATCTTTTCACCCCTGAGACCCTTTGGATATCCGGTGCCGTCCCACCTTTCATGGTGGTAATAGGCTATTTCCTTGCCCAGTGTGAGAAATGTTTGGCCTTTGATTTTAATCTCAATCTCTGTCAGGACATTCCCTCCCAACATCGAGTGGCCTTTGATCACCTCGAATTCATCGGGGGTTAATTTGCCAGGCTTTAATAGTATAGCGTCCGGTATGCCCACTTTCCCTATATCGTGAAGGATAGATGAATGATAGATGTCCTCAATGTATTCCGCCGTAATATAGCCTCTATATCCCGGCTTTTCAGCCATATCCATAGCTAATATTTTTGTATATTCCCGTATTCTCTCCAAATGGACACCAGTATCATCATCCCTGTATTCGGCGAGTTTCGCCAAGGCCAAGATTGTTGCTATCCTTGCGTTCTTATCTAATTCAAGATTATCCCTTTCCAAATCCTCGTTTTTATTGTCCTTTTGAATTTCTGCTGTCATCTGTTTAATCTTTCCATCCACCACCTCAACTCCCTCCTTTTTAATTACGATGCTGACGGAATCCCTTGGAGCTCTGACGCCTCTAAGGGATTGAGACAGGCGAAGGCTTGCCCTTCGCCGAGTGAACATTTTATTCCCTTATTTCATCGGCATTTTAGGCCAGACGCTTTAATCTTACTTTCTTTATGGAATTCCTTTTGAATCCTTCCTGTTACCTCTCCGACTTCAAAGGATTCTTTCCAGATGAATGGTTTTTGAGGGGCTGAAATTGTTCGCACTAAAGAAATGTATCATTTTGGAATAGTTCCAGTCGATCAGGGTGGTTATTTTTTGAACACCAACTTTTTTCAGATGATCAATGAATTCATCAATCAACTGTTTACCGATACCCATATGCTGATAATCGGGATCAACACCGATGGTATCCAGAGTCGCCGCCTCCTGAAAAATACCATATTCTCCCATGTAGAGCTCCCCCATTACGAACCCCACCACCGTACCATCTTCTTTCTCCGCCACGAGTGATACGGGTAAATAATCGTTGGAATGAAAAAGCTTTTCAAATTTCATTTCATGGTACTCACGCCTGGAAGTCTTGAATAATCTTTCGTCAATCCCGACTACAGCATCAAAATCGTCGGCCTTCATGAGTCTGATCTTAACGGTACCCTCTTTCATAGAGCCTCCTTTCTATTTCGGATCCAATTTTTTCATACAACAGGGATAATTGAATGTAATCCCTGATTTTGAAATATCCACGCCCTATCCGGATAGCGAATGCCATATTTATTGTCAATCTGAAAAATCGTTTTGGCCTCCTCCTGTTTCAATAAATGAAGCCTGACAACATTTTTCGCCTCATTTCCAGATTCCCATTTTCCCCTCTTTTTTCTTGACATCATTAAAACTTCCCCTTATAGTTACTTTATAGCTGAAATATAATTAGAATGTGGCTTTTAGCGGGATTTCCGCCTCGCTACAACAAGCCGCAGGGTATTCTGGCGAAGGCGAATTAATAGAACCAATTTTATGCTACTCGTTAACAATCTCCCGATTTTTGAAACAGCTGATCCGACATATCGCTTTTCAAGTGTTCTATGACAACACTTTTCATGCAGGAACCGTTTAGGGTGCCAAAAGAAAGAGATTATAATAAAGAACCCGCCACCGAGCAATTCATCAACAAAGTAAAATTTGAGGTATACGGCGAGGAGATGCTCGAGAAGGAGATCAAGATGAGCGGGAACAGCGGCAGGGTATATCTTCCTTCAGACTGGGTGGGGCATAAGGTTAAGATAATCAGGGTTGATTAGATAGGGCTCTTAGAAGCAATTTTATCAACCTGAGAAGAGAAATGAGATAAAGAAGGTAATCAAAAGGGGAAAAAAATGAGGTACGCAGAGACAGGGTTTAATCTGGAAATCGATCTATCCCGGGGAAGCATTGAAAGGGTGGAAACGGATCCAAAAGACACCGAGCTTTATCTGGGTGGGCTGGGGACGAACGCCAAGCTCATTTGGGATAGGGTTCCCCCTGAAGTTGAGCCCTTTTCCGATGAAAATCTGCTCATATTCAGTGCCGGTCTTTTGTGCGGCACACCTGCCATTGGTTGTAATCGTACCATTGTCTCCACCATTTCTCCTCAGACAAGGTTAATGGCCTTTTCCATGATGGGTGGATTCTGGGCTCCGGAACTGAAGTATGCCGGCTATGACAAGGTAATTTTCCGCGGCAAGTCTCCTGGTCTGGTCTATTTATGGATAAAGGATGATAAGGTAGAGATACGTGATGCCTCTCACTTGGAGGGCAAAGGCGCTGTCGAAACAGGAGAACTTATCCGCCAGGAGCTGGGCGAACCAAAGGCCCAGGTGGCCGCGATCGGTCTGGCCGGTGAAAACAGGGTCTATATGGCCTCCATTGAGCAGGGCAGGTCCAGCGCCAGCCGACTGGGAATAGGCGCCGTTATGGGAGACAAGGGGGTTAAGGCGGTCGCCGTCCGTGGAACAGGAGACATCAATGTTGCCCGGCCGGATGAATACCTGGCGCTTTGCAACGAGGTGCTCGAATACATAAAATTCCGAAACGCAAATCCGATTCCAGGTGTCATGACCATTTTACAGGGGCTCGGTTCACCGCAGGAGATGGCAACCCATGATGAAAAGTGGCACACCGAGAACTTCATGTGGGGCAATTCCCGCCTCCGCAGAAAGGGCTTCTGGACCGAGGAGATCGCAAAGCAATGGATGGAGACCATGGAAAGTATGCAGAAGCGGCTGGTCAGCTGCTATAACTGTCCCATGAAATGCGGTGCGACCATTTCCCCGCCGGGGTATCCGACCTACATGATGAAATGCTTCTCCAAACTGACCTATACCATGGCTGCCATGTCAGACCTGGATTTTGGTCTAAAAATCGCTCAACGCGCTACGGAATATGGGGTGGATGGATTCTCAACCCCTCAGGTTATGGCCTTCGCCCTTGAACTCTATGAAAACGGCATATTAACCGACGATGACATGCCGGGAATGCCTGCCGATAACGAGGGGAGATTTTACTGGCTGCTTGACAGAATTGTCAGGAGGGAAGGGATAGGAGATATCCTGGCCAACGGGACCTATTGGGCGGCCAAAGAAATTGGCAAGGGCGCGGAAGAATACGCCCATAATAACATCAAGAAACATGAGCAACTGCCTCTAAAGCTATCCATGCTGAATCCCATCTATTTCCTTATGTATGCCACGGGAGAAAAGATAAATATCACACAGATTGAAGGGCAGTTCCCCCAGGCGCCCTGGCCCACGAGAGAGGAGAGAGAGGCATTTGTGAAAGACTGGTTCCAGGTCCCTGATGAGAAATTCAAGCAATACCTGCTGGACTGGGAACTACGCGGAGAAAAATCCATGCCCTATTACCCGACGGTTCAAATGTGTTGTGATATTGTCGACTGGCAGGAGAGGATGCACTACATTGATGACGCCCTCGGGATGTGCGCCGGTTTATCATCATTTCCCCTGAAGCCACCATATCATATACACAATTACCCTAAATTTATATCTGCAGGGGCCGGAATCGATATGGATGAAGAAAAGCTGACCCAGGCAGCCAAAAGGTACAGGACCCTTGTCAGGGCCAATAATATCAGGAGAGGCATGAGGAGGAAAGATGAAAAGCCTCCGCAGAACCACTGGAAAAAAAGATTTCCCGAACTTGAAAAGGAGCTCTTAGACGCCTATTACAATCTCAAGGGGTGGAACAACGACGGTATCCCTACCAAAGAGACATTGAAAAAATTGGGCTTGGACTATGTGAGCGAAGACTTCATAAAGAGGGGGATCTTGACGAATAATGAAGATACTCCTTCAAGAGAGACCTCTGAGGAAAAAGAGAAGAAATAGAGTGAAGGGAGTGAACAGTGGAAGTTGAAAAGAAAAAGAAAATAATAAAAACAATAAAAATTGATGCTGATAAATGCAATGGTTGCCGTGCCTGTGAAGTGATCTGCTCGGCCTTTCACGCTACGCCAAAATACAGCAGCAATAACCCTGCGCGATCCCGGATCAGGGTGATTCGTCATCCATTAAAAGACATGTACATCCCTGTTTACGCGGGAGAATATACCGCCGCCGAATGTGCGGGCAGAGACAAATATGTGATAGACGGAAAGGAATACGAAGAGTGCGCCTTCTGCCGGGCTTCCTGCCCATCCAGGGAAGAGTTCAAGGAACCCGATTCCGGCCTCCCCCTGAAATGCGACATGTGTGAAAGCGACCCGACACTGAAAGAGCCTATGTGTGTTCAGTGGTGTATATCCGATGCCCTCACTTACGAAGAAAGGGAAGAGGAAATGGAAGAAGAGGAAAGTCAGGAGGAAATGGAGATCGGATTGGAATCGTTGGCAAACAAATATGGATTGGACAAGATAATGGACACTATTGCCCGGATGATAGAGGCAAAAAAGGAATAAGGAAAGAGAAGATATTAAATATAATGGAGACCTTATAAAAAAACTGCTGGGGTGACAGAAAGTGGAAAAAGAACTACTGCTGAAAGAGAAAATTCAGCAACTCTATGAAAGTCAGAGAGAGAGTAATTTAGGAGACGTTATGGTTGTTGGTGGCGGGATCAGCGGTATTCAGGCCTCTCTTGATCTTGCCACTACGGGTTTTAAGGTCTATCTTGTTGAGAAATCACCTGCCATTGGCGGCCATATGGCCCAGCTTGACAAGACCTTTCCCACCAATGACTGCTCCATGTGAATACTCTCGCCCAAACTGGTCGAGGTCGGCCGGCATCCCAATATAGAGGTACTTACCTATACTGAAATCGACAGCGTAAAAGGGGAGGCAGGAAACTTCAAGGTAACCCTGATCAAGAACCCCAGATATATTTTGGAGAGTAAATGCACTGGTTGTACTACCTGTGTGGAATACTGCCCTATCGAATACCCCGATCAATTTAACCAGGAAATATCCAAGAACAAGGCCGTCCACATATACTACGCCCAGGCAATCCCCCTTGTCGCATATATTGATGAAAGCTGTATTTACCTCAAGGAGAAGAAATGCCGTATTTGTGAAGGGGTATGCAAGACCAAGGCCATAGATTTCAATCAAACGGCAAAGGAAATAAAGATAGACGTAGGTGCAATAATCTTGTCTACCGGGCTTGAGCCCTTTGATCCAAGGGCGAGGAATGAATATGGCTATGGGAAGATGCAGAACGTGGTAACAAGTATGGACTTTGAGCGGCTGCTATGCGCCACCGGGCCATACGAAGGCGAGATATTGCGTGCTTCCGACAGGTCTCATCCCCATAAAATCGCCTGGATTCAATGCGTCGGTTCCAGGCAGGTAATCGAAGGCGGTAACAGCTATTGTTCAGGCGTGTGCTGTACCTACACCCAGAAGCAGGTGATTTTGACAAAAGACCATGACCCGGAGGCGGAGTGCACGATTTTCCATAACGATATCAGGGCCTTCGGCAAGGATTTTGAACGATACTATCAGAGAACCGAGCAGCTTCCAGGGGTTCGATTTATAAGAAGCTACGTATCCATCGGAAAAGAGATCCCTGAAAGCAAGAACGTTACCATAAGATACGCCACTCCCGGGAACGGAGTAAAAGAGGAAGAATTCGATATGGTGGTATTGTCCGTTGGATTGAATCCCCCTGCCGGTTATGAGGATCTGGCAGATAAGCTGGGAATCGAGATCAACTCACATGGTTTCTGTAAAACATCTTCTTCAAATCCCATGGAGACCACCAGGCCGGGGATCTTCGTAAGCGGGGCCTTTCAGGGTCCTATAGATATCCCCGAATCGGTTATTACGGCCAGTGGATCCGGGTCCCAATGTGCTGAACTGCTGGACCACAGGAGAGGGAAGCTGTCCAGAGAAAGGACATATCCGCCTGAAAGGGATGTCTCTGAAGAGGAGCCGAAGGTGGGTGTCTTTGTATGTCATTGCGGCGCCAATATCGGGAGAGTAGTGGATGTCCCTTCCACGGTTGAATATGCCTTGACCTTGCCAAATGTCGTATACGCCCAGGAGCAGCTATTTTCATGTGCCACCAATTCTGCAAAAGAGATAACGGACATGATAAAGGAAAAAGGGCTCAATCGAGTGGTTGTCGCCGCCTGCAGTCCCAGGACCCTCGAACCCCTATTCCGGGACACCCTCCGGGAGGCGGGGATTAATCAATATTATTACGAAATGGCTAATATCAGGGAACATTGCTCCTGGGTCCACTCCAAGGAAAAGGAGGATGCCACGGCAAAGGCAAAGGATATAACCCGGATGTCGGTCGCACGAGCCTGCCATCTGGAGCCGTTAAAGGAAATCGACCTGCCCGTAGACAAAAGGGCCTTAGTGGTTGGCGGGGGTATAGCCGGCATGACTTGTGCCCTTTCCATAGCCAACCAGGGACATGAGGTTTTTCTGGTGGAAAAGGATAGGGAACTGGGCGGAACGGCAAGAAGAATACCTTACACCCTGGAAGGGATGGATGTTCAGGCCTTTCTGCGCGATCTTGTACGCAAGGTCTATCAGCACCGATTGATCCATGTATATACGGATTCCACCATTACTGAGGCGACGGGTTATGTTGGGAACTTTAGGACAAAGGTGAATTCCGAAAGGGGAGTCGCGGAGATAAAACATGGTGCATCCATTATCGCTAACGGT
>CAZGIZ010000002.1:0-67762 GCA_964526655.1 uncultured Desulfobacteraceae bacterium | reverse complement strand
GAGCACAAACCATGATTACAAAATCCCCCAGGATCGCTCTAAGCCTGTTTTCGATTATCTTCTTGTCCTCTCATACCGGCCTCGCTGCTGAGAGAGATCTGGTCCTCTTTCCACTGGCCATCTATGTGGATCAATCCAAGAGCTTTCTGCACCAGGGGCTCAGGAGCATGATCCTCTCCCGCCTTTCTGGAGAGGATATCAAGGTTGTTAGCGAAGAGAGGATGGAATCGATTTTAGGCGATGAAGATAAAAAGGGAATCACCTCAAAAGAGAGGGCGGAAGAATTGGCCAGACACCTTAAGGCCCATTACGCCCTATTCGGGAGCGTAACATCCGTTGGAGCGGCCTACAGCCTGGACCTCACCCTGCTTGACATGACAAAAGACCCGCCAGGGCTAACAAGGATCTCCGAGGTGGTGGAAGAGGATCGGCTTATTTCCAAATTAGCGGATCTGGCCTATGAAGTCAGGGGGATAATAGAGGGCAGGCCCTACGTTCCCGCAAGGATTGCAGAATTCCCTTCTGCCTCGCCGGAGCCGGTCAGGGGTCTTACAAAGAAGGGTGAAAAGTCTATATCCGGTATGACTGTAGGGGCCTTTGATATGGCCGATTTAAATGGAGACGGGGCTTTGGAATGGCTGGTCCTAGGCCTGCAGGAGCTGCAGATCTATTCCAATAAAGAGGGGAAGCATGTCCTTAAGGACAGCCTCGAACCATCCCATGGAGAGATTTTTCTGAAAGTGAGTGCAGGGGATGCGGACATGAACGGCAGGCCGGAGATCTATCTCGTTAGCCTTTACGGAAAGAGGATAAGGACCGTGGTCTGGGAATGGGAGGGGACATTTAAAAAGCTTTTTGACATTGACGGCAATGTGAGACTCATCAGGGCGCCCTTTCAAGACAGGCCCCTCCTGCTCTTTCAGAATTCCAGGACCGATGAGCCCTTTTACGGGGACATATACCTTATGGAGTATTCCGGGAGCGGGTTGACCCGGAAGGAGCCCTTGTCAAATTTGAAAAAGGTGCAGATCTACACCCTAACCTTTTTCGATGTCAACAGGGACGGCAATATGGAGTATATAGGCCTTGGCAGTGATTCCTACCTCCATATCTGGGACCAGGGAGGAAAGAGCCTGTGGGACAGCGGTGAAAGGCTGGGGGGCACGAACCATGCCATTCAGGAGGAGAGAGATCAGTATACCCCTCCTAAACCATCCTTTGAGCTAAACAGCAGGGTGGTCCTGATGGATATCGACAGGGACGGCAGGGAAGAGGTCCTGGTCGTCAAAAATGATGCCGAGCTTGGAATTTTGGCCGACTTGAAGCTCTATACAAAAGGTGTGGTGATCGCATTCAAGGCAGATGGTACAGGACTAACTCAGATATGGACGTCCCCGACTGTCAGGGAGTGCATCGTCGATATGCAGACCGACGGCAAGACACTCTATCTGGCTACACAAAAGGGAAAGCGTTCTTACATATCCAGCGGTTCGGGACATATTGTATGGTTTGAGTAAAAAGGATAGGCATTTTTGGGTGTCATAGAAGTGGATATGTTTGAAGAGGACGTTGATAGTCCTGAGCACCCCGTGGCAGGCAGCTTCCGGGAGCTGTTGGAGGAGGTGGCTGAAGGATATAAATGCCGTCTCGTTTCTTTTGAAGTGGCCCATGGAAGAGTATCATTCTCTTTTGACAGCGATGAACTTACAGCGGAGATCCTGAAGATATTACAGGCGGATCATGGGAAAGGCGTCTAATCCAGGTAATTAGCCGTCCTCGGCCTTTGTCCCAGGTGATACTCCCTGTGAAGCTTGAGTATGGGCCTTATCTCCATGATGGCTTCATAAGGAACATCCATCTCTTCAAAGGCGGCGATGGACCCTGATTGCATAAGCCCTATTATATTGACCGAGTCCGGGCTTATTCCAGGTGTCGCTGCAGTAACCTGTTGACATCTCATACAGGCGATTCCTCCTTTCTCAGGTTTGAACACCGCCTTTCCCTCGCCAGCGTATTTTCTCGCGCAGACACAGCATTTTTCAAGGTTAATGCCATATCCGCCCAGGGACATGGCAACGACCTCGAAGAACAGGGGAATCAGATCAATCCTTTTCCCTTCTGAGAGCAAGTGGAAACTCTTTTTCAATATCTCAAAGATATTCCGGTCGGGTAATTCCCAGGGAAAAAGTATCTCCGTAAGCTCGACCATGTAGCTTGCCCTTGAAAGGATTGAGAAATTCCTCCTGAGTCCTGGAAAGGAGTCAACGAGTTTGCCTGAATTGATGAGATACAGGCCTCCCTTCCTGGATACGTATTCAAGATTTACAAGAGAAAAGATATCGAGACAATTGACAAAACGTTTCCGGCTCCTACGGGCGCCCTTGGCGATACCCCTTAAACGACCCCTGTCAGGGGTCAGAAATGTTACCAGAAGATCTGATTCTCCAATCTCTTTAATTCGCATGATGATTGCTTGGGAGTTACAGCTATTCATCTTTAATAGATTAAAAAAGTTTCGATCTTATCTGGGGGAAAAACTCTCTCCTGCACTGGGCCAGAAAGTATTCATCTGTCATGCCCGCAATAAAGTCACGCACTATTTCAGCGTTTAAAGCGTCTTTCAGGTAGTCCAGAGACATGCCTTCCATGTATTCCCTGTAGATATCGGAACTTTCATTCCCCTTTTCCAGGTCATCCAGATACTTCTCAAACATCAGCTCAAACATCAATTTAATCTTTGCAGTCTGTTTCCAGCTTAGCTCGCTCGCATAGACATTTTCCCGGTTAAACTCCTTGAGCTTTTCGAGCGCCTCGCCGACCTCTCTGCTGAAACATATATATGGTTTATCCAGGCTGTTGCCTACAAGGTCCTCAACAAGGGTGTAGACGATGGTCCCGTTAGTCTCGCCCAGGACACGCACGCAGTCTTCAGGGAGGTCGGATCTCTTAATAAGCCCGAGTCTGATGGCATCTTCAATATCCCTTCCAATATAGCTTATGGTATCAGCCATCCTCACCACGCAACCCTCAAGGGTCATGGGGAGAAGGTCGATCATGGGGTCGCTCTCTTTTTCCTTGATCTCTTTATTGAATTTCTGAAAATCCTTTTCTCCTTCAGGACGCAGGGCCTGGCTATGGACCTCGCCATCGTGACACAAAATGCCGTCAAGGACCTGAAGCGTCAGGTTCCAGCCACGACCCTTTCTTTCGATTTTTTCCAGGAACCTTACGCTTTGTAAATTATGGAGGAATTTCCCGAGCCCGTAACGCTCGGAAAGGCTGGAGAGAAATTTTTCCCCATCATGGCCAAAGGGGGCATGGCCGATGTCATGGCCAAGGGATATGGCCTCAATCAGGTCCTCGTTAAGCCTGAGCAGGCGGCCGATAGTGCGGGATATCTTTGAGACCAATTGAACATGGAGCACACGATGGGTTATATGATCATTCTTAATCAGATAAAATACCTGCGTCTTATCGATATATCTGGAATAGGCCAGGGAGTGTAGGATCCTGTCCGTATCAAGGGAAAAATGCTGTCTATGCCCCTTGTCGATATTCTCTTCGCTTCGTCTCCTGATTGCCTGGATGCTGAGGCATGCCCATGGTGAGAATCTCTTTTTCTCCTCCTGATCAAGCTCGTTTTTTATTTGATTTAGGTCTTTCATGTGATTCAAATATCCTGATCTCTATTATTGAACCCCTCGATATTTCTACAACTTATTGATAATAAAAGCTTTTATCGATGTCTGAGATTCTGCTCCGCACATGGAATAATGGAATATTGGAGTATTGGAATGTTGATTTTAATAAGGAAGCGATTAATATATTCGCTTTATTGGCTTTTCTGTCAAATGAAATTTTACTATTGACCTACTTTTCCGGGCCCCCTGCCTGGGGCAGGCAGCACTCAATCATTCCAGTATTCCAATATTCCCTTTTGACCGGGCCCAACCGGGGAGCGACCTTTCCCCTGCATTAGCTTTACTACGGGGGGTGGAAGGGTATTCAAGTTCAAATAACCCATTGAATTTTTTCTTGCAAATAGAGTTTAATAATGATTAATATAATAGGTTATGGATTTTTCGATTCCTGCAACCTGGATCAAAAATCTTTTCTCAATAATTTCGCACGTTCAGGACTGGCCCCGGTGCCCCACCATATGGGAATATGCAAGGTCCTGAACGGAGGTACAACCGTGGGTTAGAGACCTTTGAGGGTCTCATGGAAACAGGAGGAATTGATGGCACCAGTATTAAACATGAAGGAGTTACTTGAGGCGGGCGTCCATTTCGGGCACCAGACAAGGCGTTGGAACCCCAAGATGAAGCCCTATATTTTTGGATCGCGTAATGGAATCCATATTATAGATCTTCAAAAAACAGTCGGCCTTTTTAATGAGATACATAATTTTATTGTTCGAACAGTATCGGAAGGTTATTCAGTTCTTTTTGTAGGGACGAAAAAACAGAGTCATGATGCGATTATATCGGAGAGCGAACGTTGCGGCATGTTTTATGTGGTAAACCGCTGGCTCGGTGGAACTCTGACCAATTTTCAGACCATAAGAAAAAGTATCGCACGGTTAAAGGAACTGGAAGGTATGAAAACGGACGGCTCAATTAATCGTTATACAAAAAAAGAGATATTAAAGATGGAGAAGGAGCTCTTCAAGCTCGATAAGAACCTGGGCGGCATAAAAGATATGGATGAACTGCCGGGAGCGGTCTTTATAGTGGACCCTAAAAGGGAGCATATCGCTGTTAAGGAGGTAAAAAAAATGGGTATACCCGTGATTGCCATTACGGATACCAACTGCGATCCAGACGATATAGACTACATTATTCCCGGTAATGACGATGCTATCAGATCCATTAAATTGATCTGTTCGAAGATAGCCGATGCCTGCATTAGCGGTCATGAGCTGGCTGAAGAGAGGTTGAGGGCCGAGGCGGAGGAGGAAAAAAAGTCAGCGGAAGCTCAGCCGGAAGTGATGGAGCCCGCTGGTGATGAACGGGAGAAGGAAGGCCCTGAAGTGATCATTGTTGCCAAAAGGGATAAAAAAGAAGACAGGGAAGACATAATAGAGGAGTAGCAAATTGGAAATATCAGCATCATTAGTAAAGGAATTACGGGAGAGGACAGGGGTAGGAATAATGGACTGTAAAGAGGCCCTTAAGGAATGCAACGGGGACATGGATCAGTCCATCGATTATCTCAGAAAGAAAGGGATCGCAACCGCAAAAAAGAGGGGTGGCCGCACCACTACCGAAGGTCAGATACAATCATACATCCATACAGGCGGTAAGATCGGAGTCCTTGTGGAAATAAATTGTGAAACCGATTTTTCGGCGAAAACAGATGATTTTTCGGAATTTGTCAAGAATATAGCCATGCATATCGCTGCGACCAATCCCATCGCCATTGACCGGAAGGGTATCCCTTCAGATATATTGGAAAAGGAGAGGGAGATCTATTCCACCCAGGCAAGGGAGACCGGAAAACCTGAAAAGGTTATTGAAAAGATTGTCGAAGGAAAGATGGACAAGTTCTATTCAGAGTCAACCCTCCTTGAGCAGCAATATGTAAAAAATCCCGATATTACGATACAGGATCTCCTTAATGAAATGATAGCCAAGACAGGAGAAAACATAATTATCAATAGATTCGTCCGCTTTCAATTAGGAGAGGCGAATGAATAATATCCGGGTCAGGTTCAGGCGCGTCATGCTCAAATTGAGCGGTGAGGCCCTGATGGGAGACAGACCATACGGAATTGATCCGGCCATGCTAAAAACCGTTGCGGGTGAGATCCATAAGATACATGATATGGGCCTGGAGACGACCATCGTGATAGGGGGAGGAAATATTTTTCGAGGATTGAATTCGTCCGAGTACGACATGGGACGCGCGCCTGCTGATCATATGGGAATGTTGGCAACAGTAATTAATGCCCTTGCCCTGGGCGAGGCCCTCAACGGCCTTGGAATAGAAACCAGGATCATGTCCGCGATTGACATGAATAAGATAGCGGAGCCGTTTATCAGGAAGAGGGCCATCAGGCATCTCGAAAAGAATCGTATCGTGCTTTTTGGGGGCGGCACAGGAAATCCCTTTTTCAGCACAGACACTGCTGCGGCCCTGAGGGCGGTGGAGGTTGACGCAGAGGTCCTTTTGAAGGCAACCAAGGTCAACGGGGTCTATGATTCCGATCCGGCGAAAAACCCTTCGTCCAAGCCCTTTAAGAGGCTGACTTACCAGGAATATCTGGAAAGGGGGCTAAAGGTAATGGACATGACCGCCGTGACGCTTGCCATGGGTCAAAACCTGCCCATTATCGTATTTAATCTCCGTGAAAAAGGGAATATTGTAAAGGTCGTTAAAGGACAGGATGTCGGAACATTAATATCAGGGGAAGAAACATGAATGAAGATATCCTTAAGGAATTACGTCAGAAGATGACAAACGCGGTTGAGGCCCTCAGGAAAGACTACGTAAGACTGAGAACCGGCCGGGCTTCAACCGCCCTTCTCGATGGAATAAAGGTCAAATGCTATGAGACCCAGATGCCTCTGGAACAGATCGCATCCCTTTCGGTCCCTGAAAGCCGATTAATTACCATCAAGCCATGGGATCAATCAATTATTGGTGAGGTGGAAAAAAGCATTTTAAAGTCTGAATTGGGTCTGACCCCGATGAACGACGGAAAGATCATCCGGATCTCCATACCTCCCTTGACCGAAGAACGTCGAAAGGAACTGGCAAAACTTGCGAGAAAGATGGCCGAAGACGGAAAGATTTCCATACGTAATCACCGCCGTGAAGCTAATGAGATGTTTAAAGAGTTGAAGAACGAAAAAGAGATCTCGGAAGACGAAATGCACCGTTTCCAGGACGAAGTGCAAAAGATAACAGACGAATTTATTAAAAATATCGATAAAATAACCGCTGAGAAAGAAAGAGAGATTCTCGAATTCTAAATTCCTCCTCCAAAATTCAACAAGGCCTCTCTCCACAACAGAGGTCCAGAGAAGTTGCGCCGACTCCCATTTACCTGACGTAGGTTTGTATCCCTTTGCTGTTGTAAATAGCATCAATTAAGTATATGATATTTCCTATATTCTGATATGCCTAATATCGATAATAATAGAATACCAACTCATGTCGCGGTCATCATGGACGGAAACGGCCGGTGGGCCAGACAAAGGATGATGAACCGGATAAAGGGACACGAGGAGGGTACTGAATCCGTCAGGGTTATCGTTAGAACGAGCAGGGAAATTGGTATTCCCTGGCTGACTCTTTATGCGTTTTCCGAGGAGAACTGGAAAAGGTCTAAGTATGAGATCGATGCACTGATGGGAATTCTGAAGCGGTTTCTCAGAAGCGAGCTGGATGAGATGATGGAAAACGGGATACGATTTCAGACTATCGGGAGGACTGATAAACTCCCCAAAGATGTCCAGAAGCTTGTTTATGAAACCATTGAAAATACATCTGAAAACAGGGACATGGTCCTTTCTTTAGCGCTGAGTTACGGAGGAAGACAGGAGATATTGCACGCGGTTCAAAAGATCGCCGGGAAGGTGAAATCCGGTGAGATTGAACCAAACGAGATTACGGAAGACCATATCTCCGATTCACTTTACACGGCAGGGATGCCGGATCCTGACCTCCTCATACGAACAAGCGGCGAGTGCAGGTTAAGCAATTTTATGTTGTGGCAGATTGAATACACGGAAATCTTTATTACCCCCACTCTGTGGCCCGATTTTCGAAAAGAGGAATACCTTTCGGCCATTGAGGAATTCCAAAAAAGGGAGAGAAGGTTCGGCGCCGCGGGCGAATAGCCGGAAAAATCTAAAAGACATAGAAGGATTATGCATTTTCAAAGATGGCTGACCGGTTTAGTTGCTGTACCTATTCTGATCTATCTGATAGGCTTTGGTCACAGATGGATTTTTTATTCACTGCTTTTTCTTGTCTCAATTGTCGGTCAGTATGAGTTTTACAGGGTGGCGGCCCCAGGTTTATCCAGGCTTATCCGGTACTCCTGCTTTCTCCTCACCTTTTTAGTATTTATTAGCCTCTACAGGGGGCAGGTATTTTTTTTGATTGTAATTATTATATTCATGGTTTTAATCCCCATGATATTCTCCCTGTTTAAGGATTCTCCCGTTGACGGGCAGACTGTTGCGGATATCGGAAAGGCGGTCATGGGACCTGTATATGTGGGATTGCCCCTCGCCCTGCTAATTCCTATCGACCGGTTTTATCTTATCAATTATCCAGTCAAGGGTATCTGGATCTTTTTCCTGTTGTCCGTGACCTTTGCGAGCGACACCGGGGCCTTTTATTTCGGGAGGCTCTTTGGAAAACACAAGCTTTATGAAACAATCAGCCCCAAAAAGACGTGGGAAGGGGCCGCTGGAGGTCTCATATGCAGCGTTATCATATCAATATTGTTTCTCAGGATATTAGGCCCGCGCCCCGTTGATCCATGGGTGATCATCCTGGTTATGGCCCTATCCGCGATAGGACAACTGGGCGATCTTGCGGAATCCATGTTAAAAAGGAGTCAGGGAGTAAAGGATTCGGGAAGTATCCTCCCAGGGCATGGCGGGGTCCTGGACAGAATCGACAGCCTCCTTTTTTCAATCCCCGTACTCTATTTATTCCTTGTCTGGACCATGCCGTGAATTGATATCTGGTAAAATGCAAACAAGAGGAGTCACAGATAATTATGGGGCTTAACAATTATGACAGGACAAGGATCCTCGTAACCGGAGGGGCCGGTTTCATCGGTTCACACCTTTGCGAAAGATTATTGGACGCGGGGCATTATGCAATCTGCCTCGATAACTATTTTACCGGACAGAAACGAAATATCTTTCACCTGATGGATGACAGGCGGTTCGAGGTCATAAGACATGATTTGGTCAATCCCATTTTTCTTGAAGTTGATCAGATATACAATCTGGCCTGCCCTGCTTCTCCAGTCCACTATCAATATAATCCGGTAAAGACCACAAAGACAAGTGTCATGGGTGCCATCAACATGTTGGGGCTTGCCAAGAGAGTGAAGGCCAGGATACTTCAGGCCTCTACCAGTGAAATCTATGGTGATCCGGCCGTACATCCCCAGGGGGAGGAATACTGGGGAAATGTGAACACGATAGGTCTTAGGGCCTGTTACGATGAAGGAAAGCGATGTGCGGAAACACTGTTTTTTGATTACTACAGGCAGAATAATGTTGATATCAGGGTTGTGCGCATCTTCAATACCTACGGGCCTCGAATGCATCCGAATGACGGGAGGGTTGTAAGTAACTTTATCGTTCAGGCCTTAAGAGGCGAGCCTATTACAATCTTTGGGGATGGAAACCAGACACGATCATTCTGTTTTATTGACGACATGATCGACGGCATCATAAAGATGATGAACGGCCCTGATGACTTTATCGGCCCTGTAAATCTGGGTAATCCATCGGAATTCAAGATCCTTGACCTCGCCCGGCTTATCATTGGCTTCACGAAATCCAAGTCGAAAATCGAGTTTTTCCCCCAACCAATGGATGATCCCAAAAGACGCAGGCCTGAAATCGGCCTTGCAAAGGAAAGGCTCGGATGGGAGCCCAGAACCAGCCTTGAAGAGGGCTTGGAAAAGACTATTAAATATTTTAAAGAGATTATCTCGAAGACATGAAAAGGATTGCGATATTGGGCTCCACCGGCTCCATCGGCTCGAATGCCCTCAGGGTGATCGAGTCGAATCCCGAAGAATATAAAGTACACGCCCTGGCAGCGGGTAGAAATGTAGAACTCCTGATCAGGCAGATAGAAAAGTATCATCCGGCGGCTGTTGCCCTTGCCGAAAGAGAGACCGCGGCCCTTTTAAAAGAGCGGCTCCATAACAGGGGGGAGATAGAGGTCTTTTCAGGGGCGGAAGGATTTTCAAGGCTGGTCTCTCTAAATGAAGTGGATATGGTGATCTCAGCGATTACAGGAGCCTCAGGGCTGATGCCCACCTATTGGGCCATTAAGGCCGGAAAGGATATAGCCCTGGCCAATAAGGAGACCATGGTCATGGCGGGACCCATTGTCATGGAACTTGCAAAAAAAAATAAAGTGACCATATTTCCTATTGACAGTGAACATAGCGCCATTTTTCAGTCTCTTCAGGGGCACCGGAGGGAAGATCTTAAGAGAGTCATACTCACCGCCTCGGGCGGTCCCTTCAGGGATCTGCCGCTTGAAAAAATGGAGAAACTGAATCCCTCCTCCGCCCTGAAACACCCCAACTGGAAAATGGGGAAAAAGGTAAGCATTGATTCCGCCACGCTCATGAATAAAGGACTTGAGGCTATTGAGGCAAGATGGCTTTTTGATCTGAAGATGGAGCAGATAGATATCCTGATCCATCCCGAGAGTATTGTCCACTCCATGGTCGAATACCAAGACGGTTCCGTGATCGCGCAGTTAGGCATTCCTGACATGATAACTCCCATCTCATACGCCCTATCATTTCCCCGTCACAGGGCGACAAATCTTCCTCCTTTAAGGCTCGAGGAGACAGGGACATTGACCTTTAAGAAACCAGATGTTGAGAGGTTTAAATGCCTTGGTCTTGCGCTCAAGGCAGCTGATACAGGGGGGAGCATGCCGGCCGCCCTTAATGGGGCCAATGAGATGGCTGTTGAATATTTCCTTGGAGGCAGAATCGGGTTTTTACAGATCCCTTTGTTGATAGAAAGGGTAATGAAGAGACACGAGACCTTTTCCCCTGACAGCATAGAAAGTATCATTGAGGCGGACAGGTGGGCGCGAAAGGCGGCTGAAGAAGAGTTGCTCCAACTTCATTCTTGATTTTATGGGCAAAATGCCCACTTTAATAAAAAGGTAAAAAATGGATGTAATCCTGGATTTTTTTCAACATACCGGTCATATTCTCCTCTACTACCTGTTGCCCTTTGTTGTCGTTCTGGGGATCATGATTTTTTTTCATGAGCTGGGGCATTTCCTCACAGCCAAGTATTTCGGGGTCAAGGTCCTCAAGTTTGCCCTGGGCTTTGGACCAAAGATTGCGGGGAAGGTGGTCGGAGAGACCGAATACTCTATACGCTATTTCCCACTTGGCGGGTTTGTCAAGATGCTGGGTGAAGACGAGGAAGAAGAATCTCAAGAGCTTTCCCCTGAAAACGCCGAGAGGTCATTCAGTAATAAACATCCCGTAAAGAGAATGGCCATTGTCGCGGCCGGGCCTTTTTTTAATCTCATACTTGCGTTTTTTCTGTACTGGGGTCTCTTTTTCTTCACGGGGAGCTATATCAACTCCCCTGAGATAGGGCAGGTTACACCTGATTCCCCGGCCAGCAGGGCGGGGCTTAAAAAGGGAGACATCATAAAATCTATTGACGGAAAGACCATAAAGGACTGGTTTGAGATAAAGGAGATAGTCTATGACAAGGCGGGTATACCTCTTGAATTGACCATAGAGAGAGGCAATGAGATCCTAACGCTAACTGTGATACCGGAAGAGTCCAAGGAAAAGGTCTTCGGCCAGGAGATCAAGACCGCCCTGATAGGAATAGTCTCTTCAGGCAAATATCTGAAAAAGGATTTGAGCCTGTTAGGTTCACTGAAAGAGGCTGCACTTGAGACATGGAACTGGATTGTACGGATATGCAAATTTATTGTTAAGCTGTTGACAGGGGCCTCCTCCATAAGGATGGTGGGCGGACCAATAATGATCGGGCAGATGACCGGTCAGATGGCGCAGGTGAGCATCCTATCCCTAATCCCGTTCATGGCCGCTATAAGCATCAACCTGGGGATATTAAACTTTTTTCCCATCCCCATACTTGATGGGGGGGTTATCCTATTCCTATTTGCGGAATTAGTTCTGGGCAGACCCATTAGTGTCAAAAAGAGGGAACTTGCACAAAAAATAGGGCTTTCTCTGCTCGTGATCCTGATGGCGGTGGTCTTTTATTATGATATTCTTCGACTTTTTCAATAGGTCCCATGATATTAGCCATCAACACCTCCACATTGCAATACGGCCTCGCCCTCATGCAAAAAAGGGGCACTATTATGGCGGAATATCTTATCTCTTCCGGGACTAAAAATTTTGGCGGTTTCATGCCTGCCCTTGCTTCACTGCTTACGTCAAGCGGAACACTGAAAGAGGATTTAGAGGCGATAATCGTCGCAATAGGGCCAGGGAGTTTTACCGGGCTCAGGGTGGGTCTATCCGCTGCAAAGGGTATTGCGCAAGGCCTTAAGATACCAGTAATCGGGGTATCCAATCTTGAAGCCATGGCGAACCAATTGACTCACGTCAGTCTCCCTGTATACGCCATGATATCTTCGAGAAAAGGGGAGGTTATTATCGCCCTTTTTAATTGGGATAAGAAAGAAGGGATGATAAGGAAGGGAGAGGACGCCTCCATAAAATTTTCGCATCTCACCGCCATTATTAACGGCCCGACACTTTTTATAGGGAACGATCTGATTAATCAGCGGGCGCCTATCAAAGAAATGCTTGGAGAAGATGCATTTCTGGCTCCACCCCATCTCTGGGGCCTAAGGGCATCCTCAATCGGATTCCTGGGGTTGGACCGATTTCATAGGGGGGATTTTGATGATATTCGAGATCTTGTCCCCGTGTATTTGAGGCCTCCTGACATAAGGCCCGGCTACGGGCCCGTCAAGTCCGATAAATATTAGTAACTCTAAAATAATTTCATCGGCAACTGCATTTGGCGATATCCCGGTCTTAGGGAGACAGAGTCATTAGGTTCCGTCTGATTATGAGGTTTAAGGTCCAAGGTCTAAGGTTAACGGTCCTAATCTCCCTTATCCGGGAGGAAGGAGACATTGGCGTTGACAAAAGACATTTTAATAATATAATTCTTGAGTTATAGAATCATTGCTGTCAAAATTAATCCTTATTCAGACCATTAAAGGGGAGAATCGGGCTTGTCAGGTTTGGCTTGTGACCTGATACCTATATTCCATCTGACAGCTGTGTCATTATCCGGCCAGGTAAAAGGGTAAAGGCAGGCAAAACCATTAGAGGATATCTGCCATGAAAACAAAAAAGAGAAAAAGGTCAAAAAAAAAGGGCATAAAGGGCATCTTTATACTGCCTAATCTCTTTACATCGGCGAGCCTTTTTGGAGGTTTTTACGCGATTGTAGCCGCAATACAGGGGAGATTTGAGGCGGCTTCCATCGCAATCATCATTTCAGCAGTATTCGATGGCCTTGACGGAAGAATAGCCCGCTTTACGCGAACCACGAGTCATTTCGGCACAGAGTATGATTCCCTTTCGGACCTTATCTCCTTTGGCGTGGCGCCTGCTGTTCTGGCATTCCTATGGGCCCTGGAACCATTTGGCCGTCTCGGATGGCTGGCGGCATTTATGTTTGTTATATGCGGGGCCCTGAGACTGGCCAGGTTCAATGTGGAAAAGGGGACCTTGCCTCATAACTATTTCAGGGGACTCCCGATCCCTGCCGCGGCCTGCTTTATCGCCTCTCTAATACTATTCGCAAGCACTATGAAGGGATTTGCGGAAAAGAGGGACATAATTATTATCTTAATGATCTATGTCCTCTCCTTTCTGATGGTCAGCTCCATGAAATACTATAGCTTCAAAGAATTTAACATAAGGCACCAGAAACCCTTTAATGTCCTTGTGTCGGTAATACTGATTTTTATAGTTATTGCCTATAAACCGAAGGTCCTCCTTTTCCTTATCCTGCTGATATACGTCCTGTCTGGACCGGTGGTCACTTTATACCTTTATTTTAAAAGCCGTTCCGGTGCAAAAGAGACCTCGATCACTATCCCCTCGAAGGGGGAGGGCAGGGAAGATCTGGAGGAGTATGGCGATCAGGGGACATCCGGGTAATGTCCCATGAGAATAACAGGAGGAAAGGCCAAAGGCCGACTCCTTGCTTCGTTAAAAGGAATGAGCATCAGGCCCACCTCCGACAAGGTAAGAGAAGCCGTATTCAATCTCCTGGGGCAGGATATCACCGGCCTGACGGTACTTGATCTGTTTGCTGGAACGGGAAGCCTGGGCATAGAGGCCCTCAGCAGAGGAGCTTTATGGGCCTTCTTTATTGACAGTTCGAAAAAGTCCACGGACCTTATTTGGAAGAACCTGGTATCGTGCGGATTTGAAGATGTCGGATTTGTCATGAAGAGGGACCTGAGGGTGAAGTTGCCCATGGAACAGAATTTGTTAAAGGACGGGGTTGATATAGTATTTCTTGACCCTCCCTATGGAAAAGATCTAATTTCACCCACGCTGATGAAACTCAGCAAAAGCAAGATCCTGACATCGAATTCTTTGGTGGTTGCGGAATCATCAAGAAGAGACAGGCTGCCTTCCAGGGTGGGCAATATATCTTTGTCCGATACCAGGATCTACGGCCAAACGAAGATAGATATTTATAACAGCGAGGTCAGTTGAATGAATGGAAGAATTGCTATTTATCCCGGGACCTTTGATCCATTAACCAACGGTCACCTGAGTATCTTAAACAGGGCCTTAAAGATATTTGACAAACTTGTAGTTGCCATTCTGATAAATCCCAAGAAGACGCCCCTTTTCTCCCTTGAGGAACGGAAATCAATGATGGAAGAGGTCCTAAAAGATAAGCCGAATATAGAGATCGACACATTTGACGGCCTGCTGGTTGATTATGCGGTAAAAAAAAGGTCAAACGTTATTGTGAGGGGTCTGAGGGCATTATCCGATTTTGAATATGAGTTTCAGTTAGCCCTCATGAATAGGAAGCTGAACAGGGATGTGCAGTCCATATTTTTAATGACTGATTACAAATGGTTTTATATCAGCTCAACCATTATAAAAGAAGCCGCAAGCCTGGGTGGCGACATAACCGGACTTGCGCCCCCCTTTGTCTGCAGAAGACTGAAAGAAAGATACGGCTACTTAAAAAAAACTTGACACGATTATTGCCATAATCCATTATTAAGACTCGAAAAATTTGATAGGTCTCTAAATTCCATCTGGATGCAAGAGGAGGTTGAAAGATGTCTTTGACCAAGGAAAAAATTATTAATGATATCTACAATCATGTAGGACTCAGCAAAACCAAATCCCGCTCGGTCATAGAAAATTTTTTTGAGATCATTAAAGGGACACTTGAAAAAAGCGAAGACCTCCTCATCAGCGGATTCGGTAAATTTGTGGTCAAAGGAAAGGAAGAAAGAAGGGGGCGAAATCCACAAACCACGGAGGATCTCCGTCTGAGGGCGAGAAAGGTTGTCGTGTTTAAGGCCTCGGGTGTCCTCCGAAAAAAAATAAATGGCTGATCTAAATCCTTACAATGAAGGCCTCTGTAAAACCCAGATCCTCCAGCTTCTTTTCGAACTCTCCCGCCTGGGCCAAGGTGCTTGATTTTGATACTTGCAGCCTGAAGAGGGTGTTATTATTCGCGTCAACATATCTTGAGATATTTACGTAATTAAAAATTACCTTTAGACGGCTGGCAAGCCTTTCGGCATTTCCTTTCTCCATAAAGGCACCTATCTGAACGGTGAATTCACCTGTTTTCAGGTCTTGAATCTCGAGGAGGGGCTGAGGTCCCTTTTCTGACATGATTTCTCCGGTCTCTTTTCCAAGGGCGGTAATCTTGACCTCCGCCACGCCAGGGCCGATTAGCGATATCTCCTGGGCGGCCTTATAGGAAAGATCTATTATCCTCCCCTTTATAAAGGGCCCCCGGTCGTTTATGCGCACGATTGTATGTTTGTTGTTGGACAGATTCAGCACTTTGACATAGGTCCCCAATGGAAGTATTTTGTGCGCGGCACTCTTAATATTCATATCGAATGTTTCGCCGCTTGAAGTTGGACGGCCATGGAATTTTTCCCCATACCATGATGCCTTGCCTGTCTGAACAAATCCTACCGAGTCAGGCAAGGGATAATAACGTTCGCCATTAACCACGTAAAAATCGGGAACCTCTCCTGTCTTATTTTCCGGCAGGGGGAAGGTTTTGGGAGGAGGAGGTTTTATGATCTCGACATAGGACCTTTCCCTCGCACAGGAAGTGAGTAATAAAAAAAGGATCAGATATATACAGAATCGTCTCTTCATCTGCTGAGCGCAATTGAAAGGGCCGTGGTCAGCCGTATAACATCCTGGCTTGACTGTTTCAGCCTATCTGCCAGTAATTCGGAGAGTTTTAATAATATTTTTAAACCGAGCCCCGGATTATCCCCTATCAATCTCATAAAATCGTCTCGTTTTATCTCAAGAAAAAGACAATCGGAACTCGCGGAAACGGAAGCCGACCGGCTATCCTGACCGATCAGGGCCATTTCACCGAATATCACGTGGTCTTCGGGGCTAAAACGGGTCAAGACCTTTTCCGCCTTTCTGTAGTCATCATCCCCGAACTTCATGGTAAGGCTCTTTGATACCCCTACCTCGCCCTCAACAACCAGATACATGGTATCGCCCTTATCACCCTCCCGCATGATTATTTCGCCTTTATGGAACCGTTTCTCTCTGGCGATTTTCAGGACCTCTGCCAGTTCCTTTTCTTCCAGATTGCTGAAAATAAAAGATTTTTTAGTGGCCTCGATGAGCTGCATGATGAATTCTAACCAGTCCCCCCTATCAGTCTCTCAACAAGACCGGCGTCCAAGGGCCGCTCTTTGGATATGACAACCAGCCAGTCATTTTTCGACAATCTGTAATCATCCGGTGGATTGATTGTAACAGAGATATCACCTTTGGCCTCGAAGAAGTCCTTCCCTGATTCCTCGAATTTCCGCTTGATGAATGCATCTATAAATGTGGAATCATCCGAAAGGATATCGTCAAGTTTTATCTTTTCCTCCTCCTTCACCAGGGCCAGCAACAGGGCCCCATATTTTTCTCTAAGATGCGCGGCTGCCTCTCCAAAGGTGGCATTAGCATATCTCGAGGGAACAGGGATCCGCCACAGTTTGTTATCGTCCTTATTGTTGACAAGCAATCTGATAGAATCCGCCAGGCCCGGGGACAGGGCCGCTGTTGCCAGCAGAGAACCGGCGGTTTCTCCCCTGACAATAATTTCTTCCACCTTGGTCCTTTTCAAATGCTCCCTGTTTTCGCCTTTCACCAGTTCTGCAGAGACCCTGACCTTGGGGGCCATGGATTTTATGGCCATGCATCCGAAGATAGTCCTTTCATCAGCTTTCTCGATACCGTGTCCCCCTGAGACATCCGCCAGTACGATAACCGATGAAGCCCTGTTTAAATTGGCCCTAGCGAGCACGTCCTCCTTCACGAAATTCCCTCTAACGAATCGAAGATCATGCCCATTGAATTTATACTGAAGGGATTGGACTTCGTCCCTGTCGAGTTCGCTGATGATCGCTATCTTCGGGGAAGCCCCACCGGCCTGTACCAGGAGCCCATCTATCACCTTTTCGCCGTTCTCGTTCCACCCGCAGATGATAATATGGCCTTTGTCCTTGATGGCTTCCAAACCCTTTCCCTCCTTTATCCTCTTTTCCACGAAGATTGAGGCGATGGATGCGGTAATGAGCGATAAGACTGCCGGACCGCTCAATATTATTAAAAGGGCAAATAGTTTTCCGGCCTTGGAAGTGGGGACAATGTCCCCATAACCAACAGTGGTAAGAGTAACCACGGCCCAGTATATGGCGTCAAAGATGCCTCCAGCCCCCCTTGTGACATAAAAACGGTCGGCAAAGAATATGGCCGTGGCCCCGGCAAGGATAATAAACATTGTAGCGGCGAGAATCTTGAAGAACCTTTCATGTTTAAGGAGGATATATAACTCCTTAACCCGATCGAATAATCCCGAGAGGCCCTTTAAGCTATTCTCCGATCTCAATGCCGCCATCCTTCTGCTTTTAAGTATTTCAATATTAACAGAATAGGTGGTTTGTTCAACAAATTTTTACACTTATGCCTAACTGTCAGGACAGGTCATAAAAAAGATATTATATCCTGATATATTAAGACCTCTCTTGTCATGGCATCTTTAATATGATATAAACTTAATTTTACTTGACAGGGGATCAGGGTTTTGTGATTATATTGTGATCATAATGTAATCATATTTTCGTTTATTTTTCATCCAATCCTTGAGAGCGCCTATGAAATTAAAGGAAAAGACAGCAATAGTGACTGGCAGCAGCCGTGGAGTCGGGAGGGCTATCGCAGAGGCCTATGGGAAAAACGGGGCCAATGTGGTAGTAAATTACACTTCCAACCAGAAAGCCGCGGACGAAGTGGTAAGGAACATACAAAATATGGGGAGCAAGGCCATAGCGGTAAAGGCGGATGTGGCTCAAAAAGCCGATGTGGAAAGGCTTGTTAAGGCAGCCATGGACGAATTCGGCAGGATTGATATCCTGGTTAACAATGCAGGGTTTACACGTCCCGCCATGATGCTCAAAATGGAAGAAGAAGAGTGGGATCAGGTGGTTGACATACATCTGAAGGGCGCTTTCCTATGCTCCCAGGCCGCCGGCCGTCATATGAAGGAACAAAAGAGCGGTAAGATCATCAATGTAATGTCCGTGGCCGGACTGGTGGGGACCGTTGGTCAGATCAACTATTCCGCGGCAAAGGGTGGAATCCTCAGCATGACCAAGTCCATCGCGCGTGAGCTCGCCCGCTACAATATCTGTGCAAACGTGATATCATTGGGTATTGTGGCCACGGACATGACCGAAAAAATAAGGGGCGATGAAAAACTCAAAGAGATCTATATGAACCGCGTCCTCTTAAAACGGTTTGCCGAAGCGGGAGATATAGCGCCGGCCTTTGTATTCATGGCATCCGACGAAAGCAACTACATCACCGGCCAGCTCCTTTGCGTGGACGGCGGTTATGGGATGATTTGACGCCTTTTCATGGTATTATTTAGAATTATGATTTCAGTCTGAATGCCTGAATTGATCCTTGGGAAAATCTCAGGCCTTTCTCAATCGCCGGGCATTCGGAAGGTATTTGACAACGTTATTAACCCTATCTGAAGGAGGAATAAGATGGCAACCATACCTGACAAAATATCAACTTGGCAAATGGTACAGCCCACAACGTTCAACAAAGAGACCAAAGAATCCACGCCCGGCAAGCTTGAAAAGACCGAGATCCCCGTCCCCGAGCTTAAACCCGATGAAGTCCTCGTTGAAGTCGCCGGATGCGGGGTTTGCCACACGGACCTGGGATACTTCTATGACGGGGTTCCCACTGTTTCGAAACCTCCCCTTACCTTGGGCCACGAGATATCTGGAACGGTTGTGGCCGGGGATGAGGCATGGATAGGTAAAGAAGTGATAATACCCGCGGTCATGCCCTGCCGGAAATGTATCCTCTGTAAGACTGGGAGGGGCAACCGGTGCCTTAATCAAAAGATGCCGGGCAACAGCACAGGGATATATGGTGGCTTTTCCAGTCATATTCCAGTGCCGAGCGTGGATCTGTGCGAGGTGAAAGGCCGTGGCGATATTCCCCTCTCAAATCTTGCCGTGGTTGCGGACGCGGCTACAACCCCATATCAGGCGGCCAAGAGGGCCGATTTGCAGCCTGGAGACAATGTCGTCGTAGTGGGAATAACGGGCGGCGTCGGGCAATATGTGGGGCAGACCGCAAAGGCACTTGGCGCCAAAACAGTGATCGGCATCGCCCGGAATCAGGAAAAGCTTGAAAGGGCCCTTAATTTTGGCGCCGATTTTGTCATCAATTCAACGGATAAAGACGCGAAGACCGTATCCAAGGAGTTCAGGGGTATCTGCAAGGAGAACGGATTCCCCAACACAGGCTGGAAGATATTTGAGGTTACAGGAGTCAAGGCCGGTCAGGAGATCGCGTTGACGATCCTGAGTTTTACAGGTAAATTGATCGTGGTGGGATTCGGGCTTCAGACGACGGAATACGCCATCGGACGGCTTATGGCATTTGACGCGGAGATAATCGGCACATGGGGATGCCTTCCGGAGTACTACCCTATTGTACTGGATATGGTCCTCAGCGGGAAGATCAATATGAAAGAGTTCGTGGAGACAAGGCCGATGAGCACTATCGCGGAGACATTTGCCGAGGCCCACAGGACACCTCCCATGAAGAGGATTGTCCTGACGCCCGATTTTTAAAATTTAGAAGAAATGAAATAAAAAGGAGGATAATATTATGGCTTTAGAGTGGATTCCGAGAGACAATGGGAAAAAGGATCATCTTTTACACACTGACATACATTGGGGAAAAGAGGCCCCCACCGTGGTCTATGAAAAAAGACCTATTAAAGATTCTGCGGGGAATGTGGTGGAAGGGCTGTATACCGCATGGATTCGATTAAACAACCCGCGTCAGTATAATTCCTATACAACGGAAATGGTCAAGGGCGTGATTGCCGGTTTTCAAAATTCATCCCTTGACAGGAGTGTCGTGGCGGTTGTCTTTACAGGCACAGGACCATACGCCTTCTGCACCGGCGGTAATACCAAGGAATACAGCGAATATTACAGCAGCAGGCCGGATGAGTATGGCCAGTACATGGAGCTTTTTAACGGTATGGTGGATTCCATCCTCATGTGCAAGAAGCCGGTTATCTGCAGGGTCAACGGCATGAGGGTGGCCGGGGGTCAGGAGATCGGTATGGCATGTGATCTTGCCATAGCTTCCGACCTCGCAATCTTCGGACAGGCCGGTCCAAGGCACGGCTCCGCGCCGGTAGGAGGTGCCTCTGACTTCCTCCCATGGTACCTCAGCGCTGAGGACGCCATGTGGAACTGCGTCTCCTGCGAGATGTGGTCAGCCTACAAGATGAAGGCAAAAAACCTTATCAGCAAGGTGGTCCCGGTCTTGAAGGTTGATGGCAAATGGGTCCGCAATCCAATGATCATTACTGAGAAATACGTCCAGGACGGTGAGATTGTCTACGGCGAATACAAGACTGGCGATGAGGCCAAAGAGGCCCGGGCCTTTGTAAAGGAACACCAGGAAAACGCCGATTTCGAGCTGCTGGACAAGGAAGTCAATAAGATAGTCTGGACCTTCGCCAACCTGTTTCCCGGCTGTCTCATCGAATCAATCGACAGCATCAGGCAGAAGAAGAAATTCTTCTGGGATACCATGAAGAATGCCCACAGGCATTGGCTGGCCGCAAATATGGCGGGAGAGGCCTTCCTGGGCTTTGCCGCCTTCAACACAAAGAAGATTACTGGCCAGGATACCATAGACTTTATCAAGTTCCGTCAGAATATCGCGGATAGCAGGAGCTGGGACGAAGGAATGTTTGCCGAGGTACTGGGCAAACCGAAAGAGTAGCATTAACGAATTAAATCATGTTATTATTATGGCAGGCAGGGTTGAAAGGCCCGCCTGCCTTTTTAATTCGCCTTCGCCAAAAAACCCTGCGGATTGTTATAGGGAAACAGAAATCCCGTTTTGTCCCGGATACCGTCTGCGGGGCTGCATGGTCATTAATTGGCATAATGGGGTAATCAAAGAAGAAAGGAGTCTATCACCATGGCCTATGAACATATCGAAGTCACCCTTGAAAAGGGACTGGGAAGCATCACCTTGAATAGACCCCCTGTCAACATCCTGAACATCGCCATGATGGAGGAGATCAACAAGGCCCTCGATTCGTGGCAGGGCAACAGGGACCTGAAAGCCGTGCTTTTTAAGGCCAAGGGGAAGTGCTTCTCCGCCGGGGTGGATGTGGGCGAGCATATGGGAGACCTGGCCCCGAAAATGATCGATGTCTTTCACGGCATCTTCCGCCGTATGGATAAACTCGGCGCCCTGACCGTGGCCTCGGTGTATGGTTCTTGCCTCGGCGGGGGCTGCGAGCTGGCCATTTTTTGCGACCTGGTTGTGGCCTCTGACAGCGCCAAATTCGGACAGCCCGAAATCCTGGTCGGCGTATTTCCGCCCATAGCGGCACAGATCATGCCCCGGATCATCGGTCGCAAGGCCGCGGCCGAGCTTATATTCTCGGGAAAAATTATTTCAGGTGATGAGGCACTTAAGATGGGGCTCATAAACAAGGTGGTCAAGTCTGAGGAATTAGAGAAGGAGACCGAGACCTTTATAGGGCCATATCTGGGTATGAGTTCGGCTGTGCTGAGACTGACAAAAAAGGCCATGATGTCCGGATTGAGGGATGACCTGGAGCCTTCATTGAAACTGATTGAGGATATCTATCTTGATCAGCTCATGAAGAGCCATGACGCCCAGGAGGGATTAAAGGCTTTCTTAGAAAAGCGCAAGCCTGAGTGGAAGAATGAGTAAGAGAAAAGAACAGAAAATATTAAGGATCCAGTAGCCAGAAGCCAGAAGAAAAAATGATAAAATTGCCATTATGTTCGGTTGTTTTTCTGACTTCTGGCTCCTTTCTTCTGACTTCTTGGTACTCCAAGGATTGTTGCAGGTTAGTACATTAAAGTTATCTTGTTTAGATATCAGTAAAAGATAAATCAATAATAGCCTTTTCGTTTTTTTTCCTGTTTCCCGAAAAGGAGACCGATCATTAGGCCGCAGAGTAATATCAGTGCCCCTGTGGCAAACCATTGATTTCTCTGGGATGTCCTCAATGCCTCGTTCTCCTTTTCCAATCTCTTAGTATCCTTCTTGAGCATCTCATAGTCAGCCTTGAGGTCCAGATAATTTGAGGCGTCCTTTTTAAGGGCATTAAATTCAGCCTGGGACTTTCCAAGGATATCGGTATATCTCTTTACTTCCGAAGAGAGGATCTGCTCCTTTTGAATAGCATCCTTCAGCTTGTTTTTCGTGCTCGCAAGTTCCTCTGTGAGACGATCGTTATCTTTTTTCAATGATTCAGCCTGTTCCTTCCAGGGGAGGCGCACAATCAGATAACGGCTCAATACCCAGCCTTCCAGATTGGCCTCATCAGGCTCCAGGGGACGGACCCGGCTCCATCCCTCTTCAGACTCCAGGACTTCAACAGGGAGACCTGAAGGGAGGAATTTGAGTATCTTATTCTCAATGCTCGGTCCCCTGCGGAGGCTTATCCGAAAATTATCCGTTACAAAGGCCTTTGAGGCCCAGACCGGTTGGCTTATAATGCATAATCCGGCAGCAATGGCCAAAATAAAGGAATATCTTTTCATTTTTTCTACCACCCTTTGTCGTAAGGAGATTTAGCCAACTCACCTGATACCCGGGCTATTGGACAATACATGGCCGCCCTTTAACTTTTATGATAAAAAAAAGAATATATCAATACTATCCATATTTGCATGACAGAATTGCTTGAACAATCCCATGTTTGCAGCTATAAAATCATCGAATAACGCTTTTCAACCAGGAAAATCTTTAAATGAAGGAGATAATGGATATGGAATTCCCCTGCCTGTTCTCACCAATAAAGATAAAAGATATGGAGTTGAAAAACCGGATTGTAATGACGGCCATGCACCTTGGTTACACGCCGGAGGGAAACGTGACGGACCGGCTGGTGGATTTTTATGAAACAAGGGCAAAAGGGGGAGTCGGGATGATTATTGTTGGGGGCTGCCCCATCGATGATCAGGGCAGTATGGCGGGCATGGTACGCATCGACGAAGACCGCTATATCCCTGGACTCAAAAAATTGACAGGAGCGGTCCGGAATGGAGGCGCAAAGATCGCTGCACAGCTCTATCAGGCAGGACGCTATGTGCATTCCTCCATGATTGGAGGCAAAAGGCCCTTTTCCGCATCCGCTGTGCGATCAACATTCACGGGTGAGACACCAAGGGCTCTTGACCTGGAAGAGATCCCCAAGGTCCAGGGCAGTTTCGCGGAGGCGGCTTTAAGGGCAAAGAGATCCGGTTTTGACGCCGTGGAAATCCTTGGCAGCGCCGGCTACCTTATCAGCCAGTTCCTTTCTCCCCTGACCAATCTCCGTGATGATAAGTATGGCGGTTCCTTGGATAATAGGATGCTCTTCGGTCTGGAAGTGGCTGAAAAGGTGCGTAATGCGGTCGGAGACGATTTTCCCGTCTTTATGCGTCTGGCGGGCAATGACTTTATGAAGGGGGGAAACAGCAATCAAGAGGCGGCAATTTTTGCCTCCAGGCTGGAAAAGGCGGGTATAGACCTTTTTGACATCACCGGGGGTTGGCATGAGACACGGGTTCCGCAGTTGACCATGTCCGTTCCACGCAGGGCCTTTGTATACCTCGCCCAGGGCGTCAAGTCCGCCGTGTCTGTCCCTGTACTTGCCAGCAACCGGATCAATGATCCCCATGTCGGTGAAGAGATATTAAGGAATGGGGAGGCGGACCTTGTTACTATGGCCAGGGCCCTTATCGCTGATCCAGACCTCCCCAACAAGTCAAAGAATGGGAAGACCGGCCTGATCTACCACTGTGTGGCCTGTAATCAGGGATGTTTTGACAGGATATTTCTGCGCCAGCCTGTCACCTGTCTGGTAAACCCGAGGGCGGGCATGGAAAGAGACACGGAAATAATACCCGCCGGAAAGGCAAAAAAGGTCCTCATTATAGGGGGAGGGGTGGCCGGGATGAAGTCCGCGTGCGCGGCTGCGGAACGCGGGCATGAGGTGGTCCTGGCTGAGAGGAGTGACCAACTTGGCGGACAATTGCTTCTAAACAGAGACATCCCCGGCAGATTCGAGATAGTCTCAGCGGCAGTTGACCTCTCTAAAAATTTGAATTCCCTTGATGTTGATATCTTTCTCAACAGGGAAGTGGACGCCCCTTTCGTCAAAAAGGTAGCGCCCGATGTCGTTATAATTGCAGCGGGGGCAAGGCAGTTATTACCCGATATAGTGGGGATAGAGGACACAAGGGTGGTAATGGCCTGGGAACTGCTGGCCGGGAATGTCAGGGTTGGAGAGAGGGTTATCATTGTTGGGGGAAACGCCGTGGGATTGGAGACAGCTCTATACCTTGCCTCTCAGGGGACCATCTCTCCCGGGGTCCTGCACTTTTTAGCCGCCAACAGGGCCGAGACATGGGAAACCCTGGAGACATTGATTAATCACGGAAACAAGGAGGTCACCGTCGTGGAGATGCTTAATAGAGTCGGAGGCGATATCGGTGGCTCTACCCGATGGACGATCATGGGGGAACTGAAACGGTTGGGGGTAAAGATTTTCACAGGCGCCAGGGCCGTCGAGATCAAGATGGACGGCTTGGAGATTGAAAAGGGGGAAGGCCGCAGGCTGTTGCCAGCGGATTCCATTGTAATCGCGGCGGGATCAAAACCGGAAAAAACGATCGAAAGAGAGATCAAGGGCATGGGAATAGAAACTCATATCATCGGCGATGCCAGGGAGCCGCGAAATGCCCTCGAGGCCATAAAAGAGGGTTTTTTTACTGGGTTGAAGGTCTGAAGCAAGATCCCCAGGTATAAGGGGACAGCCAAAATCCACCATCAAATTACAATTTCGATAGTAATGGCGATGGATTTTGGTATAACCCTGGGCACCAGCAAGGTGATGCCTGCAAGTTGAGCCTGCGAAATCCCGCTGAAGAGCGGGGGCGCCGCTCCATAGATCCCGGCTTGACGGGGAGATGACATCTTGATGGTGGATCAGGAAAGTGATTATTTGATTGACAAAAGACAATTTTTTTATAAATTAGAAAGTTTATTGGCGGTGTAGCTCAGTGGTCAGAGCATGCGGCTCATATCCGCAGAGTCACTGGTTCAAATCCAGTCACCGCCACCAACAGAAGACCTAACGTATTGACATTCTTTTAATTGGTTTTATCTTCACTGGTAATAATATCGTAAGGGGGCACCTGGATGCTCTATACGTCTTTTGAAGATAGCAATTTTGGGATCATCAGCGAAGCCCTTGAAATCGCGGAAGATAAAACGGGGGATTATTATAAGTTCTCCTTTGAGCAATGGAAGAGACACAGGTATGATGTTAAGACTTTGAAATCCCTGAATAAAGACGAGATAAGCTCCTATGGGTTCGCCCTCTTGAACAGATATTCAAGTGAGATTTCCGGATATGAAAACCGGACAAAAAATGAGGATTTCTATTTCATCTGTCTCCAGGATCATCATATACTTAACGCCCTTCTAAGGGACAAAAATCTTATTTTTCTATCGCTTCTTGTGTATATCTTTACCCATGAATTGATTCATATAGTAAGGTTTTGCAATTTTCATCAGAGATATGATATTTCCGGAAAAGGCAAGGAAAGCGAAGAGAGGCTGGTACACGCTACCACCTATGATATCTTGAAGGACATCACATTGCCGCGGATGGATTATATCCTCGAATCATACCAGGGACACAGGGTCTGTGACCTGGCTGTTGCTTAAGACCAAATTTTGTGTGAGGTGATTTAAATGCCTGTCTACGAATACGAGTGCACCGAATGTGGAAATCATACGGAGCTATTGCAAAAGATAACTGATCCACCCCTTACCAGGTGTAAATTATGTAAAGGTAAAATGAAAAAACTCATCTCCCAGAGCACCTTCCACCTGAAGGGATCTGGCTGGTATGTAACCGACTATGCCTCCAAATCAGGAGGCTATGACGGCAAAACGGGGTCAGGGGAAAACACCGTTAAGGCAACCGAATCCACTAAAGAGACAAAGGCTGCATCTGACACGGCCAAAAAAGAAAAACCCTCGGTTGAAAGCGAAGCAAAAACTCCTCGTAAAAAATAGAAGAAAAACAGCTCATGAAAAATTTTGACAGCGGGAGAGTCCAGGAAAAGCTTATAAACAGGCTGGAGAGGCAGGAAAAACAGCAGGCGTTCCAGAGGGATAGGTTCTTTAGATTCAAGCTCCCCGAGATACACACGAGTCTCACCCAGGCGCTTTTGATGGAAAAGATCGTCGAGACGGATAATTCCGCCGCCTTTTCGGATCTCCTGTTGAGGGGACTGAAAAAGATCCCTAAGACAAGCGATTTTGATTTCAAATACTTTATAGCGCCCATCCGCAGCATAGTACAGCGACCAAACCCCGTTTCCCTGTATATCACTCAATACATCCTGGAAGTGGTGCTTAATGACCCGAGCGTTATCGACGTGTATGGCACCGATATAGAGATATACCAGGTGGTGAACAACGTTATTACAAAAATAAATCTCAAATTTGAGAAGACGGAAGAGAAGATCCTCCAGCAGCTTTCCCATAACAAGTCGCTGATACCGGGATCCAGGGATTACGATATCGCCCTTGATCAGTTATTCCTCAAGGCAATGGGGGAACCCCGGAGCAGCACTCATCAATAATGTTCGGCGAAGATACTTTTTTTACGTTTCCCGTCAAATAGGTCCTATATAAAAAAAGGAGTTTTTATGCCTGAAAAAATCGCCTTCCTCTTCCCCGGTCAGGGCTCCCAGACAGTGGGTATGGGAAAGGACATGGCTGATGAGTTCCAGGAAGGAAAAGAAATTTTTGAACAGGTGGACGATATCTGCCGGAAACCCATTTCCAGGCTCTGTTTCGAGGGCCCCATGGACGAGCTGACGCTCACTAAGAACCTTCAGCCTGCCATTACCGCTGTCAACCTCCTTTGCCTGGCTGCCTTGAACAGATCCGGAGTTCGCTCCTCCTTTTCCGCCGGGCACAGCCTCGGCGAATACGCCGCCCTGACCTCCGCCGGAGCGATCACGGGCTATGACGCCCTCAGGCTGGTTAACAAGCGGGGAGAGCTGATGCACAGGGAATCCCTGTCAAATCCCGGGGTAATGGCTGCTATCCTCGGTATGGGCATAGAGGCCGTCGAAGACATCGTTGGACAGGCATCGAAAGGGGGAGTCCTTGCCATTGCCAACCACAATACGGCAGAACAGGTCGTGATAACCGGGGAACAGAAGCCCCTCTCCTACGCCCTTGACCTTGTAAAAGAACAGGGGGGCAAAGGCATCCCTTTGAAGGTAAGCGGCGCCTGGCACTGCCTATTGATGAAAAACGCGGTTAATGATTTCAGGCAATTTATGGAAGATATTTCATTCTCCAGGCCTGATACTTCCATGCTTTTCAATGCCACGGCCGACACTGAGGAGGACCCGGGCAGGATAAAAGAAATTATGGCCCGTCAATTGATAAGCCCGGTCAAATGGTATGAGATCATCGTCAAGATGCTGGAACAGGGAGTTAACACCTTTGTGGAGGTAGGCCCCAAAAGGGTCCTGACCGGACTCCTGAAAAAGATAATCCCCGCTGAAAGTGACCCGAAGATATTCAATGTAGAGGACGTGAAAAGCCTTAACCTCTTCCTCGAGGCCGTGAATTGAGCCTTTAACTGCCGATAACCCCTCCGGAAATCCAAGGTCTTCCCGCAACAATTCTATTTTGCTAATATCTAACTACTATCCGGCCAATTTCTTAATAAAACTCCTCATGAAGGCGGGCAGATCTTCCGGTTTCCTGCTGGTTATCAGGTGACCGTCTTCAACCACCTCCTGATCCACCCAATTGGCGCCGGCATGAACCAGGTCGTCCTTTATGGCAAAAAAGGATGTAACCGTGCGGCCCTTTAGGATATCCGCAGATGCCAGCATCCAGCCCGCGTGACATATGGCTGCAACGACCTTTCCCGCCTCATAGAGCTCCTTCACCAATCCGACCATCTCTTTATAGCGCCGCATATGGTCCGGCGCGTATCCTCCAGGGATTATTATTCCGTCAAATTCGGAGGAGGAAATATCTCCGGCGGCAGCGTCCACAAAGGCCTCCGTACCTGACTTTCCAACGTATTTAGTGGCGGTGCCCGAGCCTACAACCACTACCCGGGCCCCGGCCTCCTTCAGCCTGTAATAGGGATACCAGAATTCGTGGTCGTTAAAGCTCTGCTCAACCAGGATAATAACATTTTTGCCTGTGAGTTCCATAATGTCCTCCCTATAAAATCTCCACCCCTTCCCTCTCAAGGAGATATTTCTTCAGGGCAAGTCCTCCCCTGAAACCGCCGAGACCCCCGGCGGCCACTACCCTGTGTCAAGGGTAGATGAGCGGGAGGGGATTCTTGTTCATGGCCTGTCCCACTGCCCTTGCCCCTCCAGGCCTGCCTATTATGGTAGCCACCTCCCCGTAGGTCCTCTTTTGCCCAAAGGGGATGCGGGCGATGGCCTTCCATACCATCCCCTGAAAAGGGGTGGATTTGATATCAAGTGGGAGATCCTCCGGAACGGGACCGCCCCCCAATACCGCCTTTACTGCATCCAGGAGATAACGATTCATAGGCTCGTCTTTGATTAACCGGTTCCCTGGAAATATGCCGTAAAAAAAATCAAGACAGTCGGTTCCTTTATTGAGCTCCATTCCTATCCGCATGGCGCCCATTCCTGAAGAGGCCATGAAGATGTCAAGCTCATCCGATTCTACCTTCCAGCAGTAGACCTCCGGTACCTTTTCCCCTGCCATGTATCCCTCTCTTCCAACCTCCTGTGGATCAGTCTCAGGTTTCCTGATTTATCCCCCGCCCACAGGGGGGCCACAAGATCAGACCGGAAAGGATCTCCGGTCAATCTCTGTATTACAACATCCGGAGGGAGCAGTTCAAGAAAATCCACGACCCTCTCCACATATTCTTCCCTTTCAAGGCAATGGTATTCCCCCCTATGATAGAGGGCGGCAATGGGCGCGTCCCTCGACACATAGAGCAGGTGGATCTTTACCCCCTTTACGGGGAGACCGGCTATGAAGCGGGCAGTGTCCATCATCATCTCCCGCGTCTCTCCAGGCAATCCGAGTATGACATGGGCGCAGATGTTCAGGCCATGCTCCCCTGCCATTAACACGCATCTTTCAAAACAGGCCACATCGTGACCACGGTTTATTCTTGAAAGGGTAACATCATGCGCTGATTGAAGACCGAGCTCGATCCACACGAGGTAATCCTTCGCGAATGAGCGGAAAAGCTCCAGGACATCCCGGTCCACGCAGTCAGGTCTCGTGCCCACGGCAAGACCCACCATATTTTCATGGGCCAGGGCCCTGGCGTAGAGGTCCCTGAGCAGCGGGACCGGTGCGTATGTATTGGTATATGACTGAAAGTATGCGATGAACTTCCTGGCGCCATAGCGTTTCTGTGCGAACCTGCGACCTTCTGAAAGCTGTTCATCGATTGAGAGGCCGCGGTCTTTCATGGCGCCGGTTCCCGAGCCTTTCGAGTCACAGAAGAGGCATCCCTTTTCCGAGATAGTCCCGTCCCTGTTCGGGCAGCTAAATCCCGCATCCAGGGGTATCTTCTGTACACGCTCCCCGAAGGTCTCTCTCAGGTAGCTGTTGTAATCACGGAATCTTTTCATGCCCGCTTTTCCCAACACTCAGACGGCCTCCAGAAAAATCTCCTTCTCGCCCATCACATCCTTGAGCTCCTCCACATCTGCCAAGACCTTTCCTATAATATTTACCGCACTCGCGGGGATGATTTTTCCGGGTGTGCTCATGGGGGTCTCTCCAAAAAAGATGCAGAATGCCCTTCCGGTCGGCCAGTAGCCCAGGTCTCCAGGCTCCACCTCCTCCCTGGCGCCGTCATCCAGCTCCGCTTCCACTGGAATGGGAAAATATATCTCTTCGCCCCAGGTATTGAAATCCGTCCTTATGGGAAGGGCCTCCGCTACCTTTCGGGCTGTGGGGGTGTCATAGAGCTCTCCTTCAAGGGAAAGGCCGCCTATACTAATCCTGATTCTCATATTTCCTCCTTAAAGAATATTCCGATATTTTGGTCTTCTTTATAAGTGTCAACATTATGACGAAATAACATGATAACGTCAAATAGTGATTTGAACTCAAACAGATGGGATATGATTTGTCAAGCAGCGATGGGCCTCCCTGATCCACCATCAAGGTGTCATCTCCCCGTCAAGCCGGGATCTAAGGAGCTGCGTTTATCCGCCTCTGGTGGATTGCCTTCCCGCCGGCGGGCAAGCGATCGCTCCTCCTTGCCTGTCCGCCGTACAAGACTTTGGCAAGCGGCGGCGTATTGTTCCGGCAATATTATCTCTTCAAGGTGATATTAGCCGAGGGCTAAGGGCGTAGGGCACAGGGAGAAACAATGAACTCCCTAAGCTTTATTTTTGAGGAACCTTTAGCCTTGTGCCTTACGCCTTGCGCCTACTTTTATTATATCACCTTGAAGAGATAACAGTGCCTGCCTTGGTATATCTATTTCCATGCTATTTCCGGACACGATGGCAAGAATTAACATCAATAACTGATATTCTGTTGGCACAGGATTTGCTTTTTTTACAAACGAAAATCTGATCCGCCTGTTGATCTCAAGAAATTAATTACCCATCAAGAATTCTGTGTATCCACGGGAGGTAAGAGACCAAATCCGGGAAAGCGGTCTCTTTGACACACCCCATCAGGACAGGTCCGGGCATCTGAACAAACTGATGCTGTATGGGTATGAGAAGACTTTTTTGACGTCAGGGTCAATTTTTTGACTATTTAGGATTTGAAGGAAAGGGAGGGAGTTGGCAGCAAATAGAAAAAAGAGCTTTAAACAGGATTCCAATTCGTGGATGGCCACATACACGGATCTTATGATCCTGCTCCTGACCTTTTTTGTCCTCCTCTTGAGCCTTTCCACGGTTGATAAGAGGAGAAAACGGCTCGCCGTAAATTCACTTGTGGGTGCCTTTGGTTTTAAACCTGGTGCCCATTCTATTCTCGGAAAAGAAAAAGGATTGAATATAACCGCGGGTTCCGCCCCTCTCGTTGAGGAGGATATCCAATTCGAGAGACTGCGAAATGTCGCCCTCAGGAACGGCGTGAAATCCGACATTGATATGTCCAAACAGCTCGAACGAATAGTCATTACCTTTAAAAACAGGGTGCTCTTTGCCCAGGGTTCGGATCAGATTAATCCGGAAAGCATGAAGTTCCTCTACGACCTGGCCGATGTCATAAGGGGAACCCCGAGGCTCATAGAACTTCGGGGATACACCGACTCCACTGAAATCGCTTTTCAGACCGACAGGTTGAAATATTCCATGTACCTCTCCTCTAAACGAGCCATGGCTGTCTTCGATTTTTTAAAGGAAAAAAGCGGCATTTCCGGCAAGGTCATTGTGGCCCATGGATTTGGCTTGAATCCCGAGGGAGGAAAGAATACCGGTAAAAGGCATCCTATTAACCGCCAGGTGGAGATCATACTGGATTACAGAGAGGAAATTCCCCATCGATATAAGAAGCCGGAAAGGCCTGACTCGGTACTGGACTTTAATGGCTTTTTTTTCAGGTACGGCGGGAAGATAGATGGATAATAACCGGACGGTGAGTCAGAGAGATGAAAAACAGGAAGGGATCCCCTCCTGGATGATAACCTTTTCCGACCTCGCAACCCTCCTCCTCACATTCTTTGTCCTGTTGCTGTCCATGGCTTCCATGGATGACAAGACCTTAAAGAGCCTTTTTACCAACTTTACCAGCGCCTGCGGGATACTCAATTTTAAGGAATACGGGGAGATCTACAGGCCAAAAGAGATCCTGATAGAAGGGATATATCAGAAACTAAAGGACACACTTGTCATTAAAAGGATAGATGATCAGGCTGAAATACCTTCCGAGGTGGATGAGACATTCCTTGAGGAGAGCGGCGGCCAGGTCATTCTGGAGGATCTTGAAGACGGTTTCAAACTGGTCTTCGGGCATAAACTCCTGTTTGAATCGGGCAGGGCTGAAATAAAAGAGGAGATGGAACCTGTCCTGGAACAGATCGGCCGCTTTATCAATGCCTCATCTTTTCAGGTCTATATAGACGGACACACGGACAATGTCCCTGTCTATGGCGGCCCCTATTCCGACAATGAGGAGCTGTCCCTTGCGAGGGCCTATAATATCATGGACTACCTGGTAAATAAGGAGGGAGTGCCGCCTGAGGCCCTGGCCCTCGCGGGGTATGGAGAGAATCACCCCGCCCACCCCAATGACAGTCCTTCAGGAAGGGCCAACAACCGCCGTGTGGAGATGATTTTTAAAAACAAGACCTATTTCTGATCGCCCCTCCTTTTTCTGAAAATTAGTCTTATGGGTGTATTCCTGAGATCAAGACGTTCCCTGAATTGATTAATAATATAACGCCTGTAGGGGACCTGGACAATCTCCGGCCTGTTCACAAAAATGACGAAGTTAGGTGGATTTGTACCCGTCTGTGTAGCATAGAGGAACTTCAGCCTGGACCCACCGATCTTTGGTGGAGGTCTATTGTTAATTATTTCTTCAAGGGCCTTATTGACACTGCTTGTGCTGACCCTCGAAGAAAATTGCACCTGGACCAGCTCAATCTTCTCAATAAGTTTTTTCACTCTTTCGCCCGTGAGGGCTGAGAGGTTTATCCTGGGGGCAAAAGAAACGAATCTGAATTGACGTTTAATGGATTCATCCAGGTATCTCTTTCTATCGGGTTCCCCCTTTACAAGGTCCCATTTATTGACGGCCAGGACAATGCCCCGGCCTCGATCAAGGGCATACCCGCAGATCCGCGCGTCCTGTTCCGCGACTCCGGCTCCGGCGTCAAGAAGAATAACTGCTATATGACACCTGTCCAGACTCCTGAGGGCCTTAATCATGGAAAATTTTTCTATCCTCTCCTTTACCCTGCTCTTCCTCCTTATGCCCGCGGTGTCTATAAAGAGATATTCCTTGCCCTTCCAGGGAAAAAGGATGTCAATGGAATCACGCGTGGTTCCCGGTAACTCGCTGACCAGCAACCTCTCAGACCCCAGGATCCTGTTTATCAGAGAGGATTTGCCCGCATTGGGCCTCCCAAGTACGGCAACCCTGACACGATGGACTCCTTCCCTTTCAACTGCCGGCTCCGGCCCAGGCAGGTCCGCGGTGACATCCTCCATAAGAATCTTCAGACCATAGCCATGAGCCGCTGAGATGGGGTAGATCTTTTCCACCCCAAGCCTGTAAAAATCATGTACGAGGTGCTCCTGCTCAGGCCCGTCGACCTTGTTGACAACCGAAAAAACCCTCTTATCAACCCTCCGCAGGATATCAGCAATCTCCTCATCACCCGGCATAAGGCCCTCGTGACCGTCCATCAGGAAAAGGATCCGGTCGGCCTCTTTGATCGCCTTTGCCACCTGTTCCCTGACCTGGTCCACCAGCATGTCCTCGCCTTGATCATCAAAGCCGCCTGTATCGATAACGATAAAGGGAGTATCTCCCCACATGGCCGGCGCATAAAGACGGTCCCTTGTAACGCCGGGCTGGTCGTCTACAAGGGAATCCCTTGACCTTGAGAGGCGGTTAAAAAGGGTCGATTTGCCCACGTTGGGCCGGCCCACTATGGCTAATACAGGGGTCATGACCGGAGATATATTATAAGGGAGATTTATATTCAGGCGCAAGCCGGCAGATTTTCATTGATGGTGCGGTTCAGATCCATTAATCTCACCGGCTTCTGGAGGAGAATCAGGGCTATGCCTTCTTCGATGGTCCTGCGGGCCCTGCAATCGGTCGCGTTTCCCGTCAACACTAATATCCTGGCGTTCGGGTCAAAGGATTTGATCTTGGATGATGACTCATAACCATCCATAACAGGCATCTCAACATCCATTAACACGATGTCCGGCTGGAAAGATTTATACTTTTCAAGGGCCTCCTGTCCGTTAAAGGCCCTCTCCACACTATAATCGCCTGCCATGTGGAGCGATTCCATGATAAGTTCAGAAAGGGATATTTCGTCATCCACAACAAGGACCTTCTTCTGCATGCTTCCCCCCATAGCATCATGTTTTAGTGTGATTTCTTTGGGAAGATATTAATTCCTGTGGACACATATGTCAATAAAAAACTACAATATATTGTATTAAATGGGAGAAAAAATAATATATGTTGTAGTAAATGCGATTTTTTTTGACAATTTTCATTTCCAAAATTTTCTGCTATTTTACGAGGATAAATCACTTTTCAACAATTCAACATGACTCCCTAATTGAGATCCCCGGACTTTTTGCCTTGACTAAAGAGGCTAATATGGATAATTTTCTGACAATATCTTGGCCCTATGGGCTCCATGACAGCTGGAATCCTCTGATCATTTAAAGGAGATCCTGACATTTCCAGATGCCCCTGATTTTAAGAAATTTCGAAAATTTTAGACGCCATTAACATGCCTACAAAATTTATAATCGTCACAGGGGGAGTCCTTTCCGGTCTCGGTAAAGGCATTGCTGCTGCCTCGATAGGTCATCTCCTATCCTCCAGGCTCAAAATCGTCCCCATAAAATGCGACGGATATCTCAATGTGGATCCCGGGACCATGAATCCCTATGAGCATGGAGAGGTCTTTGTGCTTGATGACGGCGGTGAAGTGGATATGGATTTCGGGCATTACGAACGTTTTTTGGGTGTCACCTGCAAATCAAAATGGAATCTGACCATGGGAAAGGTATTCGACATGGTCAGGCAGAAGGAGAGAAAGGGCGATTATCTTGGAAAAACCGTTCAATATATCCCGCACGTTACCGATGTAATAAAGGATCATATTTTTAATGTCGCGAGCGAAGAATCGGCCGATCTTGTCATCATAGAGATCGGGGGGACTGTTGGTGATATAGAGAACGAGCTGTTTCTTGAGGCCATGAGACAGATGAAGGCGGATGCAGGAAGAGAGAATACCTGTTACGTGCATCTCACCTATGTACCCATTCCCTACGGAGTAAACGAGCAAAAATCCAAACCAACCCAGCAGAGCGTTGACCTCCTGAAACAGAGGGGTATTTTCCCTGATATTATAATTGGCAGATGCTCCGAGTATCTGACAAAAGAAATCAAGGCGAAGATCTCAAGTTTTTGCGATGTTGAACCGGAGGCTGTAATTACCGGTCTCGATGTGGATGATATCTACGAAATTCCCCTTGTCTTTGAGGAGGAGGGCCTTCCGGGAATCCTGCATAAGAAATTGAGTATCTACAGCCCCCCGGACCTAAGAAAATGGAAACAGCTCATTCATAATCTCAGAAATCCGGAAAAAGAGATTGTTGTCGCCATGTGCGGCAAATATACCAAGCTGGAGGATTCCTACGCCTCCATTATTGAGTCCTTTAATCACTGCTCGGCCCATTTTGGATGCCGGATAGAACTGAAATGGGTCGAGACTACTGATCTCTGCGACACCTCCTTTTTGGATGGTGTGAACGGCATAGTGGTCCCCGGAGGCTTCGGATCAAGGGGTACTGAGGGCAAGATAGAGGCGATTCGGCAGGCAAGGGAGCGTGATATTCCTTTTTTGGGCCTCTGCCTGGGCCTTCACATGGCCGTAATCGAATTCTCTCGGAACGTCTGTCACCTTGAAGGGGCGAACTCGACCGAGATGGATCCTGAAACGCCTCATCCGGTTATCGACATACTCCCCGAGCAGAAGGGGATAAAGGAGATGGGCGGGACAATGAGACTCGGCGCCTACCCGGCCCTTCTTAAGGAAGGGACCCTAGTCAGGGCTCTTTACGGTACGGGCGAGGCCTCTGAGAGACACCGGCACAGATACGAGGTGAACCCTGAGTATCATGAGATAATCGCCAAAAACGGGATGGTTTTTTCCGGCTGCTCCCCTGATGGCAGGCTGGTGGAATTCATTGAATTACCCAATCTCAAATACTTTGTAGCCACCCAGGCCCACCCGGAATTGAAATCCCGAATGGAACACCCGGCGCCTCTCTTCTACGGCTTTGTTAAGGCCTGCCTTGAATGATCCCTTGAGACCTTTCCGGTCCTGTGCCGAGCATCATGTCCCGGAAATAGCTTGGAAATAGATATGCCAAGGCAGGCAATATTTCAACACATAAAATGAACTGGAATGGGGTCAGGCGGAACTCCTATTATGGTTAATATAAATGGATAAGAGGTATCAGGTCGTCTTCCTGGATCTCCTTGATAGGGAAGATTCTTTTAAAAAGGCCATGGCAGAATTAGGGGTATCTCCTTCGACCTCAGAGCGTATCATCAGGAAGGCGCCCGTTGTCCTGAAGGCTGATATGTCCTTTGACTATGCGAGTAGATACGCGGATGCGGTTCGGAAAGCGGGCGGCAGGGTCAGGATCCAGGAATGTGTTGGTCTGAAAAATTCCGGAGGGGGAAGCAGGGCCTTGAGAATTGAGCCCTTGAAAAATTTTACCATGTGCCCTCATTGCGGTCATAAACAATTGAAGGCCGAGGCCTGCGTAAGATGCGGCTCTATCTTACAAGACGGCTGATCTCTCAGGGGATGGAGAAATGAACGCGGTCGTCGACCTTGAGAGAGTTAGGCTGGAGCTAAAAGCCAGAAAAGGATATCGCAACTGGGTGAGCCGGTTCAGGGAAGATTTTGGATTAACTACCCGTCTCGACCATATCTCCATAGAGGCGTTAAGATTTCTGGGCCAGGGAAAAGGGGATAATTCCTTTTACATCTATGATCTTATCATGAATCTCCAGGGCCAGGGTTCGGGATTTGAGTTTAATGAATTGAGCGCAAAAGACAAGATGGCGGTTATGGAACGGTATCTCTTTTTGCTTGACAGGATCCGATTTGAATACATGAAGCGCTTAGGATGGCTGGAAAGCTACCCGGGAGAGGAGTTCACCCTGGTGGAGCTTATAACGAGGTTCGACCTTATAGCACCAGGCACGCAGGCCAGGCCGCCCCTCCTCTGCAAAGATCATCCTGAATATGAAATATTTTGTAAAATGAACCTCTTTGAAAAGGAGGAGTTTATAAGAAAGCTGGTTCCCGAAGCCATCAAAGAAATCCAGGGTCACTCGACGACCTTGTAGACCTTATCGTTTTCCCGGACCCTTTCCCTTACCTTTATGCCCACAAGATCACCGGCCTTGGCCTCCTCGATCGGCTGGTTGTCAACCTCCATACTGTCTACCTCCTGGGTGAAATCCGTGGTATGACCCAGGTACCTTAACAGATCACCCTTCTTTATACTCCCCTGCTTCATTTCAATGGCGGCCACACTGGGCTTCGAAAAAAATTTAACAATGGTGCCAACCTCTTCTTCGGGCATGATATATCCTCCTAATATTAACAAGGTTAACAGAATTTAAATAATTATATATCATTCTTTATTGCGATTGTCAAGAAAACAGAAGAGTCCCAGGCAGTCTTGTCCATAATTTATTGATTGATGGGTATAAGTCATGTAGAATTCATTCCGAGTGAGGATATCGATTTAAGATTCAACGGCAGGACCTAATTCATGGAAGAATACAAAAAACGCATGGCCATTATACTGGCGGAGACAGGGGCGCTCTTTTTTGATGAAAATCTTATCTTAAAGGATGGACGGCCGACCCCCTACTTTCTTAATTTCGGGATGTTCAGGACAGGGAGGTTGAGCATGGAACTGGGCTCCTTTTTTGCCGACATGATCGTGGCCCGCAGTCTTGCCGACAGGATCGACATCATCCTCGGCCCTTCCTATAAGGGCAGCTCCATAGCCCTGGCCGCATCCATAGCCCTTTATAGCAAGCATGGTTATGACCTCTTTTTTGAATACGACCGTAAGGAAGTCAAGACCCACGGGGAGGGCAGCAAGTCCGTAAGCCTCATGGTCAACAGGACCCTCTTTGACGGGTGCAGGATATTAATCCTGGACGACGTCGCCACCACCATGGGGACCAAATACGAGCTACTCGACACCCTGCGCAGGGAGGGAGAGGCGAACAGTATATCAATCAATGTGATAGGAATAGGAATCGCAGTTGACAGGGAGCAGAGCACCGCCGTGTATGATAAGGGGGGAAAGGTCATCACCGGTGTAAAGGGAGAGGACACGATCAAAAAATTCACGGGGCAGACAAACATACCGGTCTTTTCAGTTGCAGGCATAAGGGAGATTGTTGATTATCTCTATAAGGAAAAGGTGCCGCTGCTTGTCAACGGGAGCCGAAGGCCCATTGATGAAAAAATAAAAAAGGAATTTGACAATTACCTGAAAATTTACGGAAACAATGACCAGTAATGACATGAGACCTGACATGTGCAATTCACCGGACCCATTTATCAAGGCCTATCACGAATTTAGAGATTCCATCGATTTCTCGAAGAGCGGCGTCCTGCCGGACCCTGACAACATGGTCTGCTATTTGCTTGTGGGACTGCCTCGTGTGCCCGCGGATGATGACCCGTCTACTGATTCCTCCTTTGAAGCCATTGATCAGAAGGTCACTATTTTAAAGGCCGTTTTCATAGAGCTGAATAAAAAGGCTTCCGAGGCCTTTCTGGACCTGGGCCTGAATCTCTACGACATGGCAGGCAAGAGGGCCAAGGGGATGTTAAGGGAGACCGATTCCGGATCCGACTGATACAGAACAGACATTCCTTTCCCACTTTTGCGCCCGATAAAATAATGAGGATCAATTTACGAAGCAAATGATTTTTTCCGTTCAATAGCCTATATTCGTCCTGCGATTTCTATTGAAGGCCCTATGAGCGATATATTTATCTGATTCTTAGTGGTTTAAGGAAGGATATCCAATCATTCTAAGTTCATCCAGCCAGAGCTTCATCAGGTCCAGTCTCACATTATTATCCGTCTTCGGCAGCCTGCCTGTCCTTAGGGTCGGCACAAGCCAGTCCAGAGCGGATCGGACATCTTCAACGGTCACAACGATCCCTCTGGATTTAAGCAGATGGTCCCTGTACCTCAGGGTGGACTTGACGAGCGCAGAAAACACCTCTCTTGCAGATTCATTATTCCCTGCCTTGTCTCCTGCCACTCTGGAGAAGAGCAGATAGATATCCCTGTCTTCCATTTTTCTATACCCCACCGGCGCTGACAAGTCGTGCGAAATGCTCAAAGGAGCGATCATAGGTCGCCTCGGCACCTTCCGGGAAACAGCAGCCTGAAAGGTCCCTTGCCCTCAGATTCAGGTATTATCGAGAGACCTTACAAACGCGGCGTAATCCTCCGGGGTGTCTATGTCCATGTCCCTATACTCACCTTCAGGTTCAACAAGGCATATCCTGTTTGGATACTTTAAAAAAAGATTTCTGGCCCCCACATCGCCCCTCAGTTGATGGAGTTCATTATATAGGGAACGGCCGAAGATGGCCGGCAGTGATCTCCGGTCCCCCTTTTTAATCGCGCCCAGGGCCAATCCCGAGGAGAGATACTGATGCAGGAGATGATCAATGAGGCCTGTTGTTATGTAGGGCATGTCCGCAAGGATCACCATACAGTGATCAAAGCTATCTTCCACTTCCGACAGACCGGCGATAATTGAGGAGCTTATTCCATCGCTCCATTCGCTGTTTTCAACAATTTTCAGTCTCCTGTTATTCAGGTCGGTCGTCAATTCTTTCCTTATCTCTCCGGCCCGGTGCCCCAGGACAAGTACGACAAGATCCAGTTTGGATTTTAAGGCCTCCCCCAGGACATAATCCAGGAGTCCGCAATCTCCAATTTTGAGGAGCTGCTTCGGTTCCCCCATTCTGGAGGAAGAACCGGCGGCCAGGATGACACCTGCGGCCCTTCTTTTCCTGGCCTCCTTTGCCTGCTCTATCAGTTCCATTAAGGACAGGACCTTTGACCTTGGACGACTTTCAAGGAGCCTGTTCCATTCCTCAGGATCCAGCTCTTCGCGCAGATATTCTTCCACCGGGAAATGATTAAACCAGCAGTCCAGGATCTTGAAACAGGGAGAACCCATGTTTTCCGAACGGCAGTATGAGAAATAGATCTGATGACCGAGTCTGGGGCAGCGGACCAGATAATCATCATCAGGAGGCAGGCTTTTTCTTTTCATGCCCTTATGGTTATCCCTTTAGAAAGATAACCGGAGACCGAAGGCGTCGGTCCCCGGCATGGATGGTAAAACATTAAACCGGAATTCAGGAGATTGTTCCGGGTCTATACTGTTTCGGTTTGGGAAGGGGACCGATGTCTTCCAGGGCCCTGTGGATCTCATCTTCGGGCAAAATATAATCTGAAAGCTTCCCGCCCAAATACGCCTCATATGCGGCCATGTCCACGAGACCATGCCCACTCCAGTTAAAGAGAATGACCTTCTCCTTGCCTTCCTCTTTTGCCTTAATGGCCTCTCTTATGACCATTGCCACGGCGTGGTTGGTCTCAGGGGCGCTTATAAACCCTTCAGTCCTCGCAAAGGTCAGTCCCGCCTGGAATGTCTCCAACTGGGGAACCGCCTCCGCCCTTATGAGGTTATCCAGTATAAGCTGGCTCACGATAGGCGCCATTCCATGATACCTCAGACCACCGGCGTGGATCGGTGCAGGCACAAAACTGTGACCAAGGGTATACATGGGGAGCAGCGGTGTCATCTGGACCGTGTCTCCGAAATCATAGGCGAAAGGTCCCCGAGTCATTGTTGGACAGGACGCGGGCTCAACAGCGATAATATCGATTTCCTTGCCGTTGATCTTATCCCTCACAAATGGGAGACAGTGCCCCGCGAAATTACTGCCGCCCCCGGCGCATCCTATAATCACGTCAGGATAATCACCAGCGATGGCCATCTGTTTCTGGCACTCAAGCCCATTGACAGTCTGGTGGAGCATGACATGATTAAGGACGCTTCCCAGGGCGTATTTTGAATTTTCATCCGTTACCGCGGCCTCAACCGCCTCGCTAATGGCAATTCCCAGGCTGCCCGGGGAGTCCGGGTTTTTCTCAAGGATCTGCTGGCCTGCCTTGGTCTCAGGGCTCGGGCTCGGGACGCAACTGGCGCCCCATGTCTCCATCATAATCCGGCGATAGGGCTTTTGATTATAACTTACCTTGACCATAAACACCTTGCATTCAAGGCCGAAAAGGGCGCAGCTAAAGGCCAGGGCGCTACCCCACTGGCCGGCGCCCGTCTCCGTTGTGATTCTCTTTGTCCCGGAAATCTTGTTATAATAGGCCTGCGGAATGGCGGTGTTTGGCTTATGACTGCCGGCCGGGCTTACCCCCTCATTCTTGAAATAGATCCTTGCGGGCGTATCAAGATACTTTTCAAGGCTGTAGGCCCTGTAAAGGGGGGTCGGACGCCATAAGAGATATTTCTCCAGGACCTCTTCAGGGATATCGATGAACCTCTCCTGGCTTACTTCCTGCAGAATGAGGGGCATCGGGAATATTGGAGACAAGTCGTCCGGACCGACGGGATTCCCTGTCCCGGGGTGAAGTGGCGGCTCCATGGGTGTTGGCATATCAGCCATGATGTTGTACCATTGACGCGGCAGTTCAGACTCTGGCAGAAATATTTTTTTGACCTCCATAAATATCCTCCTTTTGTTATTATTTTTGTTACGCCCCTGAGCGGGCGATCTCTAAATCCCCCGTAATCCAGGCCTGTATTATAAATACGCCGCTCAATGAGCCGAAGCTATTTGATATAACCGCCCTATCGAAAATAAATATTAAAACTTTTTGTATATTTTATGTAAACTCCACTGTCAAGGGGTTTTTCTGTCCCCTGATCCACCATCAAGGTGTCATCTCCCCGTCAAGCCGGGATCTATGGAGCGGCGCTCCCGCTCTTCAGCGGGAGTTCGCAGGCTCAACTTGCAGGCATCTCCTTGCTGGTGCCCAGGGTTATACCAAAATCCCAATTCTTTATAAAAAAATTGAATTTAGATAGCGCATGTTGGTCACCTCGCCAGGTAGGCGATCACCAATCCGAGACACATCGATGTGAAACCGATAATCCTGAGCTTGCGATCAGGGGTTTCCCGGATAAGCTTCATCCACTGTTTCATCTTATCAGGGAAGGCAAAATAGGGGAGTCCTTCCACAATAAGGACAAGACCGATCAGACAAAAAAAGAGTCTCATGATACAAATAATCCCCAAAGGCTCGAGGCCATTATAAGACAATTTTCAAAGAGATATCTGAAAATATTATCTTAAAGAGGTTGTGCCGACAAACATGAACGATATTGATGAATTAGGCTGATCCACGTTCCTAAACTGCGATTCATGATACTTGCAAGCAGGTGTTGTGTCAACCTAAGCCCCCTGAATTCATATAGTTCTTGCTATATAGACCCATATCAGTTAACGTATCAAGTTCTTAATTTCAGGAATTGAAACATGACCTTTTCTCCGAACATCGTGAAAATAGATCTCCAAAACCTTGGATTTAACCTGACCCAGGTCAAGAGACTTATCGATCCAAAGACCAGGATAATGGGGATCGTAAAATCAGACGCCTACGGCCATGGTCTCCTGGAGGTAGCGCGATTACTGGAAAGAAACGGGATAGAATCCCTTGGAGTGGCCCATATACACGAGGCCCTGAAACTCAGGAAGCACGGGATAAGACTGCCCATCATTATCCTGTGCGGTATAAGATCGGGGCAAGATTCCGAGGAAGTCGTGAACAATGACCTTACGCCCGTGGTCTTTGACCTTCAGTCATTGGATCTCCTGGCTGGAGAGGCCCTGAGAAAAGGGAAGAGGATCAATATCCATCTCAAGATCGATACGGGAATGGGACGCCTCGGTATACCCCATGAGGAGGCCGGGCCTTTCATGAAAAAGATCCTGGAATATCCAGGGCTGCGTCTCGAGGGCCTGATGTCCCATCTTTCGTCAGCGGACGAACCGGATTACGGCTTTACAAGGGAACAGATAGGGAATTTTCAGAGGGCGGTCAATACTGGCCGCGGCCTGGGCCTGGATCTCCCCCTGAATAATCTGGCCAACAGTGCCGGGATAATGGCGCATAGAGACTCCCATTTTGAGATGGTCAGGCCCGGCATTATGCTCTATGGCGGTCTCCCTTCACCGGAATTTCATCCTCCCCTGCCCCTGAGGCCGGTAATGGGCTTCAGCGGAATTGTCCTCCAGGTGAAGGATCTTCCGGATCAGACACCGGTCAGTTACGGCAGAATATATTACACCGAAGGGCCGAAAAAAATAGCCATAGTCTCGGCAGGTTACGGTGACGGCCTTCCCCGGAGTCTTTCAAACAGGGGAAAGGTCCTGATCGCAGGAAAAAAGGTCGATATCATCGGCACGGTATGCATGAACATGGTCATATGCGATATCACGGGAGTCAGGGATGTCGCGGACGGAGACGAGGCGGTTTTTTTAGGGACCCAGGGGGAAGAGGGCATAACAGGGGACGACATTGCCGGATGGAGCGACACCATTTCATATGAGATCTTCCTGTCCATTGGACAGAGTTCAATAAGGGAATACATTGAATGAAAACCACTATAGACAAAATTTTACATACGGCCCTTAGGAGCTGTTTTGAGAAAGGGCTGCTTAAAGAAACCACCCTCCCGGTGTATGTTATTGAGATACCGAATAATCCGGAACATGGCCATTTTGCCACCAACCTGCCCCTGACCATGGCCTCATCCCAGAAAAAGAGCCCCAGGGAGATAGCCCGGATCATCGTCGATCATCTGGGGGGACAGGGAGAATTCATCGAAAAGGTGGAGATAGCCGGGCCGGGCTTTATTAATTTCAGGATCAGCAGGGATCAATGGCTCAGGTTTCTTGGGAGGTTGATAGAATCAGGCGAGAGGTATGGAGGGAGCGATTCCGGGGCAGGGGAGAAGGTGCTGGTCGAGTATGTAAGCGCCAATCCAACGGGTCCCCTCCACCTGGGGCACGGAAGGGGGGCCGCGCTGGGCGATACCCTATGCAATATCCTCTCCTTCTGCGGGTACGAGGTGGTTCGTGAATTCTATATAAATGACGCAGGCCTGCAGGTCAGACTCCTGGGCGAATCGATATACAGCCGTTGGAAGCAGATGGGGGACCCTGAATATCCCTTTCCTGAAAAGGGATACCACGGGGAGTATATTACGGATCTCGCATTGGAGATCTCAAAGGAGATCGATATCTCGGGGATGGAGCCTGACATGGCCATCGAGGCCTGCGCAGGGCTGGCCAAGGAGAAGATGCTCGAGGAGATCAGGCGCGACCTGGAACTCTTCCGTGTCCGCTTTGATGTCTGGTTTAATGAAAGCGATCTATACTCCTCCGGACTGGTGGAGAGATCTCTCCAGGATCTCAGGGGAAGGGGGGAACTCTTCGAGGAGGAGGGGGCCCTTTGGATAAAGACCTCGGCCTACGGTGATGACAAAGACCGTGTGATAAGGAAACAGGACGGGCAGTTTACATATTTTGCCTCGGACATATCCTATCACCTGGATAAATGGAAAAGGGGATTTTCAAAGGCCGTCAATATCTGGGGGGCGGACCATCACGGATATATACAGAGGGTGAAATCGGCCCTAAAGGCCAGCGGGATAGACGAGGCCTGGCTTTCCATCCTCCTCATCCAGCTGGTGAAACTCTACAAAGAGGGCCAGGAGATCAAAATGTCCAAGAGGGCTGGGCAGTATGTGACCCTCAAGGAGTTGATTGACGAGGTGGGAGTTGACGCCGTTCGATTTGTTTTTCTCACAAAGAGTCACGACTCACCCCTTGATTTTGACATAGATCTCGTAAAAAAGCACGATAGTGACAATCCCGTCTATTATGTCCAGTATGCCCACGCCAGAATATGCAGTGTATTCAGGAAGGCTACCCAGGAAGGGATCTCTTTGCCCAAAGGGCCTAACAGGATATTACACAGGCTCGTGCTGGATGAAGAGATGGAACTTATCAGAAAGATGGAGGAGTTTCCATACCTTCTTGCAGATATATGCGCCTCCTTCGAGGCACACAGGTTGACCTATTATCTGACCGAGTTGGCCTCCCGATTTCACAAATATTTCAACCTTGGCACCAAGGTCCCTGAATGTCGCATAGTCGCGGCCGACAAGGAAATGAGCCAGGCGAGACTTGTCCTGGCGGAGGCGGTAAGACTGGTGATATTTAACGGCCTGAGACTCCTTGGAATCGACGCACCCAGGAAGATGTGAATCAGACGAAAAAAAGGTCTCTAAAGAGATGGTTAAATCCAGGGAGAAAAAAAAGAAAAAGCCAACAAAGAAGTTCCAGATAGAGCTGACACCATTTTCATCCCTCCTGTGGGGCGTCTTTTTTTTCTTTCTTTTGACCTGGATCTTTGTCCTGGGGATACTTGTGGGCCGTGGATTCTTGCCGGGCAATGTCATGACCATCACAGAGCTGAAGGGTCAGATAAAGAGATTGCAGGATATGGTTGTCCGCAAAGAGATCGATGATACAAAAAGGCCCAAAGAGCCGGATGAAATGCCTAAACTGGTCTTTTATGATAGACTTGCCAGCAAAAAGGATGAAGTAAAAAAGGCCCTCAAAGCGGAAAAACAGGCAGATATGACAAAAAAGAAGGCTCCTCCGGCCGATTTCGGGACAGCCCCAAAAAAAACAGATGATGAATTGGAGGCGGATACTCTTGAGACCCAAAATAGTGAGATTGCGAAAGACTCGTTAAAAACTGAAGACCTGTATGCCGTTCAGGTAGCGTCTCTCGGAGACATGGACAGCGCTGAAAGGATGATCAAGGAACTGATTGAAAAAGGGTATGATGCCTACTATAATGAGGCAAAGGTAAATGGGAGGGACTATTATCGAATCCGCTGCGGCAAATTCCAAGGCAGGGAAGAGGCTGATAACTACTTAAAAAAACTTGAAGAGGCCGGTTTCAAAGGCTTCGTTTCCAGGATTGAATGAGATCATGATCAGAAAGGCCGTTATTGGAGAGGTCGGTGAGATCCATAAACTGTTAAGGCGTTTCGCCGACCAGGGGCTTTTATTGCCCAGGTCCCTGAGTGAAATTTACGACCATTTAAGGGACTATTTTGTTATGGAGGACACGGAAGATCCGGATTCCATAATCGCGGTCTGTGCCCTGGGAATCTGCTGGGAAGACCTGGCCGAAATTAGGTCCCTGGCCGTTAAGGAGGAGTTTCAGGGAAGAGACCTCGGGACCCAACTCGTCGAGAAATGCCTTGAGGACGCAATATCACTCGGATTGACCAAGGTATTTACACTCACATACGTCCCTGATTTCTTTGCCAAGATGGGTTTCAGGGAGGTGGAGAAATCCACATTGCCTCACAAGATCTGGGCGGACTGCCTCAAGTGTCCCAAGTTTCCAGACTGCGATGAGACCGCGATGATAAGGGAGTTGTAAACTTGATGATCCCAGGTTTACTGCCACCCTCCGGGCAGCCTGTTGGGGAGGATGGGTTGGTCGATAATAAAGGGGTCCAGGATTCGAGTGAAATATTAAAAAATAAAAGACGGAATTAAAAACAGACTCTTGATCCCTTGAACCCTTTCTCCCAACTTGTGGGGAGAAGAACAAAGTTTAAAAATAGGAGTAACTCATGTTTGGAATTGGATTTCCGGAACTGATCGTCATTATGGTCATTGCCCTGATCGTAATAGGCCCGAGCAAATTGCCGGACCTTGCGCGGGCCCTTGGGAAAGGGATGGCGGAGTTCAGGAAGGCCACCCAGGAGATCAAGGACAGCCTGGATCTGGATGGAGGAATCCAGGACATGCAAGACATCAAGGACGACCTCGTGGATTCAGTAAGCGAGCCGGAAAGACCCCCGGGCATGGAAGGGCCGGATATAGAGAAAGAAGCCCTGGAAATCGATGAATCACAGAAAGAGAAGGGCGAGTCCCGGTCGGATGAAACGCATGAGGAGAAGACCCAGGATGACCGAGGATGAAAAGCAGCCCTTCCTGAGCCATCTGGAGGAACTAAGAAAAAGGCTTATATATTGCGCACTTGCCGTAGGAATCGGTTTTGTCATCGCATATTTTTTTTCAGAGGATCTTTTCAGAGTCCTCATATCTCCCTTGAAGGAAAGCCTTCCGGAAGGCGACAGGCTTATCTTCACCAGTCTGCCCGAGATGTTTCTCACCTATCTCAAGACGGCCTTTATTGCCGGCATACTGTTGGCATCGCCCATGGTCTTTTATCAGTTATGGATGTTTATTGCCCCTGGCCTTTATCAAAACGAGAAACGATACGTCATCCCCTTTGTCATATTTTCCACGATTCTTTTCATAGGTGGAGCGCTCTTTGGCTACCTGGTCGTCTTCCCCTTCGGCTTTAAGTTTTTCCTTGGGTATGCCAATGATTATGTCCAGGCACTCCCTTCTGTTAAACAGTACTTTTCCTTTTCCATCAAACTCCTCTTCGCCTTTGGAATTGTCTTTGAACTCCCGGTAATAATCTATTTCCTTTCGAGGATAGGGATAGTGACACCTCAATTTCTCAGAAAGAACCGAAAGTATGCCCTTCTCCTGACCTTTGTTTTGGGGGCAATCCTGACCCCGCCGGACGTGATCACCCAGTGCATGATGGCAATCCCTTTGATAGCCCTCTATGAGATAGGAATTATCGTCTCAGTAATGGCTGGCAAGAAAAAGGAGGAGAAGAAGGAGCAGGCCTGACGCGGCCTGTGGGGACGGATTTTTTAGGGCTGTTTCAGGAGGTGAAGACTTTTTCCATAGACGGTGAGCAGTACAGGTTCCTTTTCTACCTCGCCCTGTGGATCAAATGATATCTTTCCCGTGACACCATTAAAGGCATCCTGTGCCAGTTCTTCCCGGAAGTCTCTCCTGGTCTTGACCCTTTCCATTCCCATAATCTCTTTGATCAGCCCTATGGTGTCGTATCCGTTTGCCGCCAGGACACCGGGATCTGACTGAAAATTCGCCCTATAGGCCTCGACAAAGGCCCTGACCGTTTCAGAGTCCTTGTCCGGGTAGAAACCGGCCGGGAAAATGGCTCCCTGCAGATAGTCCCCTGTCGTTTCAAGGAGATCCTTTGACAGCCACAGGCTGGTTCCCAGGAAAGGCACGTTAAACACATTATAAAAGGGGAACTGGGGCGCTATCAGGGCGACCTGTTGATAATTATCCGGGACAAAGACGGCGTCAAAATCCACGATGGGGGGAGGCTCATCATCTTTTTCCTGCCCGGTTCCGTCTCCCGCCTCTTCTTCCCGCTCCGGGTCATCTGCCACGGCCTCATCTGGAGCCGGATTTTCCATCTCCTCGAGCATCTGCCGGATGGAATCAGGCCTGGGGTAGTATAAACCCACCATCTTCTTGATCCCTACGGCGAAATCCGTCTCACCCACCTTATAGGATTCAACCGCCGTTATTGTCCCGTCCTTCTCTTCAACCTTGTCCCAGAAAAGGTTCATGAAGAAGCGGCCGTAAGGATTGTCCGGATAAAAAATCCCGAATCTCCTCATTCCCATCTCATCCATCGATTTGTCCAGGATCGTATTTATTTCCTTTGCAGGGGTAAGGAAATTCCTAAAGACCATGTCCCCTTCCTTGGCAATGCCGTCCTTCTGGGTAAAGGTAATGATCGGGACTCCCAGCTCCTGAGCCCTTTTTACAGCGGCAGTGGCAGGCCCGCTGGCAAGGGGGCCGACAATGGCCATGACTTTCTCTTTTAGGACCAGGTCATCAATTCCGGCTATGGTGTCCTCCACGCTGCCCCTGGTATCCCTGATGATCAGTTCAAGCCCCTGGTCACCCGCGGATTGATTAAAGAGGCCCATGCCCAGCTGGATACCGTTCAGCAACTCCTCACCATAGAGCCCGAAGGGACCGCTGAGGGGCAGCAGGCAGCCAATGGCCCCTTTTCTGACCTCGACCTCTTCTTCCTTTCTTTTTGAAATCCTGTCGATAAACTCGCGCCCCCATGAGATCAGGAAGGGATCCCGGGAAGAGCGGACAAGCAGCATCGCGAATTTCCGGGCCTCTTCAAGTCTGCCTTGATCAAAGTATAGGGAAGCCATCCTTTGATAGATGGGGGGAATATAGAGGCTTCCCGCGCCGTATTCGGCCATCTCCATCAGTTCATCGGCCTCACTCTGATTTATGAGATCAATAATGAGGTCATCCAGGTCCGCCCGGCTTTCAGGAAGATTATATCCCGCGGAGAGGGCTGTCGCCGTATTAAGCCACCACCTAAAGGCCTCCACCCTGTTCCCGAGGGATTTATAACTGTTGCCCAAGATAAAAAGTACCTGGGCCTTCAGTGGGTGGCTGGGGTATTTTTTAAGCCATTCCAGGGACACATCCCTGGACTTCTGGTAATCTCCTAAAACATAATACAGATCGGCTATATCATGTCTTATAATGGGCGTCTCAGGGTGGTCCGGGTACTCGGAGACAATCCTTTCCAAGAGGCTTAAGGCCTCTTCATTTTGATGATTATCAAGACGGATCCTGGCCATCCGGTATAGGGCGGTCCTGGATTTTTCGCCTGCCGGGCTCTTTTCCAGATAGAGCCTGTATTTGTTGAAGGCATCTTCAAATCGCCCTTCCTTAAAATCCAGTTCAGCCATTTGATAGAGGTCAGGGACAGGTTTCTCAACAGGAGGCCTTTCATATACGGTCTTTACCTGGCAGGAAGATAAAAAAAAGGCCATCCCCACCACAAGGGTGGAGACAGCCTTTCTGATTAAGCTTCTATCATATCTCACTTCTGAACTTCCTCGAAATCCGCGTCAACCACATCATCGTCCTTGGATTGGCCTGCGGATGACCCAGAGGCGCCTGCCCCGCCCGTATGGGCCTGCTGCTCTGCGGCCGCCTTTGCGTACATGGCCTCCGCGAGCTTGTGTGAGGCCTGGGTCAATTCCTCGGTAAGGCGCTTTATCTCGTCGGTATTTTCGCCTTCCATTGCCTTTTTGAGGCTCTCTATGGCCCTCTTAATATCCGACTTTGTGGTCTCATCGAGGTTATCGCCCTCTTCCTTGAGGGATTTTTCAGTAGAGTAGATCATGGAGTCAGCCATATTGCGGGCATCTACCAGCTCTCTCTTTTTCTTGTCATCATCCGCATGGGCCTCGGCGTCCTTGACAAGATTTCTGATCTCTTCCTCGGAAAGGCCGCTTGACGCGGTTATCTTGATGGACTGCTCTTTTCCCGTACCCATATCCTTGGCCGATACGCTCACGATCCCGTTTGCATCGATATCAAAAGTGACCTCGATCTGAGGGATGCCCCTCGGGGCAGGAGGAATGCCTACAAGCTGGAACCTGCCAAGGGTCTTATTATTGGCGGCCATTTCGCGCTCCCCTTGGAGGACATGGATCTCCACGGCAGGCTGGTTATCGGCAGCCGTGGAAAAGATCTGGCTCTTTTTTGTGGGTATTGTCGTATTCTTTTCAATAAGTTTTGTGAATACACCGCCCAGTGTCTCTATCCCCAGGGAAAGTGGAGTGACGTCAAGAAGGAGGACATCCTTCACATCCCCTCTCAGGACACCCCCCTGGATGGCGGCGCCAACGGCCACGACCTCATCCGGGTTGACTCCCTTGCTGGGTTCCTTGCCGAAGACATCCTTTACCTTTTCCTGGACCTTGGGCATCCTCGTCATTCCACCGACCAGGATTACCTCGTTGATATCGCCGGTTCTCAGGCCGGAATCCTTGATGGCCTGGTTGCAGGGTGCGACCACCTTTTGTATCAAATCGTCGACCAGGCTTTCCAGCTTTGACCTGGAAAGTTTGATGTTGAGGTGTTTTGGGCCGCTGGCATCGGCGGTGATAAAGGGCAGGTTGATATCCGTCTCGGACGAGCTTGAGAGCTCCATCTTTGCCTTTTCAGCCGCCTCCTTTAGTCTCTGGAGAGCCATCTTATCGTTCCGCAGGTCTATGCCCTGGTCTTTCTTGAATTCGTCAGCCAGGTAGTCCAGGATGCGCAGGTCAAAATCCTCTCCACCCAGGTGGGTATCGCCGTTCGTGGCCTTGACCTCAAAGACTCCTTCCCCGATCTCCAGAATGGAGATATCAAAGGTCCCGCCGCCAAGGTCAAAGACGGCAATTTTTTTGTCTCCCTTCTTGTCAAGACCGTAGGCCAGAGAGGCCGCAGTAGGCTCATTGATGATCCTCTCCACCTTCAGGCCCGCGATTCTGCCCGCGTCCTTGGTGGCCTGCCTCTGACTGTCATTAAAGTAGGCGGGCACCGTGATAACGGCCTCGGTTACGGGCTCCCCAAGGTAATCCTCGGCAGTCTGTTTCATCTTCTGGAGAATCATGGAGGATATCTCCGCGGGGCTATAATCCTTTCCCCTCGCAGACACATGCGCGTCCCCGTTCGATGCCTTGGTGATCTTGTAGGGGAGGACCTTGATGTCCCGCTGTACCTCTCCCGAATCATACTTGCGTCCTATAAGTCTTTTCACTGCGAAGATGGTGTTATCCGGGTTAGTAACAGCCTGCCTCTTGGCGATCTGTCCTACCAGCCTCTCTCCCTTATCATTGAAGGCAACCATTGAGGGAGTGGTCCTGCTCCCCTCCTGATTGGCTATAACCACGGGATCTCCCCCTTCCATGACGGACACACACGAATTTGTCGTCCCAAGATCTATTCCTATAATCTTTCCCATTTTTTCCTCCTTATCCTCTCTCCATCATTTTATTTTTCACACACTTTATCGGGGGTGTTTCCATCGTTTCTATGATTTCCGGATTTTCCCTTGCTCAAGACAACCATAGCGGGTCGAATGAGCCTCTCGTTGAGGGTGTAGCCCTTCTGAAGCTCATCAAGTATGATACCTGCTTCAACTTTATCATCATCCCGTTGGGAGACTGCGTGATGAAAGCAGGGGTCAAAGACCTCACCCACACTCTTTACTTCTTCCACTCCTGATTTCGCCAAAGAAGCTTTCAACCCTTTCAGGGTCAGTTCAACCCCTTCTCTCAGTGCGTCAAGTGAATTTTCATTGTTGGAATGGGATATCGCCTTTTCCAGGTTATCCACTACGGGCAGTATCTCCTTTATAAGGGTCTCATTGGAAAATTTGATCCATTCCTCTTTCTCTCTCTTGTTTCTCTTTATCATATTATCGATCTCTGCCTGAGAACGCAGGTACAGATCGTAATTTTTTTCCGCCTCTTCCCGGAGCTCCTTTGCCTTTGTCAGCAACTCAGCCTTTGTCATATCTTCAAGGGACTTTTTGTCGTTTACCGGCCTGTCTTCAGGGTTCTTATCCTGATCCCGTGCCTTGGATTCCGGTTGAGATATTTCTATTTTGACCGCTTCTTCTCCTCTTTTTTCATTCATCGTCCTGGATTGATTCGCTCCTTATTTGAACTGAATTTCGGTATTCGGAAAACAAAAAATAGATTAAGCATCAACAAGGACTTTGTCAAGGCATAGAGGGCAAGGTCCTTTTATTTAATTGTAAATTCTTTCCAGCTACTTATGAGATTTTCCACATCCGCTTCCAGTTCCTGACCCCAGAGGTCAAGGAGGAAGAGTATGGGGATCTTTTTCCCAGGTCTATCTTGGGCCTCTTCAAATGTATAGGCCTGCACAAAGGTCAGACCGGGCGCCTGGGGGGCGATCTCTTTTTTCATGAGATCATGCTCGAAATCCGAGTCATCGATAAAACAGATTATCAGTTCCATGTCTCAAGGCCTGTGAGCCTTTTTAAGGCCTCTATATACCTGTCTCTGGTCTTTTCTATGATCTCGGGCGGGAGCTTAGGGGGGGGAGGTGTCTTGGGCCAGTCAAGGCCATTCAGGTAGTCTCTTAAAAATTGTTTGTCAAAGCTTTGTTGCGGTCCGCCGGGTTTATAGCTGTCCACTGGCCAGAACCTTGAGGAGTCCGGTGTCAGAACTTCATCGATAAGTATGATTGAATCCCCTTCAAAGCCAAACTCAAATTTGGTGTCCGCTATTATGATTCCCCTTTCCAGGGCCATCCTGCGCCCGGTCTCATAGATCTTGAGGCTCAGATCCCGAATCGCTTCCGCCGAATCTTTTCCCAGGAGTTCGATGACTGATTCAAAGGAGATGTTTTCGTCATGTAGTCCTCTCTCCGCCTTGGTTGAAGGTGTGAATATGGGCTCGGGCAGCTTTTCCGACTCCAATAATCCCACGGGCAGTGAGATGCCGCATATGCTACCCTTTGACTGATATTCAAGCCATCCTGATCCGGAGACATACCCCCGGACAATGCACTCCACGGGCAAAGGCCTGGCCTTTTTGACCAGCATGCTTCTGCCTTTTAGCACGTTTTTATATTTCCTGCACCTCTCTGGATACTCCTCGGGATCGGTTGATATAATATGATTTTCAACAATGGGCTGGACCTTCTGGAACCAGAAGATGGAAATGGCCGTCAGGATCTTGCCCTTGTCCGGTATGGGATCATCCATAACCACGTCAAAGGCCGACATCCGGTCGCTCGCTACAATAAGCAGTTGGCCGTCAACTTCATAAACGTCTCTCACCTTTCCACGCTTCAGGAGCTTCAGGTCTTCGAAGTTGGATTTCATCACAATATTTTCTGTCATTTTTGAATCCTCTCTTTCCTGTAATTCTGAAAAGGCATAATTTCCTATCCAAAGACTATTGTCAAGCGACATAAATTAGATAATCCTTGGATTTAATGATCTATATTGATAGTATAGGTCCCCTTGGGAGGGTATTTTTTCGTTAGTGAGGCAGTCCTATAGGGGGAAATGGATCGAAAAAGCTTTATCAGAACGCATCAGGGAGCCCTTATAATCTGAAAGGCCTTTAATATCATGCTGATCTCCAAAAATAACCTGGAAGTAAGAAACAAAATAGTGGAATTTGATAAAAGGATAGAGGATATGCACGTGGAATTCTATAAATATCACGTTGATCAGCAGCAGAAAATGCCGGACTGGGAAGGTTTTGAAAGGGAGCTGATAGCATATTCCCGGAAGAAGATATTCGATCTGGAGCTATTGAAAGGCCTGGACAGGGTACTCTATAAGTTTCAGAATCGTAAAAAGATATGGCTCACCTGGGTTGAAGAATCACATCATATTTCTAAGATATGATGAAACGCCCCTATCTGCCCCCGGCCTTTTTTAAGTAATCCCTGTAGAATTCCAGTACCCTGTTCCTGAAAGCCACTGTCTCATCGTAGGGGGGTATGCCTTTAAACCTCTTTATTCGATGGGGGCCCGCATTATAGGAGGCCAGGGCAAGGCTGATATCGCCCCCTTGATCCCTCAGCGATCTCGCAAAATACCTGAGACCGTACCGGATGGCCTTGGCCGGCTGAAGCCTTTCATCGGTCTGGTTCCTCAGGAGATCCTTCCTGTATTTGTAAAATAATTTTCCCCTCTTCCTCCCCATCTCAAGAGATTTCTGCGTAAGCTCCCGCGCCCGTTTTGCGTGCTTGAGGCTGTCTTTTCCCTCTATCATGTAAAGTGCTTCCATGGCCTGTTCCCTGGTCTCGCGCTCACTTTTCATGAGAGATTCCGCCTCAAGGAAATAGTTGGGCATATGGATGTTATTCATTCCCATATCCTTCGCCGTCCTCGGCATGATCTGTGTCAACCCGGCGGCCCCGACGTGTGAAACCGACAGGGGATTAAAGGAGGACTCCTTTTTCATGAGCGCTATGAAGAGCAGCGGATCCACAACATTGTTCTCATTCTCCAGATCCTTCAATGCCGCCTCCAGTGAGCTGGAAAACCTTGCTATGTCATTTCCAGCCGCCTCTTTCCAGTTGTGGGCTGTTTGCTTGTCCCTGTAACTGCTGTATCTGTCGAGATCATATTTTTTGATCTCTTTTTCCGGGGCATTTTCAAGGAACTTTTTAAACACATAGTTTACAAAGCGGACATTTTCGGGTGTCAAAGAAAAGTCCTTTTCAGCTTCTCCCTGACACCTATTGAAAAAGTTTCCCAGGCCGTCCCTTAGTCTATTATCCGCCTTTTTTAGGCCCTCTTCCAGGATACTGTCGATCAGGCCAGAGCAAAGGGATTCATCAAGCCTTTCATCGATGCCCGGTTCAAGCTTTGAATGATAAAGCATCAGTTTCTTTATAGCCTCATCGGAACTCGTCCTGTAGGAGATAAAATAGTCAGCGATTTTCTTCTCATGATAACCCGAATGTGGCGCCTTCTCCCTTGAGGCCATGGACATTTTGGCCTTCGTGAGATACCTGTCCGCCTCCTTCAACAATCTGCTGGCATCCAGATAGTCCTGGTCAATATAGACCTTCAATCCGAGGGAGTCGGCTATTTCAGGCCTGATGCCAAGGATCCCCTCCTCTCCCCTGTAAGTGCCATTGACCAGGCCCTTTTCAATGGCCCTGAGGTTATATTCAATGATAAATTTTATAAGTAATGGATGGTTGTAGGCCACGGAGAGCCGTGGAGATACAAAGAAAACCAATGGGAACAACCCTAAGAATAAAGCGAGTCTTATCATCCTTTGATTATTGAAACCATGGAACATAACCAGAGCAGCCTTTGCCAAGAAAAAAGGAAATTATCCACTGACATCCAAGAGAGCAATTATTGATATGATAAACTCAGAAGTGATGAAAAATCAACCAAATGATATTGTGTTATCCGGCTAACCCCATAATTCAATACTTTATGGAGGCGGCAACACACGGGACGCCCCTGCCGCTGTGCCCGAGAAATCGCTGCCTGAATAGGTCCCGGCAGCGCCTCCGTCCATTCTGATGTCCGTATTATTCAGTGTGCCGCTCCCGCTGTATACTCCACTGCCCTTGACATCCGCGCTCCAGACACTGTCGTTCCATTTTTTAACCGTGAAGTCCACACTTAGCCCGTTTCCCGTGAGGTTTACGGCGTGACCCACCGAGGGTATGGAGGAATAGGTTCCATCAACTTCATTCGTGGCCCAGATTCGCGGGGCGCCTCCAGTTGAATTGGCAAAGAAGATCACATTATTCATGTTGACCGCGTTAAAAACCGTGTCACTGCCTGAAAGTGAAAGATCAGCCCTGCCCACTTCAATGCAAGGTATATAGAGGGCGTTCAACCTTTCCTGTCCCTGTGAGGTGGAGACCATCTCAAGAAATTTATTGGTCTCTATCCAGGCGCCTCCTGACACGGCAAAATAGTTTCCTGCTGGATCATTGGGGTTATAGACGCCATGCATCCCCCCCTCAAATATACCGGTTGTCACCTTTTCCAGATCAACCCAACCACCTGATACATCTCCGTCCATCTCACCCCTTTTCCAGAATTTACCCAGGGTGTAATAGTAGCGCTGGACGGCATCTGAAGGCGTAGGAGAGCTGTCTTTCCACTCAATAACCCATTTATCATATATGTTGTTTGTAAAGGAGCCTCCAAATTCAGACCGCCATAGCCCCCAGTCCTGATCGGTGATGGAAAGCATTTGACCGTGACCCCAGTCCACAGATATGGTACCGTCGCCGGGCGCCTCAAAAAAACCGGCCGCCTCATTAAGGAAGAGTTGTTTATTAGTGATAGGGGGAAAGTCAAAGGGGAGTCCGCTATCGACCATCTCTATGGGTACCATATAACCCTTAGCCTGCCAGGTTCCTGAGCTGAGGTAATCTCCAAATATGTCGCCGTCAAGGATACCTCCGCTCCCATCAGGGGCCACATAAAACATAACGGCCACCCCGCGGACTCTCTCATACCGGAGATCGCTCCAGTCCGCGCCGACAAAGCCCAGATAATAGGCCCCGCTAAGCGGCCCGGTCCCGGTCAGGATGTTTCCTCTAACACCAGCGTTTATGTGAAGAAACGGAGGGGTCATTGAAAAGGTGCCTGACATATCCATTTGATAGTAATTATATATCGATTCCTCTTTCCCATCCTCGTAATAAATGTATGGCCCCGCAATAAGGTCGCCGGATATTTTGATACTGTCAATTTTAAAGGGTTCTGTTGTAGGGATTGAGGGCGGAATATAGAGGGGATTATTTTCAAAAAGAGAGGCGGTATTTCCCATATCGGTTTTAACAGGCGGTGCGTTTTCTATGCCAGGATCGGCGGGCTTTAGATTATCAATGGCCATAGTATCATCAGAACCGTAATTTCCGACGTTATATCCTCCCAAATCGTTATCTTCTGAAGGACTATCTCCACTTACAACATTCCCCGGTGGGTCGGCATCAATCTCTTTACCCGCCTTCACTCCCGCTCCTGCATCAACTGATTCAGTCTCATTACCGCCGTTTCCCTGATCTTCTTCATCCGCTTCAACCTGCTGCTCTCCCTCGTCCTCTGCAACGGCCTGGTCTTCTTCACCCTGCTCGCTGGAATCCTCTTTTACCTCTTTCTGCTCATCCTTTTGTTCGTCCTCGGTCTGTTCCTCGTCATCGCCCTCTTCCTCTTTTTTCGAAGGTGCCGTATCCCCTTCGTGCTGAATCAACTCCTCCTCCGTGGTGGGTCTCACCAGGGGCGGCTGGTCCGGGCTTGTAACAAGCATTGTCTGACCAGGCAGGATCTCCCTCACCTCATCCGGTTTGTTTTTGCTATAGCCGTAACCTATTCCCTCCTTAAAGATATTGCCGGTCACCCCATTTCTGTAGAATGTGAAGAAATCGGTTCCCCTCACCCCGCATACCGCTGTGGGCGTGTGGACCTCATACCTGTCCCTGTTCATCCCAAAGACCCTTCCAGCGAGTTTTTTCACCTTGCTCTGGATTTTGCCCCGGAAAAGCCTCAAAACAGAACTGTTACGCTGCTCTCCCGTGATGCATTCCGAAATTTCCACTCTTGTGCTCTGGGCGAGTCGTAATGAGTTGCCGTTAAAAAAGACGATCTCAGCCTTTGATTTACTCTTTGTACGGATAATATCCTTTTCATAAATCTCATCCCCGACCTTGACAGGAACGGCAGCCTTGTCCGGTCTTGTAATATCCACCCTGCCCTCGACATTTGTGAATTTTCCTACAGGCCCTGCCTGCGCGATAAATGGAGAGATGATAATCAGGGTAAAAACGGCGAAAAGGGTGGTGAGATTTTTCATGATTGTTCTCCAATTAACTCATTCTTTTTACTCAGTAATGTCCCGAAGTTAACCGGGCATTAATGATTTTATTCGCCTTCGCCAGAATACCCTGCGGCTTGCCGCGGGGATGAATGGCGAGGTGAACCACGGCGAAGCTTGCAAAAGCGAAGCCGGGTTGCTATGGCGGAATTCCGCTTGATACCCCACCGCTTGCGGTGGGGAGCTTCATTATCTGCTCGGTGGTTCTGAATGAGCTAAATATCGATGTTTTTATCAAAACTCTTGAAATGAATAATCGGCAGAAGCGGAGTGAATCTTTAATCCAAATCCAGTGTCTTTTCCCTGTTTTTTTAAAAATTACTTAAATCTCGTGGTCTTTGCCTCAAGGCAAGGCCATCTCCTTTGGGCGTGGATTTTGTTAGATGGGACAGTCTGATAAGGTCTGCATATTAACGCGGGTTCAAATGGGTAATAAGCTATTTCACGACATCATATAATTTAATAATCTTATCCGTGATATCGATTGCTTCATCAGAGGCGACTACCGATCTCTTTTCAAGTATAATGGTGTAATTCTCTTTCTTTTGATACTCCCCTACTATCACGCTAATCTCACTTAAAAGTCTCTGGGTCAGTTCTCTATCTTTTTTCTTCAACTCCTCTTCCAGATCGCTCCTCAGGCGCTTCAGTTCCTTGATCTCATCTGCGAGATTATCGGTCTTTTCTTTTCTTGCCTGCGGGGTCATATCTTTTCCTTTAGTCTTCAACTCCTCCTCCATAGCCTGGACCTCGTTTTGTTTATCGTTGAAGAGCTTTCTCTTTTGCTCAACATCCTTAAAAAAAACAGCACGGGCATTCTTCGCGGCCCTGGATTCCTTCATTATTCTCTGGATATCGATCACCCCTATTTTCACATCCGCTGCCAGCACCACGGCTGACGACAACAACTGCATGATCCCAATGAATATTACGGTAAGGATAAAAAATCTTTTCATGCTTCATCTCCTCTTATTTGATATTACTTGTTTCCCCATTCGTGTACTTTTCAGGGATGGTTGAGATCACTCACCTTCAGGCAAAGCAAGTTGACGAGGGTCGTTCAGTACAACTGGCAAGATACAAAGCTAAGAAACAACAATTCTATAGAAACAACTCTTTGTCAAGACATAAGTTTTTGTAAATCCTTGCCAGAACAAGTTTACGCGACATAACAATGATTATTTACAGGATATCATAAAATGAATTTATGTATTCGAGCTTGTCATGCTCTTCCAATGCCTTTTGTTTATCAATCCGCCAGAGTATCTTGATTAATTTCAAGCGGGTTCCCCTCCGGCCGGAATTGATCTCGAGTGATTTTTCATACGCAGCCACGGCCTTTTCCTTCTGTCCCATATGCATCATCATATCTCCCATGAGTTCGTATTTAGAAGCGGCTGCGAATGATTCATCGGAGACCTTATCAATGTAATATTTTGTCTTCTTAATCTCTCCGCCTTTAAGATACATCGCGGCCAGAGAGAGATTGGCGAAGGCGGAATAAGGCCTGTTCATTTTGGATGATTTTTCCCAGTACGCGGCAGCTTCACTTTCAAATCCCTTTGAGCTGAGAATAATGGCGTGGGTGTTGTAATAGGCTGTCATATCTCCTGTGCCTCGGAGAGGGAGGAATTCTATGATGAAAAAAGCTGCAACCACGGCCAAATAGACGATGATCCTTTTGAATCGGCGATTATTGATATAAAAGAGCAGTCTATTGATCCCTATCACCGCAAATGGTATCAAGATTATCAATGTTGGCAGCCGTATTCGTATATTAGTAAAAAAGATAATTAGTGTCAGGGCATATAAAAAAAAGATTGAGCCCAGAGCAAAGGCTTTTTTAGAGCCTGTAAGACTTACTGCCATTCCTGCCATGCCGAAGGGTAGAATCAGCAAGAAGCTTAAAAATGGAAACTTTAAGAACCTCACGTAGTCGCTTAAAAAACCTATGTGATAATTATCCGCCGCTTCGAATTGATTAAAAAAAGCCATTATCTTCTGAAATATCTTCAATGTTATCGCATTTGGCCGTTCTAAGGCGGTCCTGAAAACTTCATGGGTCCAATATAATGAAGCTTCACGCGGCGATAACTTTTTGCCCTCCCTCTTGCTTGCCTCGATAATAAAATGTATCGCCTGCTCGGAAGGCAATGATGAGGCAAAGGGCACGGGACGATAATATGGATATGGATTCTGAAGATTATTTGCAAGATAAAGATTAAATCCGCCGATTGGGATCAGCCCAAATTCCCCGGAAACGCGGTAATTTAGTATCGCAAAAGGAGCTATGGCTATGGATAGACCAACAACGTATGATATAAATTTTGTGGTAATCATCTTCATTGAAGGTCTCCATTTTCGACTATCCCAAAGGATTATTAATAAGATAAGGGGGATAAGAACCACACAGTTAGGCCGGACATTGATCATAAGACCAATTAAAATCCCGAGCAGGACCTCTTTTATCATCGAATGATTGTCAATAAGGGCCGCTACAAGGTATATGGCAGATGCAAAAAGAAACAGTGACAGAGATGTCTTTAAAAGAGTAACACTAAAAAAGATAAAAGGTTTATAAAGAGATGCTATGAGACACGCAACAAGACCCGTAATGCGATTTCCCACCTCCTTTCCTATAAGATAGATTAAAAAACAGGTGAGGACCCCAAAACCGATATTCATGATCCTGATATACAAGGTATCCGGCGAGAATAATTTGTAAATAATAGCCATTATATAGGCTGGAAGAGGGGCAAAATCATAGGCTGGTGTTACAGATATTCCATTTGCGATTTTTATGGCCCAGTTGTGATATACCCTCTCATCCCATATAAGAAAATCGGAATAGATACTTTGTTTAAGGCTCAGGAGGGCCAGTATCCTTAAAATCAGGGCAAGAAGGAGAATGATTGATAATAACTGGTATGGATATCTATCAGAGATATCAATAATACTATCAATAACTCCCTTTTTTAATTCCCTTTTTCTCTTCTTTCCCATATTTAATTAACCACAGATTTCTACGCTCGGAGATATTACTTATTAATGTCTGGATATTTAACATGTCAGATGTGCGCATGGGGGCAGCAATTGGAAATAGGACACTTATAAATTTATTTTCTTACAAAAGCTAATTCATCTCAATATTACAATTGTTTAACACTAATGCTACGGTATCTTCATTCATATTTATATCTAATCATATAGAATGATTCTCCCAGTAAGGATAGACAGCTCAGAGTAACCAGTATCCACATCACCGGCACCTTAACCGACAGATGAGTAAATATAACCGGAGGCAGAATACGAAATGCAAGATATGTTAACCCCAGATAGAACCATGGCAGTTCATTGATAAGTTCTGATACCTTACTGGCTTTCTTTTTTAAGATACAGGCGTAGACCCCGGTTCCGATAATGATCCCTATGGATGTCAATAAAATAATCATGCGCCATGTTATATCTTGCTCTGACAATAATATATACATTATGACAACTATCATTGAAAAAGACGCCAGCAGGAAAGCAATCCGGAGAGACAGGCGAGCCCTTTCGAGACCCACTTTAACCGCATATGTCCTCGTCATAGAGTTGAAATCCGCGTAGTAATCGACAATCTGGTGAAAATGAAGGTTCACCCATTTATCCGACATGACAACAAAAATCAGTATAAACAACAATGTCAAACTGGAATGGAATAGGGTCCATGGAACCAGGACATAGGCAAGTGTTGCGGATAAACTGTAGGCGAGTAAACCATAACCCCCGCGTTCCTTGAATCGCACCGGCCTAGTAGAATAGATAAATCCCAAGAACATCGCGAAAGCATAGGATATCATAACAACGCCCCTGCTTTTCACCAAGATAATCAAGGAGAGACCTGTTCCAACCAGGAGAATAATAATTAATATGCCTGCATGACTTGATACTTTGAAAATCCATCTCTTTTTCCCTGCCGCTTTGTCTTCATTCTTATCGGATAGATCGTTGACCAGATTACAGGCGATGCTCCAACATTGTATTGAAATTATCAAATAGAGGGATGAGTATAAACGGGCTCGTAAATCTTCTATGGGATGAGTTTGAAGGATAAGAGCAAGTGGCAGCCATAGGGAGGAAATCTTAAAAAAGCCTCTTTTCCCGACTATACTCTCACTGATTGCGTCTTTCCAGAGTGCCAATATTGTGTGTTTCCCTCAAGTGCTGTCGGTATCTGTTCCATAATGTCTATAAAGCGGGCATGATTCATCTTGCCCATCGATTCTTCCGGAAATAACGTAAGCTGCCACTCTACATCCACCTCCGCATACAGCAACATGTTTGCAATCTTTACAGATGTTGTGACTCTCGGGATGTCGTAGCATGTCACAAATCCATGAATTCCTGAAAATATCCAATAAATTGTCTTCGCGTATATTGCCCAGGTACAATTCCTGGACATCCAGGCAGACACAAAACGATATGTCACCGTTTGGGTTAACCGTCAACCTGTCTCGTCCCCCCCGGCAACCGGCATAAACAGTCTTTATTTTCTTTTCTAAATGTTTTGATGTTGGATGATATTGGCTCCATGGTATGAACATTTCAATAAGCCATTTTTCGGGCAACTTCAAAAAATGCTCAAATGCAGGCTCCAAGAGGGTCAAAAAGTCCGTATCCTGGGAAAAGGCATTTTTCCCCCTGCCTGTGAGCAATGGCAGATGCACAGTTACAGTGGCCCATCCCTCCTCGTATGCCCTGTCCAAAAGCTCGGGAATCGATGACAGTGTTTGTGGAGTCATTCGAGAAGAAACAGTGGTGTGGAAACCAAGCTTTTTGATATACCTCAATACATTTAGAACATTTACGAGTTCATCAGCTGATACACCGTGAAATTTGCTGTAGAGATCGGGATTTAAAGTGTCGATACTTATTTGAAAAGATTTAGTGAGAGTCTCATCTCTCAAGATCTTAAGGACTTCATAATTTAAAAGACTGCCGTTTGAAGCTATACGAGTGCTTTGACCCAGCTTGGCCATATATTTCAGGATATCTAAAATGTCTTTTCTTTTAAAGGGCTCTCCACCTGAAATTATTATATTTTTTACCCCTACGGAACGGGCATGCTCCAGCATGTTCATGGCTTCCTGTGTGTTCAGTTCACGAGAAGAAGCCATACCCGCGTCAGTAAAACAGATTCGGCAATTGAAGTTGCAGGCATAGGTCGTATTCCAGAAAAGAGTTCTGAGGGGTGAAGGGGCCATCCAGTCACGTTCGGTGATATGGCCAGGAAAAAGCTTAAATTTTACATCGAGCATTTTATGACCCTTAATGGACTCCCTCGCCTCGGAGCAGCTGGGTATCAGATGTCATGCCGGACTTGAGAAGCCTGCCCCGGGCTTGATCCGGGGGCATCTATAGAAACCTTATTTAATAGTATCAGACTCATTATAGAATGACGAGATATATTGCAATATTTCGTATTCATCCAAGGCCTTCTTTTTATCTATCCTCCAGTAAATTTTGATCAGTTTTTCCCTGATTTCTCTCCTCCCTGAATTTACCTCCAGGGATTTTTTATATGCCGATACCGCCTTTTTAACATCTCCCTGGTCTAAAATTATGTCGCCTATCATCTCATATTTATAAGAGGCCGCAAATGAGCCGTCGGGGATCTTTTCAAGATAAAAGAGAGCCTTTCGGACATCCCCTTTTCTATAATATTTTCCAGCCAGGGAGACATTCACATAGGAGGACACCTGTGTATCCATGCGGGAGGCCTCTTCCCAGTATCGCATAGCCTCGTCTTCAAATCCCCTGGAACTGAGTATGATAGCATGGGTGTTATAATAGGGCGTCATATCATCCGTGGCCTGAAGGGGAAGAAACTCGACAATAAAAAAAAGGATAACGACTATTGAATAAGCGGCGACTGCTTTTAGTCGCCGGATTTTAATATTAGATAACAGATTCTGTATTCCTATGATTGCAAAAGGGATCAGGATAATCAGGAGCGGCAGCCTGAACCTTGTGCTTGTGTAAAACAGGACCAGGGTAGACGCGTATAAGATAAAGATCAGGCTTATGCCTGTCAGTTTCCCGGATCTAAAGCCGGTTGTTGCCATTCCGGCCATGCCGAAAGGAAGGATCAGCCAGAGACTCAGGAAAGGAAATTTGAAGAACCGCACAAAATTGCTTAAAAAGCCTATATGGTAATGGTCTCCAGCCTCGAACCGGTTGAAAAGTATGAGAGTTTTCTGGCATATCTTCCACATAAAGCCCGCAGGACGTTCCATGGCCGTCTTGATTACTTCATTGGTCCAGTAATTTGAGGCCTCCTTGGGAGTAAGTCTTTTCGCCGCCCTCCTGCTTGCCTCGATGACCATCTGAGTCCCCTGCTCAAAGGGCGAAGGAGACGCGAAGGGAACGGGCCTGAAATAGGGGTCCGGATTATCGAGGTTGTTCCCAAGATAAAGGGCAAAACCTGTCTGGCCGGTCGTCAGCCTGAATTCACCGGTAGCCCGGTATTTGATGACAGTAAAGGGAGCGACGGCAAGGGTTATCCCTGCAACGTATGATATTAAGGTTACTGATAACATCTTTAGGGAAAATTTGCCCCTGTAAAAACCCCAGATGACGACCAGCAATATAACCGGGATGATAACGAGGGAGTTCGGCCTGACATTTAGCATAAGACCGGCAGCCACACCAAGTATAAGAGCTTTGACCATCGAGGTCCTGTGTTGAATCGCCAAAAAGAGATAGACAGTAAAGGCGAAAAGGAAAACCGACAGGGAGGTCTTTAAGGGCACGATACTGTAAAATATAAATGGTTCGTAAAGGGAAGCCACCAGGCAGGCAAGAAGGCCTACTCTCTTGTTTGCCATCTCTCTTCCGATCAGATAGACCAGGTAACAGGTGAATACCCCGAAGAGAATATTTAAATACCTGATATTATAGATATCAGGAGAGAATATCTTGTAGACAAAGGCCATAATATAGGCTGGAAGGGGAGCAAATCCATAGGTGGATCCTACGGGTATTCCATTTGCAATCTTGATGGCCCAATTGTGATAGACCCTCTCATCCCAGAGCAGGAAATCAAAGTAAACGCTTCCCTTGAGGCTCATAAGGGCGAGGATCCTTAAAATCAAGGCAAGGAAGAGAATAGAATATAAAATTAGGTGAGAATGTATTTCAATAAATCCAAGAAAAACCTTTTTTTCAGGGCTGGGCTTTTCGTGTATTTTCTTCGGCATGCCGCAAATCATACATGATTGCTTTGGAATTTCAATAGGCGAGTTATCCGGGACTCAGCTCATCGACCGCTTCGTTGGAAATTGCCGGGATCGAATGCCTGAAATTGTCGGAAATACCATATTTGGTAATATCGACACTTTTAATGTTTCAAATTAATCATCCGCGTGTCGTATCGTCAATCTCCGAAATAGGAGGTGGTCCCCGTCTGCCAAGACATGATCAGTGAGGATGCTGACCCTGCGAAATACAACACCTTTCCGTAGGGCAGGTTACCATACCTGCCCAAAGGGGATGAAAAAAGGCACGGGGCAGATAGCATTTCTGCCCTGCGCCTCAAAACTTTTAGATTATTTTAATCAAATCATGGTTTTCATGGTCTTGTAAAATCCGCTTGACTACACGTATTTTACGTGTTATACTTTGAAAGGTAATTACGAGGCCTATGGATTTTGGAGATGTGATCTTTGGGGGATAATATGAAACAGAATATTACGCTAAGTTTGGAAAAAGATATTATTAAAAAAGGGAAAGTTATTGCGGCACGGAAACAGACATCGATCAGCAGGATGTTAGGGGATTATTTAAAAGAAATTACTGATAATGAAGATCAATATCAGGCAGCCAAGAGAAGTGCGCTGCAACATTTGAAAAAGGGATTCCATCTGGGCGGAAAAATAGACTGGAAGCGGGATGACCTCTATGAGCGGTGAAACCTTTGTTGATACAAATATCCTTGTATATGCCCATGATCTTGATGCCGGTGAGAAACATGATGTCGCAAAAAAGATCGTTTCACAACTTTGGGAATCCCGCACAGGGATGCTCAGCACCCAGGTACTGCAGGAATTTTATATAACAGTGACAAAAAAAATTCCTCAACCCCTGGATAAGTCTATCGCTAGGAGAATTATTAAAAACTATTTCAGTTGGATAGTTGTTGTTAATGATCCTGAAATCATATTACAGGCCAGCGAGATCGAGGATAGTTACAAAATATCCTTCTGGGATGCCCTGATCGTTTCAGCCGCCCATTCGAGGAACGCCGCCACGGTCCTTACGGAAGATCTTAATCCCGGACAATACATTGAAGGAATATTAATCAGAAATCCCTTTCTGCCTTAGAAGGCAGGCGTTCCTTTCTGCCAAGACATGGTCAGCGAGGTCGCTGATCCTATAAAATACAACGCCTCACCGTAGGGCAGGTTACCATACCTGCCCAAAGAGGATAAAAAGGCACAGGGCAGATAGATTAACCGCCCAGTGCCTTATCTTGATTGAATTTTAAAGTTTAATCAGCCTGCGGCTTTGCTACACCAGCTCCCGTACCCGAGAATTTTGTTGACGATTCAACAGATCCCGCGGCACCGCCCTTCATCTCAATGCTATTCCCACTCACCGTGCCATATCCATCAACACTCGCATCCCACTTTCCATTGGCACCACCCCAGTTATTGACAGTAAACTCCGCACTAATACTCGTCGCAGTCCCGCTTGAGCCTGTCAATGTGACAGGTAAGTTTTTTGGATTACCACTATTCGTGCCATGCACATCTCCTGTTGCCCATATCCGTGGAGGGGTGTTGTTTGAATAGGCGAAGAATCTCACATTGTTCATGTCAACCGAGGTCAGATTGCCATTTGCACTCGTGCTATTTAGAGTCACCTCGCCAACCTGTATGCATGGGATATTCAGACCCTGGAGGTCTTTAAATCGCTCATTGTCAATCATATCCAGGAACTGATTGGTCTCAATGAAACTGCCCATCGCAATCGCCTGCCAGGTATAATTATTGGGGTCAAATGTGCCCTTTAAGCCACCTCCGACAACACCGGTTGTCCCGTCCGTAACATTGACCCAGGCCCCTGCCACGTCTGCGCCGATTTCTCCATCCGACCAATTATTGC
>CAZGIZ010000001.1:5191-70613 GCA_964526655.1 uncultured Desulfobacteraceae bacterium | reverse complement strand
AAATTCCCGCGACAGAATCCTGGCCCAGGCAATGTACATGGAACGACGCGGCAGAACCGGGGCCCCGTCCGCGCGGCCGTCTTCGGTATCCAGTTGATGGGCGAACTCATGAAACACCACATTATGGCCATCATGGATGTCGGCCGCCCCGGCCCGCACGTCGTCCCAGCTCAGGATCAGGGACCCCCGCTGCCAGGATTCGCCGAGGTGCACCTGCTCCGTCTCCAGCCTGTAGCCGGGCACCAGTTCCTCATATCCTTTTGTCACGAAGGCGTGGGGATAGACGAGGATCGAGTAGAGGCCGGGATAGTAATGGGGTTCGCGGTGCAGCAGTAGGATGCCGGCCTGGGCCGCGATGGTCACCTTTATTTCCTCGGTCATCAAAAGACCGCCGCAACCTTCAAAGTTCTTTTCCGCCACCAACACCTGGATATGCCCCTCAAGTTCCTTCCGGTCCTCTTCCGGCAGTTTTGCGTAATAGGGTACATTTTTCTGGAGGATGGCAAGCCAGGCCTGCGGAAAAGGCTGAGCGCGCAGCCGTTGACGGCGGCGGGCGGTAATCCCGAAAAGATTGGCTAAGAAACCGGGCACTTGTATCCTCTTTTCATTATAAATTCCACGAACATGTCACATCACCAAGATAGTATCGGCAAACCCTTCAACTCTGGAAAGCCTGCTGACATTTATGGCAACAACAGTTTGATAAGCGATAGAATCATCCATTGGAAAAAGCGAATTACAGGGTTAAGAACACCCAAATAAAGCAGCGCAATGATAATAAAAAATCCATACCGCTCAAGACGGAAAAGGAAATTTTGGACGCTTGGCGATACGAAGCCCATAAGAATTTTAGACCCGTCGAGAGGCGGCAGTGGAATCAAATTAAAAGCGGCCAGGATGATGTTGATCTGCGCCAGATAATAGAGAAGCTCCGCCGGTATACTTGACGGCGAAAGGGACAGCAACCGATTCAAAAAAAGGGCACAAAACGCCAACAGCATGTTCGTGATAATCCCTGCGGAAGAGACCAATATCATCCCCATGTGCCTATTACGCAGTTGGTTGAAATTCACAGGCACCGGCTTTGCCCAGCCAAACCCGAAAATAAAGAGCATGATGGTGCCTATAGGGTCGAGGTGTTTGAGCGGATTTAGGCTTAGACGGCCGAGAGACCTGGCTGTCGGATCACCCATGAGATAGGCTACCCAGCCATGCGCCAACTCATGAAAAATGATGGAATACAAGAGCGGTATGGCGATAAGGATGAACTCAAGCGGATTTTTAAGCAACAGACTGAGCAGGCCCATGGATTATCTCCCAGACAGTACTCCGTAAAAGCAGTTTCAGAACACCAACGCGGAATTCACCCGGAGCCCGCAATTTGGGCGATCCGGTGAAATGACAAGTTGGGCAATCATTCTCGCATTTCATTTTCTATGGTCTCAGGACTGAAATCCTGTTCATGGGGCCATATAATGCCCCCAAAAGCAGCCCTGACAGAACGAAAGTATGCCTTGTCTTTGAGTTCGACAAATACACCCTTTTCGATATACGGCGAGACGTCAAATACGCCTTTCCGTCCATTTGAAAGCTCTACTCTAAGTTTATAATCGTCCATCGCATCAACAGATATGACCTTTACCATACTCTCACCTCATCGTAGTGGTTCTATTTTAAAAGGCTGTTGGCCTTCAACCGCCAATTTCCAGTTGGCCAACAAATCATCTCTACGGATTTCGATCCACGCCTGAACCAATCTCATCTTTGGCTTCGGCAGGCTACCTTCCAGAATTTCCCCATCGTCAATTCCAATGATAGCTTCATGCTCAGCATACTGGGCGTGAATGTGGGGAAGATTGTGCTTCTTGTTATCGAAATAAAACATCAAGATCATAATACCATAGAACATTGAGATTACAGGCATGATTCCTCCTTTGAGTATATTTGCCCAATGGACTGCGGATCGCCAGCGAAATCTGAGAATGAGCCGGAGGCTCATGGAAAGATTTAGGCTGGTAAATCGGCATGTGTACGCCCCCGATGCGGGATCTATAACCGGCATGTCGAAGATCCCGGCTTATCGGGGGGCGTGAACCTTTCGGCCCTAAGCGACTCGACCTAAGCTCGTCGACAGGTCTCAAGCCCGAAGGGCTTATGGGGTGCCCCTTTGACCCTTCTCAGGGTAAGGAAAGTCAACTATACGCAAATCCGGTTAATGTGTCGATGATAGAAAATAGTATTCTTCCCATTCGAAATCTTCAATGTCAGTTATCTCAGATGCTGTATCTACATTATCTCTGATAAATTTAAGATACGCCCTCAATGTTTCATCGCTAACTTCGGGGACTTCATCCACGTTAAAAATTGATACAATTCGTTCGTCTTGGTCATCCATATTTTGCACTGCCCCTTTTATAGGTTTTTAAATCTCACATTTTCGGCGTGTTTCCGATACAATATCGTATCTACTTAATAAAACGAATAGGAACTTTTAAAGCGACTTTTCTGGATTCCGGCCCTCCGCTCCGCTGCGGCCGGAATGACGGTTATTTGTCTTTTTTTATCACGCAGGGCGGTAAGCCGGGAATTTAACCACGATTTTTGAACTGGCACGCTGTCATTACTGAATTGAGATTGGTTATCGGTGAAAAGAAAGATTTATTTAAAGATAAAATCCAGGATTTTTCAATAGAAAAAGAAAAATCAAGGGACAGGTGGAGAAGGGTGGGCAGGCTATCGGCCTGGTCCGATCATTTTTTACATCAACCCGGGAGGTGGTGAAACACCATTCCAATTTAATATTTATTATTTTTGGCCATATTGCCTTTTATGATAAATGGCGAGAGGCAGTTGTTAAAAGTTCACTTAAATTGAAAGGACTTTTTTAAAAAAGGTAGCCATTTCAAAGTCTTGGGGAGATTTTTCAAGCTTTTCTCAACACGGCGCATAAATTTATGCGCCGTGTGTATGAAATCGTTATGCAGTGGTGTCTTTTCCTTGACAAACAATCGCCTTCTTGTCATACCTTACCTTCGAGATATCAAGTGCTTATAATTTGATTAACCGATTAAAGGCAGTCCGCGATCCATGATTGGGCAGTCCGCAGACGGCAGCCCTTAATTCGTACAAAAGGAGCACTCCATGGCCCGCTTGCGGATGTGTCTTTTAGGATTCATCCTTATTTTTCTGCTCCCCCTTTCCGTCTCGGCTCAAACCGATGTCCCGGCCCAGTGGTCGGTGGCCGCCAAGCTGAAAAGGCTCATCAACTCCCATACGTCCTTTGAATTTGGCAACCCCCTTCCCCCGGGGCAAGTGCCGCTAAGTCGTCTGGAGTTTCCCCTGGACTCCTGGTGGGGCGGAATAGGGGTCAGCCGGACATCCAGCCTTTGGTCGTTCAACCTGGAAGTTCTGAGCAACCTGTGCGGGGAGGCGGACGGGATGATGAAGGACTCGGACTGGGAGAACGGAAACTTACCCCGAATAAAAACCACCTATTCGGAATCAGGGTGCCGCATCGATCCCAGTTACCAAGCCCTGGCCGATGTGGACCTGCAGGTTGGAGAATGGCTCAATTTGCCGGCCTGGATCTCCCTGGCTCCCCTGGTGGGGGTCCGCTACCATTACTTTGACCTGGTTGCCCACGACACGACGCAATGGGATCTCACGGGCGTGACACCTACCATTTATCTGGCAGGAGACACACTTACCTTTGAACAGACCTACTGGCAATATCTGCTGGGGCTCAGATGCCGATTTGACCTAGGGCCGAAGAAGGGGCTGCCCCTGCTGGAACTGAAGGCCCAGGTGGACTGGGCCTATGTCGATGCCCACAATGAGGACCATCACCTGCTGAGAGGCGACCGCATCACCCTGGAGGATACTACCGGCGACGCCTGGCACGGCACCCTGGGCCTGCGGGCCGGATTGGGTCCGGATTGGACGCTCGGCATGGAGGCTGAGTACCTTAGGATTCGCACCAAGGGTTCCCACTGTTTGCTATATAATAGTCGGGGCATCGACTACACCTGGGACAATGGGGTGAGCGTATGGTCGGACCAGAAGTCGGTCTTTCTCAGCCTTGAGTACCTTTTTTAAGGGAATTGAATTAACCGGCCCCGTTCGGAGGCCGCCAATCCCGATACATTGAGATACGGAATGCTGGCCGGAAAAAAGGGAGCAAGGGTTTTGAATCAGTCATTGTCCAATTCAAAAGACACGATCATCGTCAGTGATCTCCATATCGGTTCAAAGTATTTTTTATATAATCAATTCGGCAGGTTTCTTGAAAATCTTAATGGAGATTATAGGCTCATTCTGAACGGAGATATTGTCGATAGCCCCTATGGAAGGATGGGGGAACCTGATAGGAGGATCATGGACCTTCTTGAAAAGGTCTCAAATCGTCAGGAGGTAATATGGTTAAGGGGGAACCATGACAACGGCTATGTCCCGGGAGGCCTCGGAAAGGTCAGTTTCAAGGGCCGCTTTAATATCGGAAAAAGACTCTTAATCGTCCATGGGGACGATTTCGATGAGATAATGCCCAGGAACCGGACGTTCATGAAGGCCTTTAAGATCCTGCATGAGTTGAGGGTAAAGCTGGGGGCAAAACCGGTGCATGTGGCTCAGTACGCCAAAAAGTGGGTATATTTCTATAAGGTCCTCCGTAAAAACGTAATGATGAACGCGACTAACTGCGCCCTGGAAAACGGATTTGAGGCCGTTGCCTGCGGACATACCCACTGGCCGGAAGACCAGGTCTTCAATGGTGTCAGGTACATAAACACCGGGGCCTGGACCGAATCTCCGGCATTCTACCTCCTTGTGACAGAAGATGAAATCCTCTTAAAAAGGACAGGCGAATAGTGGTCATTGTTATTGACAGTCAATGGCCTTTTTCCTATATTCCCACTGATAACTACTTAATTTTTTACAATTTTTAGGATCCGCCCATGTCCAGACTTTCCGTTTACATCCTCACCTATAATGAGGAAGCCAAAATAGAAGACGCCATTAGGAGCATCGCCTGGGCCGATGAAATCCTTGTGGTTGATTCCAACAGTACGGATAATACGGTGTCGATCGCCAAGGGGCTCGGGGCAAGGATAGTGAACGTAGAGTTTGAAGGATTCGGCCGGCTGCGGAACAGCGCCATTGCGGCCTGCAGTCATGACTGGATCTTCAGCCTGGACGCGGATGAACGCTGCACCCCGGAGACGGCCTCAGAGATACGAGAGATTATAGAGGGCCCGGCTCCTGCGGACGCCTATTTTGTTCCCCGGCGAAACTGGTTCATGGGGCGCTGGATCCGACACTCGGGCTGGTACCCTGACTATAGGCAGCCCCAGCTCTTCCGTAAGGCCGCCCTGAACTTCACGGAGGAGGACGAGGTACATGAAGGTTACCGGCTCCTTGGCCGTGCCGGTTATCTGAAAAACCCCATCTGGCAGTTCCCCTTTAGAAACCTGGAGCAATTGATGGAAAAGGCCAACCGCTATTCATCACTGGGGGCACTTAAACTGGAACGCCGCAACATCAGGGGGAGTATGGCCAAGGCCTTTGCCCACGGATTGGCTTCTTTCCTCCAGATCTATGTGCTCAAGAGGGGATTCCTCGACGGCTGGGCAGGTTTTGTGATCGCCCTGGGCAACTTTGAGGGGACATTCTACCGCTATGCCAAGCTCCTGGAAACGCAATCGGGTTGGGAGAATCCACCTGATAAAGGCTGAATCCCAGGTTAAATCAATACATGAAATTAGTTGATTTGATTGATTATTTAGGTTCATGCCTCTGCTATGGTTGTTTTTTTATTTTCTGAGTTCAAAGGTGGAGGTCCGGTACCGTGTCTCTCTTCAAGGGGATATTGATAAGTCAGGCGTAAGGCATAGGGCACAAGGCGCAAGGCATACTCTGAATACGGGAGAAAAGTTTTCGGGTTTGTCCTTAGAATCGGCAACTATTCATGCCAAACCTCAAATATTCGGCCACGTCCTGAGAGTTAGGTAGATATAGTCTTGAAGCAACAGGTATAGCCGGACAAATTGGCTAAACACGGTATTTATCATCATGCCGACATTTATGAACGATGCCACGACATTAAATTTTAAGGGCCAAAGAAGTGGACGATCCACAAAATGTGAAAACTAAAAACAGACTCAAGATCGCGGTGCTCGTGAGGCGTTTCATCACAACGGGGGGCATGGAGAGGTATGTGGTTGAGGTGACACGCCGTCTGGCCAGGCAGCATGACGTGCATGTCTTTTGCCAGGAAAGGTCTTGGGATGGTGATGAGGATATTACTTTTCACAGGATCCCAAAGTATTTCACAAGGCCCAGCGTCTTGAACCTTCTCGTCTTTTCCCATTACACGCGCAAATATCTGGACGAATCCTTTGATATTGTCCATTCACACGAACGCGTCACCCATTTTGACACATTGACCGTGCATTGTCCCTGTTTCCGGACATTTATCACGGAACAGGAGATCTGGTGGAAAAGGCTGATCCTCTGGGTATCAGTGGCTACGAGCCCCAGAAAGATGACCTATATGTGGCTTGAGAAGAGACAATTCAGAGACAACGGGAATAGGATATGGATAGCGGTATCGGATAAGGTAAGGAAAAACGTTCAGAAAAATTATAATCTCCCCGATAAATGTTTCGGCCTGGCATATCCAGGGGTTGACATGGACCTCATGAAAAAGCGCTATAATGAGGAGAATCGAGAAACCAAGCGGTCAGGACTGGGAATTGACAAGGATGATCTGGTCATCCTGTTTGTGGGGACAGAGTTTAAGAGAAAGGGGCTTGATGCGCTGCTTGAGGGATTCTCATTAATTAGCCGAAATGACACGAAACTCCTCATTGCCGGCGGCGGAGACCAAAGGGAATATTTAAAAGCGGCAAGGAGGTTGGGGATTGAGGACAGGGTGATATTCCTCGGGCTGGTTGAGGGTATTGAAAATGTCTATGCAATATCCGACATCTATATACTGCCCACCCTTTCCGAGCCCGCGGGGATGTCTCCCATGGAGGCCATGGCAGCGGGCCTGCCCACCGTCCTGAGCAGCCCAAAATACGCGGGAAGCTCTGAGCTTATAAAAAACAGGGAGGCGATTATCTTGGAGAACCCTGATCAGCCCAAAGAAATTGCGGAGGCCCTGTCCAGGTTAATGGATAAGGACCTCAGAAAAGATCTGGGGGCAAGGGGCCGGAGTCTGGCCAGGGACCTGACATGGGAAAGGACGACCGAGGACACTTTATCCGTCTACAAAAGGATCTTGCAGTCCAGGGGAGAAGGCCTGGATACAAGGTAAAAGGCTTGAATTACTGGTATTTTTTCAACTGGAACAGCTTTCTGTTCTGGGTTACGGAGATATAGTAAAACTTATCCTGGGGAATATAGATATAGGGGACATCTTCCTCTCTCCTGAAGAGGAAATGTGACAGGATCATACGATTAGCGGCCCTGTGCCCAATAATCATGATTTTTTTAGAGGTATTGCTTAGATAGAGGACCTTGTTGATGCCCAGATCGATCCTCTCCTTCATGCTGGCGTAGCCCTCCCCCTCGGGATAGATATAATTGTATTTATCCTTTTTCCGTGCAGTGTAGACCTGGGGCATCTCCCTCCTGATCTCTTCGTAACTCATGCATTCGCACACCCCGCTGTCGATCTCGTCGAATTCCTTCAGGGGTATGATGGAGCATTTATTCTGCAGTTCCTTTATGGGCTCCGCGGTCTGAATGGTCCTTTTTTTCTGGCTGGTAAAGATTAGAGGTATCTCCTTATTGCTGAAATATTCGGCAAGGGCCCGGGCCTGCAACAGGCCATTTTCGGTCAGCACGGAATCGCCTCCGATCCTGTCCTCAAGGTTGAAAAAGGTCTCTCCGTGACGTATGAGGTAGAGGTCCTTTATGGTATCCGTGACCAGAAAGTCCCTCACCTGGTCATAATAGGGGATGTTATCCTTTATCTCTTCTTTGAGGACTTTTTTATTCAGGGAATCGAGCTTGACATAGTTTCTTTCATTTTTAAGGGAAGCGTAGATGGGCATGTAATAGGAGATCCTTTTCCTGAAACTCCTGATGGCTTCTTCCCTGGTCAAGTGGGCGAATTCAGTGGTCTCGATCTTCCTGAGTATGCTCGCCTCCAGGATCTCTTCGTTATTATTGATGCATTCGATGAACAGAATAGTGTGGTCGTTCAGATGATCCAGGACTTTCTTTCTCCTTGCCAGGCTCACATTGGTTGCGTCCAGGACAGCGACATTGCCTCCTCTCCCGAGATAGGCCTTCGCCTTTTCTATGTTGATCTGGGCAATTCTCTCCCTGGTTGCCATGCCTTTATTGTTGCCAGGGTCATAGAACTCGGCAAATGAGGTATTGTTAGGAATCAGCTTCCGCCTGAGGTCCCCGTTGTTGAAGATCCTGGTCTTTACGGAATCATTTATCAGATCATCCCTTATTTTTGTCGCCAGAGTCGATTTTCCCCTTGCGGGGAGGCCGACCATGACTATATATAGTTTATCATTTTTCATAGGAGTACAAAAACGGCATATTGAAGACCTGGAGTACTGGAATGATGAAGTGATGAAAAAAAATAACAAAACAGTACTCCAACGCCCCATTACTCCAGAAAATCATCTAATTAAATCCTGACCTGATTTAAGGCTTGAATCAAAAATCAGCGACGAGATTATTTTAAAAACCATGTCATAATATGATGAAATCATGATAACTATCAACAATTTTTTATATGCCTATCTTGCCGTCTTCCTGATAAGCTCCATCATGGAGATCCTGATAGATCTCATTAATGAGGGTCATTTCAAAAGGTACGGGAATGTGGTGCCCGATGAATTCAAGGAATGGATAGACGGGGAAAAACTGAAGGAAATCAATAACTACAACATTGACAACACCAGGTTCGGTGTTGTGAGGACAATAGCAGGCAAACTACTTTTGCTCTTTATAATTCTCTCCGGCCTTCTGCCGTGGCTTTCAGGGTTAGTCGGGAATTTTTATTATATACCGGCCGGACTGATCTTCTTCGCCATTCCCGGTGTTGCCGGCGCCCTGGTCGATCTCCCCTTTGACTATTACCAGATCTTCCGGATAGAAGAGAGGTACGGGTTTAACAAAAGGACAATCACGACCTGGGTTTCCGATCTCCTTAAATCCCTCATAATATCGGTCATCCTGGGTGGGCTCCTCCTGACCCTCCTCATGTTAACTGTCAAACACCTGGGAAGGACGTGGTGGCTCTGGGCCTGGGTTGCTTTTTTCGCATTTCAGATAATATTATCAATTATTTATCCAACCGTAATAGCACCGATTTTTAACAAGTTTACCCCCGTGGCAGACGGTGAATTGGATAAGGAGATAAGGGATCTTGCAAAGAGGGAGGGCCTTTCGGTCAAGGGGGTTTTTCAGATGGACGCGGGCCGGAGAAGCGGGCATACCAACGCCTACTTTGCGGGGCTGGGAAAGACAAAGAGGATCGTCCTGTACGACACCCTGCTGGAGGCCCACAGAAACGACGAGATAATGGCAGTCCTGGCCCATGAGATAGGTCATCTGAAGGAAGGTCATATAAGGAAGCAGCTTTTTCTTATGGGTATTGCCTCCCTGGCCCTCTTTTTTATCGCTTCAAGGATGATGACATGGGATCTCATGTACGAGGGTTTCGGGTTTTCACATCATGCTCCGGAATATGTGGGGCTGTTCCTGATCGCCATAATCTGGGAACCGGTGGGATTTTTTCTGTCGCCTCTCGCCATGTGGGTCTCAAGGAGGTTCGAAGGGGAGGCGGATCAGTATGTCTGCAGGACCATGGAAAGGGGCGGCTCCCTGATAAGCGCCATGAAAAAGATGGCCAGGGATAACATGTCCAACCTCCGGCCCCATCCCTTGTATATCAAGTTCCATTATTCCCATCCCCCGCTCCTTGAGAGGATCAGGAATCTTGAAAAGTGGTCCGGTCAGGTCCGGGATTCATAGGCAGGTTGAGGATCTACTTGCAATTATGTTTCTTGGGATTATAATGTATAATTATGTTAACAATAGAACTTCATGTCTTCAAACAGGAGGATGATTAGATGCAACAACCGGTTTATTATACAGGACAGAGGGCGGAAGTCCGTGTCAATGAATTCATAAGGAGCGTGTACAACTGGATGGCTATAGGCCTGGGACTCACAGGACTTATGGCCCTCTTTGTGTCCGGCAATGAGGCTATTTTACGCCTTGTTTTTGCAAACCGGATGATCTTTTTCGGTCTGATAATAGTGGAACTGGCCCTCGTGTTTTCCATAAGCGGTATGGTGAACAGGATGAGCGCCGGAACGGCCACGGCCCTCTTCGTCGTTTATTCGGCGCTTAACGGCGTGACCCTCTCATTCATATTTCTGGTGTACACCCGCGCCTCCATAGTGAGCACATTTTTCATCTGCGCCGCCACCTTCCTGGCATTCAGCGTCTATGGCTGGAGGACAAAGAAGGACCTTACTTCCTGGGGCAGCTTTCTCTTTATGGGGCTGATAGGAATTATCATCGCATCCCTTGTCAATATGTTCATTCGAAGCAGCGCCGTGAGCGTGATCGTGAGCTATATCGGGGTTCTCGTGTTTGTGGGTCTGACGGCATACGACACCCAGAGGCTGAAAAATATGGCCCTCACCCAACCGGACGGCCTGGACGGCGCCGTGATCAGAAAAGGGGCCATACTGGGCGCACTCTCCCTCTATCTCGATTTTATCAACCTTTTCCTCATGCTCCTCAGGATTTTCGGGCAGGGCAGGGATTAGATTCCATCCCAGGGACCGGTCCTGTATATTCGAAAAACGTCCCCCTGACAGGATTTCCGAGGCCTGAAAGGGGGATTTTGTTTCCAGGGATAAAAAATTATGAAGCCTTCCTACCTGGAGTTACATAGAATGGGGACCCTTGCGGCAAGGGCGGAAAAGGCCCTGGAAGGCCTTGAATCCTGTTGCCTGTGCCCCAGGGAATGCGGAGTCAATCGCCTGGAGGGCGAGACCGGGTATTGCAGGACGGGCAGGAGGGCAAAGGTCGCCAGCTATAACGCCCATTTTGGCGAGGAGTCGCCCCTTGTGGGAAGATACGGCTCCGGAACGATCTTCTTCAGCTCGTGTAATCTCCTCTGCAATTTTTGTCAGAACTATGAAATAAGCCATCTGGGGGAAGGGGTTGAAACCGGGCCCGAAGAAATCGCCGGGATGATGCTCCAGTTAGCGGAAAGGGGCTGTCACAACATCAATTTTGTCACACCCACCCATGTCATACCCCAGGTGCTCGAATCACTGATTATCGCCATAGACGGTGGACTTAAGATCCCACTTGTCTACAACGGCGGCGGATACGAAAAGGTGGAGACGCTGAGGATGCTGGAGGGCGTCTTCGACATCTACATGCCGGATTTCAAGTTCTGGGAGGAGAAATGGGCGGATAGATACTGCTGCGCCCCGGATTACAGGAAAAGGGCCACGGCCGCCATAAGGGAGATGCACAGACAGACAGGGGATCTGATGATCAATGAACAGGGCCTCGCCGAAAGAGGGCTCCTGATAAGACACCTGGTAATGCCCAATAATATCGCAGGGACATCGGATATAATGGGATTTATAGCGGAAGAGATATCATTAAACAGTTACGTGAATGTGATGGATCAGTACAGGCCCTGCGGCATGGCTCAGGGGGACGAATATATAAACCGCCGTCTCGATGCAAGGGAATTCAGGGAGGCCATGGACGCGGCCAGGGAGGCCGGACTCTCGAGACTCGATCCAAGGGACCGTGTCCGATTGATTCTTGGATTATGACTGAGAGCGAAAGGATTTTTATAATAGGAGACATCCACGGCTGCCTCGGGGCGTTACAGAGGCTTATGGACAAGATCGATTGGGACCCCGAAAGGGACGGCCTCATCTTTATAGGGGATTACATTGACCGGGGAAGGGATCCCAAGGGGGTGATAGATTTCTTGATCAGGCTGTCGTCCATGTCTCCCCATGTCCAGTGCCTTATGGGAAACCATGAGGATCTCTTCCTGAACTATCTCGAGGGCGGAGACCTGAGTCTCTACCTCTTCAACGGGGGAGGGACAACCCTCAAGAGTTACGGGATCTATGACGGAGCCGACATATCCCAGGAACATCTGGATTTTTTAAGATCCCTTAAGCTCATTATCGAGCTTGATGATTATCTCCTGGTCCACGCCGGGTTCCGGCCCTGGGTCGATATCCGCGAACAGTCAACCCATGATCTCCTGTGGATCAGGGAGCCCTTTATCCATTCAGATTACGATTTCGGCAAAAGGGTCATCTTCGGGCACACCCCCTTTTCCGTTCCCCTTGTGATGGATAATAAGATAGGGCTGGATACGGGCGCCGTATACGGCAACAGATTGACATGTCTTGAAATTCCGGGCGTGAAATTCCATTCAGTGAAGGCCTGACAGGGTCAATGGGACCTGTTTCCGGTTTGGACTCAAGTCCTTTCCCCTTTTATGAACTCCTCGGCCAGTTCCACATCTTTTCTGCTGCCGATATATAAAGGGACCCTCTGGTGCAATTCATCGGGCTGAACCTCGAGGATCGGGCCGTAACCATTGCTGGCATATCCCCCCGCCTGCTCTACGACCATTGAGAGGGGGTTTGCCTCCAGCATCAGCCTGAGTTTTCCCGTCGGCTTTTTGGGGTCCTTCAGGTCTGCGGGATACATGAATATCCCGCCCTTGAGCAGGTTCCTGTGAAAATCCGCAACAAGGCTTCCCACATACCTGGCCGTGTATGGACCTCCGGTCTCCTTGCTCCTGGTCTTGAAGTAGTCAATCAGGGCCCTGGTCTTTTCATCCCAGTATTGATAGTTGCTCTCGTTTACGCTGTATATCTTTCCCTTCTCCGGGATGCGTATGTTCTCGTGGGAGAGCAGAAATTCGCCGACACTCGGATACAGGGTAAAACCGTGTACCCCGTTTCCCGTGGTATAGACCATAATGGTGCTGGACCCGTAAATAAAATAGCCCGCGGCCACCAGGTTTTTTCCGGGCTGAAGGACCTCGTTGAGCAGAAAATTGATATCCGTCTCTTCGCTCTGTTTCCTGTATATCCCGAATATAGTCCCTATACTTACGTTCACGTCGATATTTGAGGAACCGTCCAGGGGATCAAAGAGAAGTATATAATTGCCCTTGGGGTATTTGGAGGGGATATCGATCAGGTCGGCGATCTCCTCGGAACCCATGCAGCAAAGCTGTCCTATGTGCTGCATCCTCTCGATAATAATCTTGTTGGCGTATTCGTCCAGCTTCTGTACCTGTTCATCCTGGATATTGACCTCCCCGGTTGCCCCCAGAATATCAGCCAACCCAGCCTTGTTGACCTCCTTTGATATGACCTTGGCGGCCACGATCAGCTCATATAAAAGGATGGTGAAGGCCCCTGTCGCCTCCGGGTTTTCGCGCTGTTGATTCAGAATATGCTGGGTAATGGTAGTGCCCACTCTTCCAGTCATCATATCTCTCCTTTCTGTGTCAGTCACCCCTGGTCAACCGGTATTCGACCGGTCTCCCTGTATTCCAGCCTGTAAATCTCCAATAGAGTAAAAAAGATGGTCATAATCAGGGGGCCGTATATGATCCCCAGTATCCCGAACAGCTTCATGCCGCCCAGGATGCCTATAAAGATAAGAATCGGGCTCATGTGCATGCCTTTGCCGATGAGCCTGGGTTTGATAAGATACTCCACCAGGGAACTGTAACACAGGTTATATGCCAGATAACCAACGCCCATCCCGATCTTTCCCTGGATGAAGAGGATCGCGGTCGCGGGGATAAAGACCGCAAACGCGCCTATAATCGGGAGAAAGGCCATAAACCCGATGACGGTGCCCCACAGGAATGGGGACCCCAGTCCGAAAATAAAAAATCCGAAGCCGCCGATTACGCCCTGTATAAGGCCTGAAAGCGCGTTGCCCGCTATGACGGCCCTTCCCATCTCCCGAAATTTGTCCACTATGAGTTCCTGTTGCTTAGAAGGGAAGGGAAGGACTTCAGAGATATATTCCTTGAGAGATTTCCCGTGTAAAAAGATATAATAGATGATCAGCATCATCAGAAAAAAGTGTACAAGGAAGCTCAGGAGGTTGGAGGCTATGGAACTCAATTGCCTTGAGAGAAAAAGCCCGACATTCTTTCCTATCGATGCCGCGAGCTCCTCAATCCCTTCAGGGGTCAATTGGATATTTACCAAGTCCCCGGCCTTCCTGATCCTTTTGGCCCAAATGGAGTCGCCCTGGATGCCCTCCTTGATCTTTGTCAGTGATACCGAGCCCCTTGTCCTGATATAAAAGTCCAGGGCCTCATTGGAAAGGGTCCCTATAAAGCCGCCCACGGGTATGATCAGGATCAGGAGTATCAATAGCGTCATGGTCAGGGACGCGGCATGATCCCTGCCCTTAAAGAGCCTTTGCACACGGGAATAGAGGGGATAGAAGGCGCTCGCGATGAAGAGAGCTAAAATGATTGAGGAGAAGTATGCCCAGAAGAGCCAGAAGAGGAGGAAGATAAAGCCTATTAGGATGAAAAGGAAGAGTTTGGGGGTTGAACCTTTTAACATGCTTTTAAGTGCTCCTATCCGCTAACAACTGGCTCGGGAGTAATGAAGGTTAATATAGATAAGTGCCCTTGTTTAGTCAAAGTAATTTTGATTGTATCCATCAACAATTCAGGAGCAACATTACTGGCAATTATAGCGAGATAATGATAACATTTTTAACCGGCAACATAAATCAAGGAAAGATCTAAGGGAATGGAGGACTAAATTATGGCAAAAAGAAGCTTTCTCAGGGTGATGTTGGTCGTTATTGCGGCGCTTCTCCTGATGAATCTCTTCAGGGGACAGATATCTTCGTTCATCGAGCCGGAGGCGGCCGCCGAGACAGCTCAGAAGTTTATGTTCAGGGGAAACGGGGTCAGCATAACGTGCAGCGGTGACGGCAAGTACGTGTATGCCGCTGGAAACGGGACAATCATCCGCTCCACGGATTATGGGGCCATGGGGTCCTGGGAGTCGGTCATCCAAGACTGATTTAACATCTCGGAAATTTTGCAACTCCTCGATGTTAGGAGATTTTTATTCAGGCATTATTCCAGAACTCCAGTATTCCAACATTCCAATTGGGGCGAAGCCCCTAAGTTCCTAAGAGGGAGGTTTGAATGCAAGGGATGTTCGAGCCGTCCAGGATCAACAATCTGATCATACGAAATCGTTTCATACGTTCAGCCACATACGAGGGTATGGCCGCGGAGGACGGGTCCTGCACCATGGAGTTAATAAATCTGGTTGCAGGGGTCGCAGAGGGGGGAGTGGGGCTCATAATAAGCAGCCACGCCTATGTCAGGAAAGACGGGCAGGCAGGCCCCGGCCAGCTTGGAATTGACAATGATTCCCTGATTGAGGGGCTCCTCCAAATGACGAGGAATGTGCACAATAGAGGTTGCAGGATCGTCGCCCAGTTGGCGCATGGTGGGTATTTCGCCAGCACCCGCCTGACCAATCAGGTTCCTCTTGTCCCTTCACGGGTGGAAGGCTTTACCGTCCATCCCTGCAGGTCCATGGAAGAAAAAGATATCCGGGAGGTGATAGAGTCCTTCGGCCGTGCCGCTCTGCGGGCCAGGGAAGCCGGTTTCGACGGGGTCCAGATTCATTCGGCCCACGGCTACCTCCTTAACCAGTTCCTGTCCCCTGCCTTTAACAGGCGATCAGACCGGTACGGGGGTCCTGTTGAGAACAGGGCGAGGCTCCTGCTTGAAATAATCGATCGCGTCAAGGCCTATCTCGGGCAGGATTTCCCGGTCCTTGTGAAGCTCAACTGCCGCGATTTTCAGGATGGAGGCCTGGAATTGGGGGATTCCCTTGAGGTGGGCGGGATGCTCCAGGCACAGGGGGTTGACGCCATTGAATTGAGCGGCGGAAGTCTCGCATCGGGAAGGCTGGGTCCCATAAGGAGCGGAATCAATTCCGAAAAGGATGAGGCCTATTTCAGGGAAGAGGCCAAGGCATTCAAGGAACATATCCAGGTTCCATTGATCCTGGTGGGGGGCATACGCTCCTTTTCAATTGCGGAAAGGCTTATCAGGGAGGGATATGCGGACTATATCTCCATGAGCAGGCCCTTTATCTGTGAGCCAGGTCTCATTGCCCGCTGGGAATCCGGTGACAGGCGAAGGGCGGAATGCAACTCAGACGGCCTCTGCCTGAAAGGGGCCATATCGGGAAAGGGACTTTACTGCGTGACAAGGGAAAAGAAAGAAAATGACTGACCGGGAAAAAGGGATTTCAGTCCGCTCATTCCCTGTGGAGATACCCGGATTCGTGTCGTCCCTTATTGACAGGCTGCAAAACGCCGGGTTTCAGGCCTACGTGGTTGGAGGCGCTGTTCGGGATGCGCTCCTGGATCGTCCTGTCACGGACTGGGACATCGCGACATCCGCGCCGGCCGGAGAGATCAGGTCCCTTTTTCATGACGTCAGGAATTTTTCCCTGAACCACCAGACGGTCACCCTTGTTGATTCAGGAAAGCTGTATGAGGTCACAACCTTGAGGGGATCAGGAGATTCCGGGCAAGACATACTGGAAGACCTTGGCCATCGGGACTTTACCATAGACGCCATGGCCTACGACTCTGCCCGGAAAGTCCTTCTGGACCCCGCCGGCGGCGGGAAAGATCTTGACATGAAGGTTGTAAGGGCAGTGGATGATCCCTATGAGCGTTTCAGGGAAGATCCGGTTCGTCTGCTCAGGGCCGTAAGAATCGCCAATGAATTGGGCTTCTCCATGGATACAGGGACTATGGTGGCCCTTCGCGATATGTCGGACCAGTTAGGCCTTGTGGCAGTTGAAAGGATCAGGGATGAGGTTATGAAGATCCTCCTGAGCAAGAATCCTTCCATGGGATTCAGGCTCATGAAGAGGTCCGGTCTCTTAAGGGAGCTGATCCCCGAATTGCTCGAAGGAGACATGAAGAGGCAGCGGCCGCCCCACAGGTATACCATCTTGAGGCACGCAATGGAGACCCTTGACATGGTGGAGCCGGATCCGGTCATGAGACTGACCGCCCTGTTTCATGACATTGCAAAGCCCCGGGTCCGGAAAAGGATAAAAGGGGAGTTCAGGTTCTTCGGACACGCAGAGGCCGGCGCCCTTCTCTCCAGCGAGATCATGGGGCGTCTTATGATCAGCAGGGAGGTGACCGAGAGGGTCGTAAATCTTATCCGGCACCACATGGTGGACTATGACCCTGCCTGGGGAGACGGGGCCGTAAGACGTTTTATCCGCCGGGTCGGTCCCGATAACGTGAATCTTCTGTTATCCTTCAGAAAGGCGGACATTATGGCACATGGGACCCGGGGAAAGGGGATCGATCTCATATCAGGGCTTGAGAAGAGGGTAGGGGATTTGATGAAAAAGGACTTCATCAGAGACACTCGCGACCTTGCCGTGGACGGGAAAGCGGTTATGGATATATTAGGGCTCTCTCCAGGGCCTGATGTGGGCAGGGTTCTCAGGATATTGATGGAAAAGGTGACCGACAATCCTGAAATGAACACGGAAAAGGAATTAAGGGCCATACTAAAAGAGATGGGTGAAAAGGGCATGCTACCCTTCTGCCTGAAAGGATAATCATCTGATGAACGGGGTGGAGATCCTGTACTATATTTCTCTTCAAGGGGATATTCATAATAAGGCGTAAGGCGCAAGGCTCAGGGTCTAAGGTAAAACATGACTTTGTCTTTCTTTCCTTGCGCCTTGAGCCCTGTGCCCTGCGCCGCTATTATATTTGTACATCTCGTTACATTGTAACTGGGCCAATTCACATTCAGGCAGGGTCTAACAACTTTGACTCACGATGATCGGGATCGGCGATTAGGCCAGTCTGTGATCCCGCTATGCCGGGAAAGCCCAGGAATCAAACACAAATTAAATTTCAAGGAGGTATAGCAGATGAGATTACCAGGTCGAAATCTATTAAGCATCTTGGGAATTCTAATGATTGTCGCTGCCCTGTCTTCCTGCGCCACCATCCATGACATTAAGATGACTTATCGTCTTCCCCCGGGAACGGATGAATTGCGGGGGAAAAGTGTTTTCCTGGATTTTAAGGACATGAGGGAGAACAAAAGCATACTGGTTGGCGGTGCGCTGGATGATTTCAGGAATTTTTCAGGAAACATCTCCTTCTACCTGGCAAGGGACCAGGAGAAAGGATTCCTGATGGGATTGCTGGACCTCCGCTCTATATTTATAGAGGCCTTTGACAGGAGATTGGGAGATCTTGGAGTCACTGTCGTTTCAGAAAGGGACAAGAGTGACATCGAGCTTGTTATCGCCCTCACGGAATTCAGTCTCGACCTGACCGACAGAAAATGGACCGCCCGGATGAGTTACGAGGCCAGGGCGGAAAAATCGGGTAAAACCCTGTCCAGGCAGACCATCCAGGGCGAGGCTGAGCGCCTGAAGCTGTTTGGGCAGGACCAGGCGGATGTTGTCATGAGCGATGTCTTTACTGACTCGGTGAACGAACTGGATGTGCCAAAACTGTTCGGGGAAGCGGCCGGGCGAGATTAACAAAAAAGAGAGGGATGTGGGTTCAGAGAAAAAAAAGGTCTTTTTAATAAGTCTTGGATGCGCGAAAAATCTTGTTGACAGCGAAAACATGCTCGGTCTCCTGAAGGAGAGGGGATTTTCTATAACATCGACCCTTGAGACTGCGGATATCGCCGTCATAAACACATGCGGTTTTATACAGCCGGCCGTGGAAGAATGCATTGACACCATCTTTGAGGTGATAGCACTGAAAGAGAAGGGCCAGGTTGAAAGAGTTATTGTGGCCGGGTGTTTTGTCCAGCGTTACGGCTATAAGATCCAGAGGGAAATCCCTGAGGTGGACGGGTGGCTGGGAACAGGAGAGATCCACAGGATCGCGGATCTCCTGGAAGGAAAGGGCGATCGACACCCCTCCTTTTTCATAGGCAGGCCGGGATATCTGGCCGATCACAATACCCCGAGGATTCATACCACACCCTTTTACAGCGCATATCTCAAGATCGCGGAAGGATGTTCCCACGGCTGCACATTTTGCGCCATACCGGCATTAAGGGGTCCTTTCAGGAGCAGGGAGAAGGAGTCTCTCATCAGGGAGGCCGAAGAGATGGCGGCCAGAGGCGTAAAGGAGATAAACCTGGTCGCCCAGGACACTTCCATGTACGGGAGGGACCTTGATGGGAATATCCGCCTGGAGGACCTCATCGAGGGACTGCTCCTGGTCAAGGGACTCAAATGGATCAGGATCCTTTACGCCCATCCATCCCGGATATCGGACCGGCTCCTGGGACTCATGGAAAAAGAAGAGAAGTTGTGCCCCTATCTGGACCTGCCGATCCAGCACGTGAATAGAATGATCCTTAATGCGATGGGCAGGCCATACTCTGGAGGAGATCCCCTCAAACTTATTGAAAGGATAAGATCCCTTAAACGTGGAGTGGGCATCAGGACGACCCTGATGCTGGGGTTCCCTGGAGAGACTGACGATATCTTCAGGGAACTCTATGAGTTTGTGGAGGCGGCCCGGTTTGAGCGCCTCGGGGCATTCATATTCAGCCCGGAAAAGGGGACCAGGGCGGCCCGCATGAAAGGTATGCCAGAGCACCGGATTTCAGAGGAGAGGCTTGAAGAAATCATGACTCTACAGTCAGAGATATCCAGGAGAAAGAACCTGGAGATGGTTAACAGGACAGTCCCGGTCCTGATCGAGGGCTTCTCACATGAGACCGATCTCCTTCTGAGGGGCCGTACGGCAGCAATGGCGCCGGATGTGGACGGCCAGGTCCTGATAAACAAGGGGCAGGGTATAGTGGGAGAGATTGCTCCCGTACTCATAAAAGAGGCCTATGAACATGATCTGATCGGTGAAATTAAGAGGTAACAATTCTAATGTTGAATAATAGTCAACTAAATGCTAAGTTTCCTGCCTTTAATGAAATCGCGACCATCCTCCGCATTAGCCTGATATGGAGGATGGAAATCCAAAAACGTTAGTTTATGGATGAGCACTAGGCATCCCAAATCACGATGCCAGGAGGATTAATTCCGTGGATTCGGACAGGAGTTTTTTAGAGAAGTTCGACCGGCACTTTAAGGAGATAGACAAGGAACTGATCAGGACCTTCGGTTCCCGCATACCTATCATCGAGGATATTGGGAGGCACGCACTGCTGGGAGAAGGAAAGAGGATCAGGCCTCTTCTTTTCATGCTATCAAGCAGGTTGTGCGGCTACCAGGGAGAAGATGTCTACTATTATTCAACCATGTTTGAGTATATCCATAACGCATCCCTCCTCCATGACGATGTAATAGACAACGCAGACATGAGGAGGAACAAGCCCTCTGCAAGCAATGTCTGGGGAAACCATGCGGCAATCCTGACTGGAGATTATCTCTCTTCAAAGGCGGCCTCCATTGCCCTGAGCACAAAAAAAATGGAGATATTAAGGATAGCAATCGATACGGGGACCCGCATGGTGGAGGGCCAGTTTTTGGAGATGATGCACACAGACAACTGGGATACAAGCAAGGAAGATTATATGGAGATCATTGTCTCCAAGACTGCTGTGCTGATGTCCGCGGCCTGTTCATGCGGCGCCGTAATGGCGGAAGCAGGGAAAGAGGCCGTGGAGAATCTTAAAAATTTCGGGCTCAATCTTGGTATCGCCTTCCAACTGGTAGACGACCTCCTGGATTACGCCCTGTCAAAGGGTGAATTTGGAAAACCTGTGGGCAAGGACCTGCGGGAGGGCAAAACCACTCTGCCCCTTATTTATTCTTTATCCGGCATGGACAAGAAAGAATCTGAAAGGCTCAGGGCCCTGTTTGAAAATCATAGAGCGAGTGACGAGGACTATGGGGAACTCATCAGGGCCGTCAGGGAGAGCGATGCCATTGAGAGAATCAGGGCCGAGGCAAAGGGATACGTGAAAAAGGCGGCCGGATTTTTAGATATCTTCCCTGAATCAACTTATAAGGAAGACCTTATCGCCCTTAACGAATATATAGCAACGAGGAATTTTTAACAGTAATTATCTACTTGCCGAAGGGGCATACCGGATACCTGCATTGATCGCAATTGAGGCACAATCCCCCATGGGCCATTGACGCGATATCCTCCCTTGTTATGTGTTCGCCCGCCAGGATGCGGGGAAAAACGAGATCAAAGACCGTGGCCCTGTAATATAACACACAGGCCGGCAGGCCCACGATGGGAACGCGTCCCAGACGGCCGTAAAGGAACATGGCGCCCGGCAGCACAGGCGTGCCGTATAGAACATCATCAGCCCCGGCCTCAAGGATCGCCATCCTGCTCACATCGTCGGGATCAACGCTCATGCCACCGGTGACTATAATGAGCCCTAATCCCTTGTCCAAAAAATCTCTTATCCCCTTAAGGATCTTTTCCTTGTCATCAGGTAAAAAGACGGTCTCCCTTAATCGGCATCCGAAAAAATCCAGTTTTTTCCTGATTATGGGCGCGAATTTGTCTTCAATTCTCCCCGTATAAACCTCGTTTCCTGTTACGATCAATCCCGCATCGGGTCTGGACAGTTCCTTGATGGAAAATATCCCTCCCGCTTCCCTGGCTATCTTTTCAGCCCTTATAAGCAATTCCTCTTCAATAATAAGGGGGATCGCCCTTGTGGCGGCAATTATCTCTCCTTCGTCAACCAGCAGGTTGTTGTGCCTGGAGGCGCAGGAAATTTCGGGGACCATATTAAATTCCTTGAGCGCATCGACCTTTACCTTGAAAAGCCCCCTGAAGGCGGATCTGAGGCTTATCTTTCCTTCAGAGGGTCTCCTATCAAAAATAATGCCGGGTCCTGAAAGGGCCTCGGCGAGCCTGACGGCTGCGTCATCTTCATGGACCTCCCCCGGGCCGATCTCCAGTACAAAAAGGTGCTCCTTGCCCAGCCGCCTGAGGTGCTCAAGATTCTCCTCCCTAATGATCTGTCCCTTTTTAAAGGCGGCCCCCTTGAACTGCCCGGCCCTTATCTCAGTGATATCGTGGGCCAGGACCGTGCCGACAGCCTGGTCGATCGTGATTATTTTACCCGATGACTTGAATTTGTTTGACATATAGACCTCGATCTACAGCACTATCTCAAGCATATCCCTTCCCAGGACAAGCTCCCCCTGATAGCTCCCGCGGCATTGACCTGCGATGTCCACTCTTAGGACCTCGGGATAGAAGTGAATCAGCACAAGCTTTTTCACATTTGCCAGGGTGGCGACACGGCCCGCCTGTGAAGGGGTCAGGTGCCCTTCCACGGCTTCCCCGTCGGGAAAAGAGCATTCAAGGATCAGGACATCCGCCTCCTTTGAAAAGGTCACGATCTCCTCGCAGAATCCCGTGTCACCCGAATAGACAAAACTCCTGTCGTCTCCATGATAAACCCTGTAGGCGAGGCTGTTGGGGGTGTGTCCCAGGGCCTGAGTCCTGACATCAAAATTTTTGTAGGACCTCTTCTCAGGCTTGCCCGGATCCAGTTCCTCGATCTCCATTAAGGGGGAAGGGATGTCCAGCCACCCCCTGTAGGATTCCTGCAGATCTTTGATGAACCCCTTCAATCCGGTCGGTCCCGTAATGAGAAAGGGCCTCCTTGCCTCAAAAACCGAAGGATTTCGCGTGACAAATAGAAAGTGGATCAGGTCTGCCGTATGGTCCGCGTGGAAGTGGGTTATAAAAATATGCTCGATCCTATTGCTGCTGATGCCCATCCTTGCAAGCTGGCGCAGGGTCCCGGGACCCATATCAAAGAGGACCGCATTGTCCTCCCTTATCATGACAATGGAGGGAGAGGCCCTGTAGGGCAGGGGTATGCTGGTGCCGGAACCAAGGATTATAAGCCTGATATTCGTCATCTTCACTCCAGGCCTTGACCTACTTATGCCATTTTTTTGTGACAGTAAAAAAAGCCCGCTTCTTGGATGAAGCGGGCCTGAATCAGTGGACCGGCAAAAGCCGGGCGTCAAAGAGCCCTCTCATGCCTATCCGGCTTAGGGGATATTTTCCTCTATTCGTCCTTGATCGACTGGTAGTAGTCCATCAGTATCTTGGCCACTTCAGGACGTGAAAACTCCTTCGGCGGGGCCTGGCCGTTTGAGAGCATGGCCCGGACCTTTGTACCTGAAAGAAGGATGAAGTCTTCCTTTGTATGGTCCGGGACATCCCGCATCATGACAACCTTGCCAAGTTTTTTGGACCAGGCCGTGTGGTCTGCCTTGAAGATTTCGATCTTGAGCGCGTCCTTTGGAATTTCGTCAAAGATTGCCTGCGCATCGAAGGGACCGTAATAGTCGCCTACGCCCGCGTGGTCCCTGCCCACGATCAGGTGCGTACAACCGGCGTTCTGGCGGAAAACGGCGTGGAGAACCGCCTCCTTGGGGCCTGCGTACAGCATATCAAAACCATATCCTGTGATAAGGACTGTGTTGGGTTCAAAATAGATCTCGGCCATCTTGCGGATGGCGGCGTCACGCACATCGGCAGGAATGTCCCCTGGTTTCAGCTTGCCCAACAGCATGTGGATAAGGATGCCGTCCGCGTTTACGGCCTTGTAGGCCATGCGGCAGAGTTCCTCATGGGCAAGGTGCATAGGATTTCGTGTCTGGAAGGCAACAACCTTTTCCCATCCCAATTTTGACATCTCGTCCCTGATCTCATAGGCGGTCCTATAAGTCTCCGGGAATTCGGTCGCGAAATAGGAGTAATTGAGCACATCGATGGGGCCTGAAATGGCTGTCTTACCCACGGTGTTGAAGGCCTTTACACCCGGGTGTTCCATATCATCGGTCCTGAAAATATCTTTGGTCATCAGCTTCATCTGATCGTCACTGATCTCCTCGATTGCCTCTACCTCCTGGATCGCCAGGACAGGGTTTCCCTTTACATTCGGATCGCGAAGGGCGACCCTTTTGGCGCCCTTTATGGCCGAGGCGTCCTCTACAACGTTAAGTACGGGCGTGGGCCAGAACAGACCGTTAACGGTCTGCATCTTTTCGGACACGCTCACGGCGTCGGCGACGTTCATGTATCCCTTAAGGGGGTTGAAATAGCCCCCGCCCAGCATAACCGCGTTTGCGGCGGCAGCTGAACTGACGATAATTGAAGGCAGGCCTTCTGCTTCTTTAATCAGGTCCGCGCGTTTTTTATCATCCAGGACATACAGCGGATTCAACTTATCCGATCCATGCGGCTTAATCATGTTTATTCCTCCTGTGGTATGGTTAAAGATTTATATATTTTTATTCCGTACGCTATTTAAACTTAGGCGTGGAGATTTCTATCAGTTGTTTTTTTCTGTGTCAAGATGGAATTGTAATATATTTCACAAATAAAAACCCAAAAAACCTTTTTTAGGAAATCTCCTGATCACCTATATATTAATCATCTGCGCCTGATGTCAGGGGCCTGTAGCCGTCACCGACAGGCTCCCCGTCCAGGTTTAAGATTACCGGTTTGGGGTGCTCTTTTTCGTGCTCATCGAGGGCCTTCTCCCACTTTTCCTTTGTCCGGCCGTCGAGAGAAACCCAGCCCAGCCTCCCGCGGCACTTGGGAAATTTCGAGCAGCTCAGCCAGGGCCCGCGCTCTCCTCGTCTTATGTTAAGGGGGGCATCGCATTTGGGGCACTTGAGATCCGTGACCAGGGGAGGGACCTTCGGGGCGATGATGGCGCCTTTTTTATCGAGGTTAATGATTCCGTCGCACGCGGGGTATTTGACGCAGCTCAGAAAGGGCCCGAAACGGCCTTTCTTCAGTAACATGGGATCCCCGCACTTGGGACATGAGATATCGGTCTGCTCGGGCGCCACAGGGTTTCCCTCCTGGTCAATGGGCGAGGCAAACTTGCATTGGGGGTAATTTGAACAGCTGAGGAACATGCCGTTGCGGCCGAACCTGTAGACAGTCCCCCCGCCGCATTGAGGGCATTTGTGGGGAGCGGGCCGGGTCTCGGCCTTGGCGTGCCCCATTTCCTGGTAAGCGGCCTCCAGACCCTCCTTGAAAGGCCCGTAGAACTCCCGAAGCATCTGGACCCAGTCGGAGTGTTTCTCTTCGATATTGTCAAGCTGCTGCTCCATGTCGCGTGTATAGCTAACCTGGAGTATTTCAGGGAATGCCTCAATAAGTTTGTCAGTAACGACCTTGCCTAAATCCGTGGCATGGAATCGATTCCCGATCTTTTCGGCGTATTTGCGGCCCTGGATGACCTGGATGATCTGGGAATAGGTGCTTGGACGACCGATCCCCTCGGCCTCTAATTTTTTTACCAGCGACGCCTCCGTGTATCTCGGAGGGGGGGAGGTGAAGTTCTGGGTCGGATCCATGTGAATCGCCGCGAGGGGCTGTGTTTCCTTGAGGCCGGGAAGAGTGGCTTCCTCCAAATTGTTTGGGACGCCCGTAACCCTGTAATAGCCGTCAAATACCAGGACCCGGCCTGTGGCACGAAACAGCAGCTCCCTGCCATTGGCATGGCCCGAAATCAGGACGGTCGTCTGATCCCACTGGCTGTCTTTCATCTGACAGGCGATGAATCTTTCCCAGATTATTCTGTAGAGTTTATACTGTTGATCTGTCAATGATGAGCGAACACTCTCGGGAGTCAGGTTTACGTCCGTGGCGCGGATCGCCTCGTGGGCCTCCTGGGCGCCCTTTGTGGAAGTGGTAAAATAGTTAGGATTTGAGGGAAGGTATTTATCGCCGAACCTCTCATGGATGTATTCCCTTGCCATATTGATCGCGTCAGGGGAAATATTTGTCGAGTCGGTCCTCATGTAGGTGATCAGGCCGACTGATCCCATTTTTTCCAGGGTGACGCCCTCGTACAGGGCCTGGGCTATACGCATGGTGGTCTGTGTGGTGAAACCTAACTGGTTTGCGGCCGCCTGCTGCAGGGTGCTGGTGATAAAGGGGGCTGAGGGACGGCTCTTTGTGCGCTTGGTCTGTATGGATTTGACCTGCCAGTCGGGACCGCCAGACACATGGCCCTTTAAAACAACAGTCCCTGTCAATTTCCCGTTGGGGCCCTGGGTTTTCTCCTCTATCCTCTGATCCAGGCTGAAACCCGCTAATTCGGACGCTTCCAGGGCCTCACCTTCATTGGTAGGCCCGAATTTATTGCCGTCAATTTCGATCAATTCAGCGGCAAGGCTGTTGCGCCTTGAGAGCCATTCGTTTCTCTCATGGACACTCCTGCCCTTCGGCCTGCCTCCCTTCTCTTTTACCTGGGCCTCCTCCATCCATTTCCGAAACTCCATGGCCAGGGAAGAGGCCTCATTCAGGGACGCGGTAAAGAAACCTGTCAGTCTCCAGTATTCCCTTGGGATGAAGGCCTCGATCTCACGCTCCCGTTCCACAAGAAGCCTGACGGCGACAGACTGGACTCGTCCCGCGCTCAAACCCCCTGCCACCTTTTTCCACAGGAGCGGTGAAACCTGATAACCCACAATCCTGTCAAGGATGCGGCGCGCCTGCTGGGCGTTTACCTTGTCTATGTCAATAAGGCGGGGCTGGCTGAAGGCCCTTTCGATCTCCTTTTTGGTGATGGCGTTGAAAACGACCCTTTTGGCTTCCTCCGGCCTGACACCCAGGGCTTCCGTGAGGTGCCAGGCTATGGCCTCTCCCTCCCGGTCGAGGTCCGTGGCAAGCCATATCCCTGAGGCTGCGGTCGCGGCCTTTTTCAATTCCTTGACTGTGGAGCCTTTGCCCTTGATGACCTGATAGGTCGGTCTAAAGTCATGTTCCAGATCGACCCCGGGCACGGGGTCCTTGACGCCCTTGGGGTTTTTGTCAGGCAGGTCCCTGACGTGTCCGACCGAGGCCATAACAACGTAATCTTTCCCAAGGTACTTATTGATTGTCCGCGCCTTGGCCGGTGACTCGACGATGACGAGCTGTTTCCCCGAGGGGCTGGATGTCTTTCCGGCCTTGGCCGGTTGGCTCTTCTGCTTCTTCTTTTCCATATTAATCAATTATCAATCACAAATGGGAGTCCTTTAACTTTTTATCAGCGGATGAACATCTTACCTGGCAACTGCCTTATAATACCCTTTAACTCCATCCGCAATAGGGCGCTCGATACGGCGCCCGGTTCCAGGCGGCATTGTCTCGCTATCTGGTCGATATGCATGGGATAATCTCCAACCATATCGAAGATGGTTTTTTCCGATTCGTCCATGGGAGGCAGCGGTCCCTGTTTGAAGGTGTCGGTCTTGGGTGCGTAGGGATAATTAAAGCCCAACTCTTCGAGTATGTCATCGGAATTCTCTATCAGCCTGGCACCCTGTTTGATAAGAAAATGGGTCCCTGTGCTTTTGAAGGAGTCAATGCTCCCCGGCACGGCGAATACTTCACGACCCTGCTCAAGGGCCAGGGACGCGGTGATAAGGGAACCGCTTTTTTTGGTCGCCTCAATAACGGCCACGCCCCTGCTGAGTCCGCTTATTATTCTATTCCGTATGGGAAAATTGGTCGGCGTGGGCGGAGTTCCCATCGGGAATTCAGAGATCACAGCCCCTTCCTGAATGATCTCCCGGATCAGTTTCCTGTTGGATGGCGGATAGACGATATCTATTCCAGTCCCAAGAACCGCAATGGTAAATCCCTTGCCGGACAGGCAGCCCCAGTGGGACGCGGAATCTATGCCCCTTGCCATGCCGCTCACAACCCCGAATCCTCGTCTCGCAAGACCCTGTCCGATCTTCTGGGCGGCCTTCATTCCATAATGGGTTGCGTTTCTTGATCCGACCATGGCGATGAAGGTCACATTGCCCGGGATATCCTTCCCCTTCATGAACAAGAGCATGGGGGGGTCATGTATCTCTTTCAAGGCCTTGGGGTAGATTGGGTCCGCAAGGGTAACGATCCTGGCGCCTTGCTCCTCCGCCTTTTTGAGCTCTTCCTGGGGATCACCCTGATATCTCTTCCCCTGGATATCAAGGGCCGTCTCTTTTCGAATGCCTTCGACATCGGTCAATTCGGATACGGATGCTTGAAAGACCCCTTCGGGATCGCCAAACTTCTCCAACAGGTTCTTACAGGCGATGTTCCCCAGGCCCGGGATCATATAAAGGGCGAGCCAGCCGCATCTTTTATCCGACCAAATGGGCATGATTTCCGATCCGGTTTTTACTGGATACGGCGGGAATATAAAACAGAGCAAAAGGCAATAGTCAAGTCTTTTATTGAGATTTATCCGCCTGTGTGGTGTCAGTCAACCGGGCAGTTCAGCCTGCTCGAAATTAAATCACGCGTCTCCGGCCAGGCCATATTTTTGACGTATGCCCCGGTTGAAAAGGGTTCGGTGGCGGACAGCACCAGCGCGGTGGAAGTATTGGGCATGGATTCCAGGACCAGGATCGTGCCGATTGGTATGTCTGGGAGTATTAACCTGCCCTCGGGCTCAAAAATATCCTCTTCTTCGGGCTTGGGGTCAGGGACCAGGTTTGTCTTGACCACCTGAAAGATATTGCCCCTGGCGACCCCCTGATTAGACCCTGCATCGATATATACGACCGAGTTCTTCTTAAGAATTATCTGCGTACCCCTTGACGCAACAATATTAGTAACCAGTTCCCCGGAATAGTGGACCGGCATTACGCATTGGGACAGGGGCCTGAAGGGCATGACAACTTGATCAATCTGTATAGGTTCAAATGCCTCGATGATCCTGGCCTGGTACACATTCTGTTTATTATAAAACCTCTTATCCCGATGGGCCAGGCCGAGGCGTTTTTCAACGGTCAGACGGCCGCAAATCGTAAACACATATCCCAGATTCTCCCCTGTTATGGGATGTTTGAGCAGGGGAGAGACGTTGCCGATGGAAAATTCATCTCCTGCGATTATCTGCCTGGATTCATCAAAGATCACAAATACGATATCGCCACCGCTTAATAATATCCTGCTGCTATCAGTGGCGAAGATTGTACCCCAGGGCCGGATTTTTTTATGGGAGAGATAACCGAGGGCGTTTACTTCCGTGAGTCCTTCCAAACCGATTCCCATCACCTCGGGCTCAGGCTCAGTTGGTATAGCGGGTGGCACCTCCTCCGCGACCTCAGGCGGTTTGGTCTCTTTTACGGGGGGTTCCTCAAAGAGAGTGATGACATCACCGGGGTTCAGGAGGTGGGGATTGGTGATGAAGGGGTTCATTTGCCAGAGCTTTGGCCACAATTCGGGATCGCCATAGTATTTTTCACATAAATCCCAGAGCGTATCACCCTTTTCAACAATGTGAGTTAGGGTCCGTGCCCGGATTAATGGAGGAGCGAATAATAAGGAGACGATAGTCAGGAGGAGCATGAAAGTGATATATCCCTTTTTCATTGGCAGACACCCCTTAAAACATTTGGGTTCGTGAAGAGTCAGGTCCCTCAGCCTGCTGTCGAAGGGCCGGGCCCATCCAAATTAGCAGTCACTTCGATTCTTTACAAATTACAACTCTTAATAATGATTGTCAAGTTGATTTTACTCTGAGTGAGCTCAAGTGATTCCGTTTAACATTCCATTAGGGTCTAATCCCCTGCTGTACCGGCAGGGGGCTTTATTCACCTTTGTCCGGTTCCGGTACAAAAGCGGACGGTCCGGCGATGATATTGATCCCGTTGTCAAGGGCCACTACATAAAACTCGTAATCGGAGTCAGTGAGCTCATTGATAACTCCCTTGACTTCTTTGTATCCCTTTGTCATCTCAATCCTGGTTCCCGGTTCAAGCATATAATTTATTCCTCATCTTTTTTGTCGTTAAGCGGTTACATATATTTATATCATAATCTTTAATTAGCTGGATGTCGAAAGCTATACAATGATATCCCACCTAAGTTCCTTTGTCAAAATGTGGTCATTAGAATTTGTAGCGGAGCCTTCCGGAAATATGGCTGAAGCTCCTGACCAGCAGGGCCACCGCAACAATAGCCTTATTCATCTCAATTTCATCCTGAATTTGAAAATGAATTGACGCCGATTATAAACGAAAAAAAATTACTGACCATATTAAAAAACAGCAAACAAAAGGGAATAAATACAATATATTGTGTTATTTTCTTGTTGACATACAATATAATCTTATCTATCATAACGTCTGTAAATATGTCCATGGGGTCGAATTGGAAGCGATTAACTGCTGTTTATGAGGTGGAATAATGAACAGAAAAAAAATTGATGATGAACTCGACTTGGCGACCCAAGAATTCTTAAGAACATATAATTCTTTCAGGGACGCGGCCATGAAGCTAATGTCCGTCATAAACAGCGTGAGGGAAAGAAATATTAGGGAAATGGAAGGATTTTTGAGGGAAGAGCAGAAGGTACATGAATTTCTTGTCCAGATGATGGATGAGAAGGATCATATTGTTGACAAATGTTTTGCACTGAAATGCGTGGCAGAGGAGGAAAAGTAGATTTTTCTGGTGCGAGAGGGGGGACTCGAACCCCCACACCTTGCGGCACTGGATCCTAAATCCAGCGCGTCTACCAGTTCCGCCACTCTCGCACGCGTAGTTTTATAATATTAAAAACCATAGAAATCAAGGGGTTTTAGCATATCTAAGACCCCTTTTTCTTTGTGTAGAAATATCTAAATTGAAACGCTTCAAGGATATTACGCTTTTCACCGGGATAGAGGTCATTCAACATGGGGTGCAGATTGCAATTCTCAGATTCTCATTTAGCTGTTTAAAAAAAGGATTTCCTCTGGCGAATAGAAAATAAAAGCCGTCTTCTTCCTCGATCATTATGTCTGTGATCCTGGCAGTAAGATAACCCTCATTTACCATCGTGAAGGTCACCGACTTGATATGCCGTAATAGTCTGAATGCCTTCCTCGTTATAGTGTCGATGGGTGCCACTTCTATAGGATGTTTAAATTTCCGTGACATATCATCCAAAAGATATTGGGATATTAAAACGTTTAGCTGGTTTTTAAGTCCATTTTATTATAGACCTGCGGCTTATGGAAAAAGGCGTATTTTTCATGCCATCCATAATGGAGGTATTCAATGAAAAGGGTTATGATTTATATCGTCCTGGTTGTGATGACTTCTACCCTGTTATCCTGCCAGAAAATCGTTGAAAATCGTATAATAAAAGGGCTGAACCGGCAGAAACTGGAGATCCTCAAGGATGATAAAATGCATGTATTTCTGGTTGGTTCTGGGGGGCCTATCAACAATTCGGAAAGGGTCGCCACCAGCACAGCGATTATCGCCGGGGGCACCTTTCTGTTGGTCGACGTCGGCCCGGGCACCTGGAGGAACGCGGATTTGTTAAATCTGCCTTTGGGCAATTTGAGTACGATCTTGCTGACGCATTTTCATTCTGATCATATCGGTGATCTTGGAGAGGCGAATTTCGGATCATGGGTCGCGGGAAGAGAGAAGAGCCTTGAGATCTACGGTCCGGAGGGTGTGGAACAGGTGGTAAGTGGCTTTACCATGGCCTATGCCCTGGATACAAAATACAGAATCGCTCATCACGGTGAATCCGTTCTCAAACCGGCGGCCGCCGTACCTGTCAGCAGGACCGTTATAATAGAAAATCCTGACGGTGCGGAACTGGTTTTCGAGAGAAACGGCTTGAAGGTATTTGCATTCATGGTCGATCATTATCCGGTAGAGCCGGCCTTTGGATATCGTTTTGAATATAAAGGTAACAGGGTTGTCATTTCAGGGGATACGAAGAAAACCCCCAACTTGATAAAACAATCCAAAAATGCCGATATCCTGATCAGTAACGCCCTTTCATTCAATCTCGTGGAAACCATCTCAAAGACCGCAATGGAGAATAACAGGCCGCGGCTCGCCAAAATAACCAAAGACATCATGGAGTATCTGATGGATCCTGTTCAAGCCGCGGAAGTGGCAAAGGAAGCCGGTGCCAAGACGCTTGTGCTGGCCCACATTGTCCCGCCGGTTACCAACTTTATCCTTAAAAGAATGTTCATGAAAGGAGTCGGTGATGTATACGACGGAGAGGTCGTGATGGGAGAAGACGGTATGACCTTTACGCTTGATCCCAAAAGCTCGGATTAAAAGGAAATCGTAGATATCCAGGCCGGGCGTGGGAATGAAGGCCCTGACGAATGAAGGCCCTGACCATGCCATGCATGCTCAGGGCCTTCATATGGGATTATTTCTTTTTCTCTATTACATCTGTTTTATAGGTTTCAAAAAACTTGGGACACTCGGTTAATGGCCCCTTCTTGCTCAAATCCTTGCCCTTCAGGCCTGAATAATCTGCGCCATAGCGATAGGATCTATGGATCATATTGAACATGCCGTTGGGCGAGTCGCCATCTTCAAAGAAGCAATGCATTTTGCCCAGGCGTACTGGACTTACGAAATCCCACACTACCTCCCCTTTCTGGGTCACCTCGAACAGATGTCCGCCATGGGTGGATGTTACGTGTACATTTCCATTAGGCAGTCTTTGCGCGGCCCCCTGGCGGTAGGAAAAAAAGCTGTTGGATGTCTTGGTCTCGTACTCCCAGACGATTTTATTTGTTGTAATGTCGATTTCCATTACCGCCGAGCGGTTGCCCTCCGCGCGTTCGGAGCCGTTATCGAACAACTGTACGCGATTTTTCCCCAACCATGTGGCATTATGGTTCCCGAAGACCTTCTGGTCGCCATTATCTAACCAGGAGGGCCTCCTTCCCTGACCATAGGTGCTGGGATTGCCCCATCGATAGAGCATTTGGCCGGTCTTGTGATCGATAATATAAAACTCACTGAAATTACGTGAGTTCAGGAGGAGCCAGTCATTCTCCGGAATGTACTCGCATGTATTGAAGTGGGTCCAATCGTAATTCCACTCATAATCTCCGACACCCTTAGGGAGTTGGTAATTGACGTTGAATTGATGGGGGCCCGGCCCGATATGATCCCATACATGCCACTCCCAGACCGTCATACCATTTTTATCGACCTCGCGGACAAAATCCACCCAAAGGTCCATGAAGCGAAATCCATGGTAGAAACATGATGTGGGGATAGATTCTGGGTTGCGTCCCTTGGCAATCCATTCATCCCGTGTCTTTTTCTCCCAGCCAAGTATCAGGGTATTGCCATTGGGCATTCTATCGAAGCAATGGTGCTGGACCTCCGTTGGGGTGTTCATTTTATACTCCCAAACCACATTGCCGTCCCAATCGATCTCCTGCACGGTGCCGGCCGCGCCACCGATGTTACATTTATTGTCTCCCTTTTGCGCCATGTTGCCACCTCGGAGCAGATTGCCATTGGGTAGCAGCATAGCATAGAATCCCGGGGGATATTCTGATTCCCATTTGTGGATCAGGTCTCCCTCCATGTCGATGAGGTATGTTGTTTTACAACCGATCATGGGAGCAAACAGGGTATAACCGCCATAGGATTTCTCCCTGTCGTATTTGAGGACCCCTGTTGGACCGACTATGGCTTCATAGGCAAGCGCGGAGCCAAAGCATACCGTCACAAAGAAAACAACGAATAGCAGACTCAATGTTTTTTTCATCTTATCCTCCTTTATTAAACAGTGTTGAAGAATTGGATTAACAACAATTCCCTATGGTAAATCCTTTTTTCACCTCCTTCCCACCTGAGAAATAATTGAGACTTCCAATACGCGAGCCCCGATCAGACAAGAGATTGCCCAGATGGACTCTCACCTTTACATGGTTGACCGGCCAGGATAGAATATATTCATCCTCTTTCATCAATATTCATCTTACGGATCTCCTCCAGTTCGTCCGGATCTGGAAGTTCCGGATCCTCCGGCCAGTCAAGCGGGGCCGTGTTTTTGAAATAGTAGATGTTTGGTTTCGTATCGACTTTGGTATTGACCACTCGAACGAGGCCTCCTTGCTTCACAAGCCGGCTGACTTTGCTCGAAGGATCGTTGAAATCTCCGAATAGGCGCACACCAGTAGGGCAGGTCACCACGCAGGCCGGCTCCAAACCTCGTTTCAATCGGTGGCCACAAAAGTCGCATTTATCTGCGATATCCCTATATGGGTGGAGAAACCGTGCGCCATAGGGGCAAGCGGGAATACAGAGCCCACAACCGATGCAGAGTAAAGGATCGATGATTACTCTCCCGTCTTTACCCTTATAGGTGGCATTGACCGGGCAGGCATCCACACAGGTCGGCATGTCGCACTGCATGCAATTACCCGGTTGAAAATTCACTTTCGTCCCATTATTTAAAGAAGTCTCTTTAATCCAGGCCCGTGTGAAATCTGGTGGAACTCCATTCTCTAACTGGCAGGCAACGATACATGCCCTACAGTTAATGCAGATTGAGGCATCGATTACCATCCCATATTTCGGTCGCATATCCCGATTCCCTTACTTCCTGATTATTCCAGGTAAAAGGTATCAGCAGGTACATTCCTCGCCGCCCAAGCCTTCCAGCAGCAGGAAGGGCTTCATCTTTCTGAGCAATTCACGTGTAAATCCCGGGACCTGAAGCAGCTCTTCCAAAACTTGAAAATCACCATTTTCTTCGCGATAGTTGATGATGCCCTCAGCCAGTTCCTTGGTCATGAGGGGGACCTTCTCCAGTTGCTCCAGCGTGGCCGTGTTAATATTGACCGTCTTGCCTTTGAGTTTTTGCTCCTGCGCAAGGCCGGCTGGCCCGAGGGCGAGCAGGGAAAAAATAAAAAGGAAGAAACAGGTTAATGTTCTGAAACTCAAGATCGTCAAAGTATATTGTTTTTTCATTATAGATAAACCTCCTTCATTGAACGCCTATGATTTCTGAAACGACAATCATGTCTTTTTTAATGGCATACGAGTTATATATTCGCTTTGGTCAGCCTGCATCCAAACCCGTTGAACTGGGCCGAGACCTTATCCCAATAATTGGGGATGATGGTGTTGATGGACTGACCAGCATTCCCCTGAATGGGGCTATCGGGTTCGGGATGCGATGGCGTCCAGATGACACCGGGTAAAATGGCTTCCGATATTTGTACCCTGGCCTTGATTTTGTTTACCTGCGTCTCCAGGTAGACCCAGTCGCCGTCCTTGATCTGAAGATCCTGAATGGTTTCCGGATGGACCTGGACATAATTTCCTTTGGAGAACTGCCCCATAAAAGAGGACCAGTTGGTGTAGGTATGCTGCCAGTGCCAAGCCACTTTACCCTGCGTAAATATCAGGGGAAATCCCTCCTTTCCTTTGCCGTTACCTTCGGGGCTCCCCTTCGGCTGAGTCCACCGGATAAGCCCAAGGACCGGCGAGCGAAGCTCGACCTTCCCATCCTGGGTCAGGAAGCGGTCACCGGGGTAAAGGGTCCCTCTCGCTTCCGGTCTATCCGTCGACGGCCAGGGCCAGGTGAGCCCTGTCGGGGTCTTTTTCAAGCGTTCCAGGGTGAGTCCATTCCAGGTATGTGCATATTTTCTGAACAGTTCATAGATTTCTTCGGCGCTGTTCACGGGGGGGTACGCCCCGCCGCATATCTTTTTGCCCAGGTCGGAATAGAAGCGCCAGTCTTCAACCGTCTCCCCGGGTCTCGGAATGGCCCTGTTGCGCCATACTACTTGGCGCTGAGCCCCGTATTGAGATCCTTCACTCTCGAAGACCATGGTCCCTGGAATGATCAGGTGGGCCAGTTTCGCCTCCTCGTCCATGAAAAACCCGCGGTATACAACGAAACCGACGTTTGAAATAGCCTCTTTGACCCTGTTTGCATCCGGGTAGCGACGGTAACTGGAGTTCAGAAGAAGCACGTCGAGCATGCCGCGTTTCATGTTGTAGAGCACCTTTCTGAAATTCAGGCTATAGGAAAGCTTGGGATACCGGTAGGTCTCTTCGAATTTTTCACCCCCCCCGGGCTTGCCCCCCTGGACGTTCATGATCCCTTTGCCCGGGCCGGAAAGGTTTCCCGTGATTGCCTGCAATGCAATCATGGCGCGAACCGTCTGAATAGCATTGGTATAACGGGAGATAGAGCCTCCCATCCAGAGGAGGGTCTTTGTGCTCCTGCCAAGGTCCCCGGCCAATAACACCACCTCCTTCACGGGCAGGCCCGTGATTTCGGCCGTCCTTTCAGGGGTGTAGGGGTCGGCCGCCTTTGCCAGATCATCAAAGCCGTTTACGTGTAAGGTGACATAGTCGTGGTTATAGAGGTCTTCCTTTATTAGGAACCGAATGATTCCAAGAACCAGGGCGCCATCGGTTCCGGGTCTTGGTTGATACTGTTTGTTACAAAAGTTGGCCGTCGGGGTAATGCGAGGATCGAGATAGATCAATTCCACCCCCTTTTCACGTGCCTGATGGAGCCAGCGAACATAGACCGGATACATTTCGGCGATGTTCGCCCCGAACAGGACAACCTTTTCGGCATTAAGAACTTCATCTAAAGTGGTCGGGGAGATCGGGCTGCCCAGGCAAATACTAAGCGCAGTGGCGGAATTTCCGATGCAGCCGTCACCCGGGGAACAAAGATCGGGAAACCCTGCCAGCCGAAAAGCCGCCTCTGCTGCCAGTTCACTTTCCCTGGACTCCCACAGGGGTTCAAATAACGCGACCCTGTGGGCATAGTCATCGGGGAAATCTTTTTTAACCTTGAGGATTCGCTCGGCCACCATATTAAGGGCTTGCGGATAGGATATTCGCTTCCAGCCACCGCCTTCACGCAGGAGGGGATGCAGAATGCGATAGGGGCTATAGGTCAATTCCACCATGGACTTTCCCTTGGCACACATGGCGCCCCCGGTCCAGAAATTTTCCGGATTTCCGTAGACGTTCACAACCCGGTCACTTTTGATCTGGACCTTCGTCGTACAGCGCACTTGACAGAATTGACAGCAACTGTCCACTTCCCGATCCACATATTTCGAGGGCAGGGGGGCGCCGAATATCAGTTTTTCCTTGCCCAAAGCGGGTGATAGCAGCCCTCCGCCCACGGCCAGGGCACCCATCTTCATAAAATCACGACGACTGATTTTCGGCATTTTTCTTCCAATCAACGAGCACCGCAGGGTCGAGAAACGCATCAACCCGATTGAGCGGGTGCGGTGACCCGCCCTGGGCAAAAGGGACTACCCTTCTTTTCATCAGCAGCTTATGATGGGGGTCAGTACCTGCTTCCGCAATTGTTGCTCAACGTTCCTTTTCAAGAGGGGGAATCGTCTTTTCCTCTCCTTCGGCAAAAAGATCGCATCGTAGCCCTTTTTCGCCTCTTCAACGGCGGTTGAAGCGGGATCCTGCGATTCAACCGATCTTACCTCAAGGGCTATGCCTTGCCTCCGCGCCCTTTCCCGGAGGGCCTTTTCCCTTCCCATGGCCTGTTTCAGCACCTCATCCCTGACGTAGAGTAGGAAACGTTTTTTCCCGGGTCCCGGGAGAAGGAGGTCAGTATGTCCATAATGGTACAGGTCGGAGTAAAGGACCTGAACGGCGACAACGGATTTTGACTTCGATCGAGCATAGTTGAAGGCCTCCTCGACCGCATTTTCCTCATGCTGTCTGCCCTCGCCCTTTACCCTAACGTCACGGCGATGGGATTCCTTTTTGATGTATATGCCGGCTTCTTCCGCGTCTGCGATGCCCAAAAGCAGAAGGACTTTTTCGGCCATAATCAATAAAACCCCATCAACTGTAGAATCCAGAGGAGAAAGACCGTGCCGAGGGCCAAAATGATGGCCACGTAGTCATTGACTCGCGATCGCATCATTTGAGCTTCTGTTTGCGCCTTTATTTTTCCTCTCTCTTCTTCAAGTTTATCTTTTGAATCTTGCGCCATATTTTATTCCTTCCTCATCTCAAGAAACCCTGTCTCATCAGGAAAACGATGACGATGAGAGCAAATATCAGTTTGATGGCGCCTGCCATATAGCCTACAATGGCGCCCTTAATTCCGGCCTTCCTGACATCCGATAGTTTGGTCTGGAGCCCAAGGCCCACAAAGGAGAGGCTGAAAAACCAGATCATCACTTTTTCCATGGCGAATACCGCCGGTTTCGGGAAAAGGTGAAGGCAGTTCGCTCCCCAAACAATGATGAACCCTAAAACATAAATGGGGAATTTTTCCTTCACCGTTTGCAATATGCTGATCTTTTCCGAGGCCAGGACATCACGCGTCATCGTAAAGAAATAGATGAACAATGCCCCCGCCGGTATGAGGACTATCCGCCCGATGTTCACGAAGCCCGCGACCTTCCCCGCTTCAAACCCGTACATAAACCCCGTGGCAATGACCTGTGCGGAATTGGGAACCCCTGTTGCACTGACCACGCCGAAGGAGTTCTGTGTGATCTCCAAAAGCCGTCCGAGGGCTGGCAGGCCGACCAGACAGAAGATACCAAATGAGACGGAAGCGGCGATGGCATAGGTGATCTGTTCGCTTCTGGCACGCACCATGGGGGCGGTGGCTACAGCAGCTGTTACGCCGCACATCCCGAAACCTGCCGCCAGGATCCCACAGAGAGAATCTTCCAGTCTGAAAAGTCTTCCCAGCCATATTAAGAGGGAACAGGATCCGAAGACAAAGACGACCATGATGATGACAGTGAGACTGCCCAGCTTAACCATGTCTCTCAATAGGTACTGGGAACCCAGCATAATAATGGCTGCATGCAGAAAGACTGAATAGTAGCTTAGGCCCTTTTCCCAACTTTTCGGCACACCGGCGACGTTTCTGATCAGAATTCCCGCAGCCAGGCTGATCACCACATAATTAAAATGCAGCAGGTCGGTAAAAAGCCCTTTTCCATAAATGGGAGGAAGAACTTCATCAATATATTCCAAAAAATGCTGGATGGTTATGGGCCATGAAAGTCCTGGAAGTCCGCAGAAAACGGCTATGATAATGAGGGCCAAAAGCCCGGGGTAGCTTTCATGAAAACCGGGCAGGGTACTCCACATGGAAGATTTTTTAAAGCTTAGTCCCTTTGACACTGCAATTGCATCGGTAGTCATTTACTCTCTCCCTCTTTTTTCTCAAGTGAACGATACTGCTTTATTTCAGTCTCCAAATTTCCCTGTAAGCAAGTCTTTCAAGCAGTGTTTTTCGCAAGAAGCTCTCCGTGGTCCCGTTGACACCGACCATCACGTCGAGATTATCCCTTGGATATTCCGCCAGGTTCGGCGTTGTCTTCCCGTATTGATCTTCGATATGCCAGGCATTGATCGCTTCCCCGTCAAAATCATCTATGACAATCTTGAAATACCCGTCCAGCCCCGTGAAGGTGTTGTTCCTCCCGTCCAGAATGATGGGATCCTTGTTGTCGAGGATAATCTCATTGAGCTGGTAGCAGTGGCCGCAGACATCCGGCCTGATCAAAAAGCGTGTGTCATCGGGCCAGGGGGTATCCCGATCGAATGTCCTTGCACCCGTCGCCATCCAGAGGGCGACCTTCTTTTTCTCAAAATCAAAGGGAAGTTCCAGATCCACCTGAATATCTTCGTAGGTCATGATGACCTTTTCCTGGGAAGGGGCATACTGGGGCATTGTCCCATAGAGGTCTTCGTCAATCGGTCCGAGGGCCTTTTCGGCCACGGTCTCGCCCGAGGCGTTCAAGAGGACGAGGGTCACCCTCTTGGTCTCTTTGTTTACTTCCTTAACCTGCAGCCGGTATTTCCCCACAGGGGTCTCCTGCCCCGGTTCAAGGACGACCCTTTTTGGCTCTTCATAGGTAATCGTAAAGGAATCCATACCGGGTGTGCCCATTTCTTCAACCTCAACAAAATCAGGTGCTATAAATTTCGGAATCAGATAGGTCGCTCCATCGCCGAATTCATTTGGTATGAACAGGTTAAAGTCCTGAGGGGAAACACCGGCCTTCTGAGCGTCCACCTCGGCCATATCGCCGTATCCGTGAAATCCGTCCGCAACCAGAAGGTTTGCGCCCCAGTTATTCCCGGAGTATTTGGTTATTCGAACCAGGCCAACAGGCCTTCCCCAAAGAATCGAGGATCCCATGTATCGAATGGCCTTACTCCCATCGCCGAGGGGTTCGTCCTGCCAGAAAAGGGGATTCCCGTCCCCCATGGGATATTCCTTCCAGAGATCGAGCCGGAAGTTTCTCTTAACCACCAGATAACTCTTGAACCTCAACAGGTAGGCGTCTTTCCCGAGGACGACAAGGGGTTCGCCCGGACGGATGTTCCTGCTGTTTCGGGTACTGTAGTAAAGCCCTCCAGGAGGAATGATGATCTTTCCTTTTCTGTAGTCCACATAGCTTTGTCTGATCACAAGGGTTTCCGAGGCAACAAGCCGGTGATCTTTCCTGTTTCTTACATACTTACGTACGAAACCTTTCATTTTGGGGACAAAGGCGGCGGTCTGGTCCGGGGCGAACCATTTGGCGTTGGGGACGACCCTCGGGTAGGAGGTGAATCTGGACTTTACCACCGGAACGCCATAGGATGGATCGGCCAGACGCATGAGAAAAGTGTCTTCCATCACCGAAACGACCAGAGGGCTCATCCCGATAAAAAAATCGATGTTTTCCCGGCCCGATTTCCAGAGGACGAGGTTATCGGTTCGCCGGAAAAAAGAGTCCCGTACGTAGGAGGTGTGCGCGACATCTTTCTCGAAATCCTTCGCGACCACGGTGAAGTATTTTCGGTCCCAGACTTCGGAAATCTTTATGGGACCGTCATAGCTCTGGTTTTCATTGCTCAGGATAAAAGGGTCCCGGTTTTCCAGGACCAATCTCTTGAGCATTCCGGTCTCCAGGTTCGGTTCCAGGCGTACAATGTACCTATTGTCATGCGGCCAGGGTTTCCCGTCTTCCACCTTTATAAGGTCATCATAGATGGCGAAGGCAACGGTCCCTTCCTTCCACCCATAGGGGACTTCATTGACCCAGGGTGCATAGTCGGAACCCTTGTACCAGGAGGGGTCCACGATCAATTCGATGTGCAGATCCAGGTCGAGCCGCGTCAGACACATCTCATCCTGGTGGGCCACTTTGTATTCCTGCTGTGTAGGGGGTTTCATGAGTTTGGAGGCCAGCACCTTTTTTCCCTTCCAGTCGCGGACTTCCACTAGGATGCCTTTTTCTTTTCTGAAGGCATAGATCCTCTTGTTTCCATACCAGCGGAAACTCTCCTGGAGGATGTCCACCACCCAGGGCCTGTCCATGGAAAAGACGGCCTCTTTGATGGCCGGGTACTCCACGGTTGAAAATACCGCCTCCTCCGAAGTCACTTTTTCTGCGATGATCTTCGTGGCGCCGTAAATATGGGCATTGCTGTTGAAGTAGGGTTTTAGCTGTGGGTGGATCCCTCCCTTGAGATTCAGATTCCTTACCTCTGTTGGTGAAGGGAAGGAAGTGGACACGGACCATTCCATGGGCCATCCGCCTGAGGGCGCTATGAAAGCGAATTCACCATAGGGTTTTTCATAATGATCCGTTGCGAAATCGTACCAGATCCGGTATCCGGAAGGATCCACCAGGGCCTTTTCGCCTTTTTTGATCCGGATATTTTTTTTTACAACCTTCTCAGGCGTGAGGCGGAGGAGATAAGCATGCTCTCCCAGAATGAGAAAGGGATCACGCATAAAGGGCCTTGCATCATAGGAAGTATCGGAGGCATAATAGAGCCCGCCGGCATCTACGTAAGCTTTCCCATCCTTTATTTTGCTCCCTCGTAGTACGAGACATTCGGCAAGGTCTCTTTGTTGTCCATATTGATTGTGATAGGTCTTGTTCAAGATCCCGCCTAATTCCGGGATATAGGTGGCTTCCCGTGATGGATCCAAGCCTCTTGGATTTTCTTCTCCGGATGAAAAAGAGGGGCCGTACAAAACGAACACTATCACGAGACCGATAATGAGAAATAGGTTCGTCTCGTTATTTCCATGAATTTTTTCCGACATTCTTGGCTCCTTAAAGGGGTTTGTCATCCCGAGGTCGCCTGTTCTGCCCGCGGTGACACACTGCGCCTCCCAAGGAATCCGGGGAAGGGGAAACAGTCGAAATTTAAGAGGGAAAAAGCTTTCGCCTGCGAAATGCCCTTGGATCCCCTAACACTTGGAAGGACTCAACAAAGGTTCTTCCTCTTCCTCGTCTTCCGTGCCTTCCTTGGGGACACAAAAGATATCCCCTTCGACACCTTGCTGAGGTTTGAGTTTTTCATAAATTTCCTTTGTCACGCCCGGGACTTTGAGAAGGTCTTCAGGCTTTTTAAAAAAGCCCGATTTTTCCCGGTATTCCACGATCGCCTTTGCAAGTTCTTCTGTCATGCCGTCAATCTTCATCAGCTGATCGACAGTTGCGATATTCAAGGGAATTTTTTTGACGCCAAGCCCGCCTTCATGCTGCGCACCGGCAGTCCCGGCGAAAGCCAAAACCAGGCCGAAAATGATTACAGTTAAAAATACATAAAAAAACTTTCTGTATGCCATTTCTTTTACCCCCATAAAAACAAACCCGTTTTAAGATAATGTAATGATACGTCTCGGAAATTCTGCAATGATTTTCATCCATTTTGCCTTTGATGGTCATTGCCCTTCGCCGTCCATTTGTTCACTTCCCTAAAGGTGTAGCAGGTGGTGCCGTGGTCAGATCTTTCAGTCTCAGGGTAGAATTTTCAGGCGGAATCACAGCCTTTTCCACAGGCTTCTGCAACTGGGGAACATAATCATAGGGCACCCTGTAGGCACGATAGACCAGGTTAAAGTGTTCCTTCTCGTTGTAATAGGGGCTGACGTACTCCCAGACCGTCTCGTATTGGGGAGTTACCTCAAAAATCCGTCCCAAGGCGCCTTCTACAATCAGGGTATTTCCGTTCGGCAGGCGCTGGGCAGAGCTGACGTAGTCGCTATAGAACTTGTACATGTCCCTATACCCGGCTTTATGGGCGTCGTACTCCCATACCATCTCAAGGGTTACGGGGTTGAATTCTATCACCCTCGAATAGTCCCTCCTGACGTTATTCATGCCGTAAGGGGAGGCCTGATTGGGTTCACCGAATCCCGCATAACCCCCATTGTCGAAAAGGATGATATTTCCATCTCCGGGCAGACCCTTGGGAATCATATGCGCATGGTGGAGGCCGACGGTGACACCCAGCTTCATCAATTCACGGCTCTGAAGAAAATCAGGACCCATGTGCCAGACGAGCTTACCGGTCTTCCTGTCGATAATGCCGGTGGTATTGGTTTGACGGCCGTCATAGATGATGTTGTCGGGATGGAAACGATCGTCCCCCTGATCATACCATTTATTAGGGCCAAGCCAGGAAGCCGTGTTTACATGGATCCAGTCTCCCCCAACAACGCCGGGTGTCCGTGTCATGGTATAGTTTGGATACCGGTACATGACGATCCTGGCTAGTCGATCAAATCCCATTTCATCAATGTATTCGCTGGCCAGCCATTCAAAAAGGATCTTCCCGCTGTAGTCCACCTCAAAAATGAAATCGTCATAAAGGGGTTTATCACTGATTTTTTTATTTTTTACGATTTTGTGAGAAAGGATCAGGGTCTTACCCTTGTCAACGTATGAATCCATACCGGGGACATAGTATCCCACAGGGTTGCCCTCCCTCTCGAAGTCATGATGAACACCGGCCTTTTTATAGGTCCAGACGATATTTCCATTCCAATCCACCACTGAAAGATCATTGGAGTCCTCATTGCCGAATAACCGCCCCCTCCCCCCCGTGGCGCCCATGGCATATCCGCCCGGAAGGAGTTTGGCGGGGTGTTCCTCATCGCACAAATTTGCCCAATGGTGGACCACATTGCCGTTCATGTCGATGAGGATAGTCTGATAGCCCTCGGTCGTCAGGATGGTAAAACCGCTGTAACACTTTTCAGGCTTATAGATCGTGGTGCCGTGCGGAAAAACCGTCGGAAAGGCAAAGAGCCCTCCAGGAATAAACAAGGATGCATACAATATCATTTGAAAGATTAACTTTTTCATAATCAACCTCCTTAAATCGCTTCGGTTCTATTATTTCTTCACACGACCATCGGGTCAAAAAATAGGCGTTATCATAAAAGAACCGGCGGCAAAAAAAAGGTTTCTAATAGGTATGGAGTCCACCAGGCCCTTGTTCGAGGTCAAACCAATCGGTGAGTATTGCAAACCACTGCTCCCTCGTGGTTTTCCTGGCCTCTTCCGAAGCTTTTAAATCTGATCCTGCAACAATAACGATACGTTGCCCGGGTGCCCATATATCGGATTTAACATACAATTTACCATTGCCCGGCTGGCTGACCCACTGAAACTCGTCCTTGGTGAGGGCCTCTTTCACAGGACCAGCGATGCCCTCCGTTTCATCTACGCCGCCCAGGAAAAAAAGGTATTTCTGCTGTTTATAATTTGCAAATTCCTGCGGCGTAACAAGCTTAAAGGGAACCTCACTTGTCTTTAAAAATCCAACCCAGTTTTGTGAAGCTTCCTGGGTTGCCTTACTGGCCACGATGATGAGATCCGCTCCCGTCGCCGCCCGGGCGAATGCAAAGCCCATTATCATCGCCAGGATTGCGAAGACCACTGTCGTTTTTTTCATTCTCATTTTTCATTACCTCCGGGAAGTTATAGTTAGCGTTTCATTGACCCCAGATCTACGCTGGACCTCCATATTCCCACCCCTCCCTTATCAAACAGCAACCTTTGTGCCAGTACCCGGATCGTCGGACCGCCTAATCAACTGACTGAAAAAGCGATAAAAAATCACAATATCTACCTTTTTCACTCAATATTTTCAAAGCATTAGTGTCAGGTTTTTTTTCACTCTGTTAAAGCCCTCTCTTCGCGGTATTGGCCCTAATTCCCTAACTTTTGTCTCATATGACCAATCCAGAATGCGAAAAACATGCCAGGAGCAGGACGCCATAACATTCAAATAACTATATGGAATAATTAATTATTTTTTTAGAGCGAAACAATCGAAATATTTTACACCTTAAACCTTTGGGAAGAATATTTTACAATTGTAATGAGGGTTGCACACCGGGGGAATCCAAACGCCCACGCCGTCAAACCTTCATCAGATTGTAGGCTGCGATTTTATCGTAGAGTGCCCTCCGGCTGATCCCGAGGAGGCGGGCTGTCTGACTTCGGTTGTTGTTGGCATTTTTAAGGGCCTGGATGATTGCCTTCTTCTCTGCTTCTTCAACCACCTGTCTCAGGGGTAATGCCGGACTTTCCTGCCCCGGTTTCTTGGTGAGGCGCTCGTGAGGATATGTGCTCATGATACAATCCATCGAAATGACCTCGTTTTCCGCAAGGAGCACACCCCTTTCCAGGATATTTGCCAATTCACGGATGTTGCCTTTCCAGAGAGATTGGAGAAACATCTCCAACACCTCCGGTTTGATGAGGCTAATCCTTTTTTTGTACCTCTTGCAAAACTTTTTCAAAAAAAAATCGATAAGGAGGGGTATGTCTTCCCGCCGTTCGCGCAGTGGGGGTAAGTGAAGAGGTACAACCGCGAGGCGGTAGTAGAGTTCTTCACGGAAGTTACCTATTTGAACCTCCATTTCCAGGTTACGGCTTGTGGCCGAGATGAATCGAACATCAATCCGGACTGTATTGTTGCCGCCCACAGGCTTTATCTCGCCTTCTTGAATGGCCCTGAGAAGCTTTACCTGGGTCGGAGGGGTTATTTCACAGATCTCATCAAGAAAGATAGTTCCCCCTTGCGTCTCTTCAAGAAGACCTCTTTTGGCGCGTAAGGCCCCGGTAAAAGCCCCTCTCACATGACCGAACAACTCGCTCTCGAGCAGGGTTTCGGTGAGCGCGCCACAGTCAATCGTAAGAAATGGCTTTTCTCTTCGAGAACTATTCTCGTGAATTTTTTCAGCCAGGAGAGACTTACCCGTTCCGGTCTCACCCTGAATCAGGACGGGTGCCAGGGAATCGGAGACCTTTTCTACGCAATGCATAAGGTCATGCATGCTCTTGCTCGCTCCAATGAGCATCTGAGGCAGACTTCCATCTTCATCATGCAGACGCAGATTATCGAGCTTTCGGTGCAACTTGCCGTATTCCAGGGCCCTTTGGGCGAGGATCTCGATGTCCCTGTTCTTAAAAGGTTTGGTGATGTAGTGAAATGCACCCATCTTGATGGCCTGGACAGCACTTTCGATGGTGCCTACTCCGGTAATGATAATGAATGGGATCGTCGCATCCGTTGAGCGAACCCGGTCCAGGAGTTCGAGGCCATCCAAATCTTCCATGGCCATATCGGATATTACAAGATCGAACATGGTCTCCTCTATGGCCTTCCACCCTTCCTCGCCGGTTTCCGCAATATGGACTTCGTATCCTTTTCTCGAGAAAAGACGGCTCAAAACTTGCAGCATTTCAAGCTCGTCATCGACGATAAGTATTCTTTCATTCACGGAGCATTCTCCTTCTATCCTATGGGCAATTCTATAGTCATTATAGTCCCTTCTCCCGGACTGGATTGCGCAGTGAGGGAGCCGTGATGTTTTTCCACAATAATTCTCGAAGTAAATAGACCCAGTCCGAACCCTTTTTCTTTTCGTGAGGTGAAAAAAGGATCAAAGACTTTCGGAAGATCCTTTTCGGGAATCCCTATCCCGTTATCCTCAACTTTGAGGATCACATGCCTGTTATCTTTCCTTCCATGGGTATTGACACGGATCGTTATCCGGCCTTCTATTTTGATCGCCTGAATGGCGTTTAAAATCAGGTTTATCAATAATTGCTGGATCGAATTCTCATCGCCGTTGAACAAGATCATATCATCCGGATAGAATCTTTCGATCTTTATTCTCTTCTGTTTGAGCCTTTGTTTCAAGAAAAGCAGGCTGCTGTCTATAAGCTGTATAAGGTCGATGGGTGTGACTTCCGGAGGGGTGGGACGTGTGAAGGTAAGCAGATCCTCGATGATTTTTCCCGCCCTGAGCGCATTTCTCTCTATGGATTTGAGACTTTCATGGGAGTCTTCCTCTTTGAGCTCATGGTGGAGCAAATCTTCCGCGTTGGTCAAAATAATACCCAGGGGATTATTGATTTCATGGGCGATTCCTGCCGCCATCTGCCCCATGATCGCCAGCCGGTCCGAATGAATAAGATCCTCCTCTATCCGCTTTCGTTCGGTCAGATCCCTTGAGAAGCAGCAAGCGAGGTCCTCGGAACGGTTAGATCCCTTCACGAGGGTCGCCACCATCTCAACATGGACCTTATCTCCTTCCTTGGCCTTGAAAGTGAATTCCTTATTTGAATATCCCGCTTGAAAGACCTTATCTATAAACTCCGTCATATCCTCTTTCTGGTGGGACAACACCAGGTCATGCATCCTAAGGGTGGTTATTTCGTTTTCGCTATACCCCAGGTGCAATAAGGCAATCTTGTTTGCATGTCTTACCTCACCGGCCGGCGAGATCAGATGTATCATATCGGGAGATGATTCAATCAGGTCCCTGTACTTTTGCTCCGATCTTTGGAGGTCACTGGTTATATGAAGGACCTTCCTCTTGAGCATGCGATTCCAGAAAATAAATCCAAGCAAAACAAAGAGAGTCAACCCTACGGCCGCCAGGACAAACCTGATATATTCGCTCCACTTATTGAATCGGATATCCCGGCCTATCCATTTCTTGTACAAGGTATCGTAACTCTTGTTTTCCAGAATTTTTCCAAAGGCAACACTCAGGGAGGTGAGGAGTTCCGTGTTCCCCTTTTTTACGGCCAGAGCCAATGGAACCGTTTCTATGGGAATTCCTACTTCTTTGATATTCTGCAGGCCCTTTTTCTGGATGATATACAATGAGGAAACACTGCAATCCGATATATATACCTGGGCCTGGCCTGAGTTCAGGAAAGTGAGCGCTTCTTCCTGGGAGCCCGTTTCCAGAAAACTTACCTTTCCTAAGGAAGGTAGGTATCTCGAAACATCCCGTCCCCGCTCTAAGGCCAGGGTATGTCCGGGGAGGTCTTTATAGCAGGTGATGGTCAGGCATTCGTGACTCACAAAGAACTTTCTTTCGACATGGATCCCCGTTTCAATGAGATTGATATCTTTTGCAGTTTCAGGGCTAATCATAATACCGCTTATAAGATCGATCCTTCCATCGCTCAAGGCCTTCATCAAACGCGAACCGTTCATGGCGTAGAACTCGGCGTTGAATCCCATTGTCCCTACTACCAGTTTTGCTATGTCCACGCTAAACCCCCTGAGAATATTGTTATTCTTATCAATGAAAGAAAAAGGGGGATTGGACCGAAGCACGCCCACTTTGAGGGCATCCCTGCTCCAGGAATGGGGGGGTATGAGCAGGTAGATAAGCTGGAGGAAAACGATAAGCAGAACGAAGATATGAATCCGCGCTGAATGATTCATTAGTAGTACCAGTGTTATCCCATGGCGAAGGCCCTGTTCCTTTAGATGTCTCTCAAAATACGACAGAATATCCTTATACATAAGCACTATAAAACAGGCCAGTTTTTTATGAGAACATATCACAAAATTCCAAAGAAAAAAACCCCGATCTGTGGGGGAGGGTATCCTCATTTTCCTTGATTGTGGGTGAATAGTCAGGGAAGAAAATAGACTATTTCTCTAAGATATTCATCAATCGCATCTTGAAAAAAATGCGGCGGCTACCTGAGAGAGAATTCATGAAATCCTATAGATTTATTATGTCAATCAATATGTCACTGCTGAGAATTGGAGATTTTTAAATTCAACAATCTCCAGTTCTCCATGATCAATGATATATTTATGGATGCTCTATAACGAATAATTTGATTTGAGATGCGAACATCTTGGTTTCTCGGCTTGAGCAGGATCTGGAGATATTTATTCTACTCAATTTTTTTCAACACAAGACAGCAGAGCGCCCCCGTGAACCGGGTGCCTTCTACTATGAAGTCCGTCCTCCTTCCCAAAGCATCCATCTCCTCAGCGTCAAGAAAGGGCTCCTCGAACGAATGCAGCCACAAGAGTGCTAACCTCAAGCTGCCGAACTGGGCCCGGACATCCTCATAAATCGCTTTTTGCATGTCGCGTACCGGATCGTACATCAAGAACGGGCTATGTCCTGGGCCACCAATTCATAATGCCTCTGAAAAATCGCGGTACTGCTCACTGCGTTGTAAAGGAGACTCCCCGGCCAGGGTTTCCCTTAATCTAACGAGTCCAAACCCGGGCCTAACAGAACCTCTATTTCCGATTCATCCCTGACCGCCCCTTGACATGTGGGGATTTTGACAATGTTGCCATTCTTCCCAAAAGCCTAATGACTACTACTTCATTCACGTCAGGGTAGACCGGTTAAGCGCTTTCCGCCCCGGTACAGCCATCGCAGATACCTCTCCTTTGAGAATTTGATCAAGAATTCTCTCTTATGGCATCGGCCTGTCGGGTCGTAGCCGAAGGCGTAGCCTGATGAGTTACTTGCCGTGGTCTGACCCCGAATCACAAGCTACTCGATTATCTTCGTCTATTTATATTTTTTTAAACCGAAGCTTTTTTCAATTGGTAAGAAATCTTTATCATTATGAAGAAGCGGGATTTCATTTTCAATAGCAATAGAGGCAATCATACAATCCAAAGATTTTCTTATCGTAATACCTTTCCGTCGAAGTTTACGATAGATCTCCGCTGATCGTAAAAAAGAAGAGTACCGCATCGGCAAAAAAATTAAGGAACTAAATAAATCCCGAGTGCGTCTAAATTCATTGTCTTTTTTTATTCCTTTGAGCACTTCGGTCAAAATAATCCCGCAAATACAGATATCCTCTCTATTAACAATTAGATTTTCTAGTGCTTTTACATGTGGATAAGAATGTGGCTTTGACATGTGGCACGATTTTGCAGTGCCGAAGCAGCATATTAAAGGAAGTGAGATCGGTGTCCAATGTCCTGGTATACGACCCCGGTAGAGGGATCAGTGACCGGCATGTTGAAGATCCCGATTTGACGGGAGTGTTGTTGGGGCTAGGGGACTAAGTCCCCCGTCTATCCGACTGAGTGACATTTTGAGGCGGCTCATTATATCCCTTATCACCAAAAGGTTTTAACTTTTCAAGCCATAACTCCTTAAGAATTTGAAGGTCTTCAGATGGATCATAGTTCGGATTATTCGCCTTCGCCAGAATACCCTGCGGCTTGTTGTAGCAAAGCGGAAATCCCGCCGGTTTCTGCGGGGCCGCAGGGATGATCAGTCTTCGCCAAAGGCTTCGACCCGACATGATGGCGAGGTGAACCACGGCGAAGCTTGCAAAAGCGAAGCCGGGTTGCTATGGCGGAATTCCGCTTGATACCCCACCGCTTGTCGGAGCGAAGCGTAGATCCGGCTTATCGGGGCGGTGGGGAGCTTCATTGTAAAGGCATCATAGGCAGATTCAAAGGACGCAGTATCTTATCGGTGTTGAGATAACAGCCATACAGCGCCTTGTAATCCGCTGATGTTTGCGAATCGGGATAGGTGCGAGTATTTTGATCCAGGTCTATATAGTTATCACAAATTTCTTCGATGCCGGTCTTACCTTCCTTTTGACTGCGATAACACCACATGGCCTGCAGCGCCGCCCCCAGAGCCCCCGCTTCTGTCTCCATTGGCGACACGACGGGGACCGCGAATATGTCCGCCACCATCTGACGCCACACACGGCTCTTGGCGCCGCCGCCCACGAGCCTGATTTCTTCGGCATGAATGCCGTTGCGCTCCAATACGGATAATCCATATCGCAGTCCCAGCGTGGCGCCTTCCATGCTGGCCCTGGACAGATTTTCAGAAGTAAAATTCACAGGTGTCATGCCTGTTAATGATGCCTTTGCCATGGGCAGGTCAGGTGTTCGTTCGCCATTAAAAAAGGGAAGTAGTATAAGGCCGTTCGCACCGGGGGGCGCCATTTCGACACATCGGTTGAAGCCTTCGATGTCGAGCCCCAGCAGGACGCGTATTTGTTCTGTGGCAACGGTGACATTCATGGTGCATACCAGCGGCAGCCACCCCCCGCTGCTGGAGCAAAAAGCGGCCAACTCGCCCTGGGGATCAACGACGGGTATTTCACTGAAAGCGTATATTGTGCCGGATGTCCCCAAGCTGGCCGTTACCAATCCCCGGCGAACATTACCGGTGCCGATAGCGGCCATCATATTGTCTCCGCCTCCGGCGGCTACCAATACATCCCGGGGCAATCCCCAGGCACTGGACAGTTCGGGGCGCAATTCTCCACATGGCTCATTGGGCGCTATCATTTCAGGCAGGCAGGTCTGGAGTCGGCCGCTGTCGTCGATGGCGTTCAACAGCGTATCCGACCAGGTGCGTCGGCGGATGTCAAAAAAGGCGGTCCCCGAAGCATCTCCATACTCCATCTTGCACTCGCCGGTCAGCCAGTAATTCAAATAGTCATGGGGCAGTAGTATTTTATCCAACCGTTCATAATTTTGCGGCTCCTGCTCCTTGAGCCACAACACCTTGGAGGCGGTATACCCGGCGGAGATGCGGTTGCCGATAGCGGCCAAGACCGCCTCCTCACCGCCGACACGCTCTGTTAAAACGCGGCACTGCAGAGCGGTTTCCGTATCACACCAGAGTTTCGCGGGACGAATTACCTCTCCCCGGGCATCCAGGGGTACAAGACCATGCTGCTGGCCGGAAACCCCGATGCCTTTTATCTGCGCGCGGTCGATATCCGTGTTCTTTAAGAGCTCGCGCATGGCCTGCTCGCAAGCGGAGGTCCACCACAGGGGTTCTTGTTCGCGGCCGCCGAGAGAAGTCTCGATGATCTCATGGCTCGCATAGGCCTGCGCCTTCAGTCGCTTTTGCTCACGGCTGAGGATGACGATTTTCGTGCCCTGGGTGCCGCTGTCGATGCCTATGAATTGCTGATCCTGGGGCATGATATGCTTCCCTTCCGCAAAATAAGATTAGAGGTAGGTATTGATCAGGTTTTCCAGGTATTCCTGACGTCCGCTGATCAAATGCGGCTCTCCCTTCTCCAAAATCCAGGCTTCGAGTTCGTCGAAATCGGCTTCACCGCTCAAAATCCTCTTACCCCTATCACTGCTATAGCTGGCATAGCGCTGCTCGACGAACTCTTTCAGCAATCCGTCGTCGATGATCTTCTGTGCCGTAATAAGTCCTCGGGCAAACGCGTCCATCCCGCCGATGTGGGCATGAAACAGATCCTCTAAATCAGTGGAGCCGCGCCGCAGTTTGGCATCGAAATTCAGCCCGCCGCTGCCTAGACCGCCCTGGCCGAGGATTACCAGCATGGCATAGGTCGTTTGGTATATATCGACGGGAAATTGGTCCGTGTCCCATCCCAGCAAATTGTCACCCCGGTTGATATCGACACTGCCCAGTTTGCCGGCATTCGACGCCACAGTGAGTTCGTGTTCGAAGGTGTGGCCGGCCAGGGTGGCGTGGTTGGCCTCGATATTGAGTTTGAAATGATCAATCAGATCGTATTGGCGCAGAAAATTCAGGACGGTGGCGGCATCAAAATCATATTGGTGTTTGGTCGGCTCCATGGGTTTGGGTTCGATGAGAAACTGCCCCGTGAATCCTATTTGGCGGGCAAAATCCACGGCCATATGGAAAAAACAGGCCAATTGCTCCTGCTCCCGCCGCATATCGGTGTTCAGCAGGGTGTCATATCCTTCCCGACCACCCCAAAATACATAGTTCTCGCCGCCCAATTCATGGGTCGCGGCGATAGCATGCTTCACCTGTGCCGCAGCATAGGCAAACACGTGGGCATCGGGATTTGTCGCCGCGCCGTGTGTATAGCGCGGGTGGCTGAACAGGTTGGCGGTACCCCATAACAAACGAATACCAGTCTGCTTTTGCAGTTTCGCTGCCATATCCACAAGTTTTTCAAGGTTGCGGCAGGACTCTGCGAAAGTCTCACCCTCCGGTGCCAGATCTCTGTCATGAAAACAATAGTATCGCAGCCCTAACTTCTGGCTGAATTCAAAGGCGGCCTGCAAGGTGGCCTCTGCCTTGCTTATGGGGTCCGCATCAGCGTCCCAGGGCCGATTGTAAACATCTCCTCCGAATATATCGCGTCCGGTGCTTTTTAAGGTGTGCCAGTAGGCCCCCGCGAACCGCAGGTGACCCGCCATGGTCTTTCCAGCCACTTTCTTCTCGGCATCGTAGTATTTGAAAGCCAAAGGATTTTTTGAATCACGCCCCTCAAAAGGGATGGGTGAAAGGACGTCTGGAAAATAGGTTTTCATTTTATCTCCTCCTGACTTTTATAGTGTAAAGATCCGGACACGAATGTGGCTATCTGCAATTCCTCCGAAGTGGTGGCGGGTGAAGGCTAATGATTGCTCGCCACCTGACCGACGGGCGATTTATATAATTCCTGCAAAACCATCGCGCCGGCACCCCTGGCCCAGTCCTCCTCTGTCCATTCCTTGACAATTATTTCAACGGTCCGACGACCGAATTTCGGAGAAACGTATCGATCCAACGTCTCATACATATCATTGAAAATCAGCTCACCTGCCTGTACGCCCTGTCCGGTAATAATGATTTTTCTGGGGTCAAAAAGCGTAATCAAATGGGAAACGCCGATCCCCAAAACGCGGCCGGCACGGGAGAAGAGCTGAAGCAGTACTTCGGTACCGTTTTCCGCGGCCCTGACCACCTCCTTGTAGGTGAATTCATCCGGGTTGGGACAGCCCCATCTTCCTTTCAACGCAGCCTCTTTGGCATCCCGCATAATGGCGATGTTGCCGACAAATGCTTCGACACATCCCTTTTTACCGCAGCGGCATCCGGGACCTTCCGGATCGATTGTGATATGACCGAACTCTGCAGCGACACCTTCTTCACCGCGGTAAATTCGGCCATGGATAACAGCGCCCAGACCAACGCCGTTTTCGATTGTAACGACAAGAAAATTGTCAATCCCCTTGCCTTCACCAAACCATTGCTCCGCAAGGGCCAGGGTATTGGAGCTGTTATCAACATAGCATGGATGCTTAAGTCTATCTTGAACCATTTCCTTCAGGTTCACATTCTCCCAGGCATAATTCGGTAGGAAGCGGATATTGCCGGAATCGGGATTGACCAATCCCGGGATCCCGATCCCTATGCCGCTGATCTGTTCTCTGGCAAAATTGGCCTCCCAAATGCAGGCCTGGGCAGCACTCACCACGCTGTCCGTAATTTCCGATACACTATGATGAGTCGGCGCCAGTGGCTGGATCCTTGACGCAACGACAGTACCTTGAAAGTTAACGATCACCACGCTGATTTCGCTTAAGGAAAGGTTAACGCCCAAGACAAAGGCGCCTTCCGGATTCAGAGCCAACAGCATGGGACGTCGTCCACCCTTATACCTGCCGGACTGTTTTTCGATGATCAGACCCTCATTGATCAGATCGGCGGTCAATCCGGTTATCAATGACTGACTCAATCCGGAGGTACGCGATAAATCAACCCGCGAGATCATGCCGACGGTACGGATGATCTCCAGGATTTTGGATCGATTGATGACCCGCATCAGATCCCGAACAGGAATGGGCATTTGAGATACCTAATATTTTTAAATATTAATTAATCAATAAATCCAATTGATAATTGGCCAAAATCTTTATATTATTTTTGTAATAAACTAATATCGGAGTTTTCGTATTAAAGTCAACTGATTTTTCTAACACATTTAAAAAATAGGAAAAAAACAATTGGGAATCAAAAAAGTATTGACTATTGGACCAACGTATGCCATGGATGGGAATAATAATTTACAAATGGAATTAATCCCTCGCAAGGCAATGATAAGCCTGTGAAATTTATTCCATTTCTCCTCTAAACAATTGCATAAACAGAACAAAAAGGAGGTCCGACATGAAAAAGCGTTTAATGGGTATTGGTTGTATGGTAATGGCTATGGCCCTGCTTACCATGGTAAGCGGTACCGCCCTGGCAAAATCATTTACCATAGGTGTGAGCTGGTCAAACTTCCAGGAAGAACGTTGGAAGACCGACGAAGCAGCCATGAAGGGCCAGCTGAAGAAATTGGGCGCCAAATATATCAGCGCCGATGCGCAGGCCGACTCAACCAAACAGATCGCCGATGTAGAAAATCTCATCTCCCGGGGCTGTGATGCACTGATTATTTTGGCATACGATGCCGACGCCATTGCTCCGGCCATCGCGAAGGCCAAGGCCGAAGGCATCCCCGTTGTCGGGTATGATCGACTCATCGAAGATCCCTATGCTTTTTATCTGACCTTCGATAACAAGGAGGTGGGACGGATGCAGGCCCGGGCAGTATTCAAGGTCAAGCCGGAAGGCAATTATGTGTTCATCAAGGGTTCTCCCACCGATCCCAACGCGGATTTTCTGCATGAGGGACAACTCGAAGTGTTGAAAGAGGCCATGGATGCCGGGAAGATTAAAAATGTGGGTGAGCAGTATACCGAGGGTTGGAAACCGGAAGTCGCCCAAAAGAACATGGAGCAAATCCTTACCGCCAATAATAATAAAGTAGATGCAGTTGTGGCTTCAAACGACGGCACCGCCGGTGGAGTAGTTGCCGCCCTGACCGCACAAGGCATGGAAGGCATTACACCGGTATCCGGTCAGGACGGCGACCACGCCGCATTGAACCGTGTCGCCCGGGGTACCCAGACCGTATCGGTCTGGAAGGATGCCCGTGATTTGGGTAAGGCCGCAGCCGACATCGCCATGGCGCTTGCCAAGGGGGAAAAGGTCAAAAATGCCATTAAATGGTCCGATGGCCCCAAGGGCGTCGAGATGAATGCGATTTTGCTCAAACCAGTGCCCATCACCAAAGACAACCTGGATGTTGTCATAAAAGCGGGTTGGGTGAAAAAGGAGGTGGTTTGCCAGGGTGTTGACCCATCCAAGGCTCCCGCCGCGTGTAAATAAAATTTGCTTTCCCAGGGGGCGTTCTCTATAAATAGTCGAACGCCCCTTGTGCCGGAACAACAATCATTTTTAATTTTGGTTCTTCTTCCAACTGGCAGGAGAAAGTGGCCAAGGGTTCTGGGATTCAAGGATTCATGTTATTGTAATTATAAAGACTTTCACTTGTCGAAGATCCCGCTGATTTTTGCGGGGAACCCTCAACCCCTGGAATCCTTGAATCCTGATCATCGATCAACTAATTCGGAGATGATCCTTAATCTTTAATTCTCAACGGGGTATGTGCATGCCCGACCAGGAGTGCCAGGTCGAAGAAAAAGGAAACGTCCTTTCCAGATGCCTCAGGCAAGCCGATATCGATAATCGCATGCTGGCCATGATCATTGCCCTTTTGGTGATATGGGTCATCCTCAATATCATGACCGACGGCATCTTTTTCACGGCCAGGAATTTGTATAATTTGGCAGTGCAGTCGAGTGTCGTGGGTATCATGGCGACCGGCATGGTTCTCGTCATTGTCTGTCGACACATCGATTTATCTGTCGGTTCGATCCTTGGGTTTACAGGGATGGTCATTGCGTTTCTCCAGGTCCACGTGTTTCCCCTTGGCGCCTACTGGAACTGGCCTCTGACGATCCTTTGCGGCCTGGTCCTGGGCGGGCTTATCGGTTTGTGGCAGGGCTGGTGGATTTCTTATCGCGGCATACCCTCCTTCGTGGCCACACTGGCGGGCCTGTTGATGTTTCGAGGCGCGGCCTATATGGTTACCGACGGCAGGACCGTTGCGCCCATGGACAAGACTTATCAGATCTTGGGCGGCGGCATCGACGGTTCGATCGGCGCAACCTGGAGCTGGATTCTGGCCGGGGTGGCCATCGCCGCGCTGGTAATCAACTTCATTATGGTCCGCAGAAGCTGCCGAAAATATGGTTTCAGGGGCAAACCGCTTGCGATCCAATTGCTGTTTCTGGCTATCGGGATCGCCCTGGTATGCGGGTTTGTCATGGTAATGAACTCCTATTACAAACCAAGAACCGAGATATCCCGTGGCATACCCGTACCGGTTCTGATCATGATTTGCGTTGTGGTAGGTATGAGCCTGCTGGCCAGAGTCACCAGATTCGGCCGCTACGTGTTTGCCATCGGGGGCAACCCGGAGGCGGCCGAGCTTTCAGGTATAGCGGTTAAGAAGATCACAACCCTCGTGTTTATGGTCATGGGGCTTCTCTGCAGCGTCGCTGCGGTCATCACAACCGCACGATTAAACGCCGGGGCCAATTCCATGGGTTCCTTGGCCGAGCTTAACGTCATCGCCGCGGCCGTTATCGGCGGAACATCACTGGCAGGCGGCCAGGGCACAATCACCGGTGCTATTTTGGGTGCGGTAATCATGCAGAGCCTGGATAGCGGGATGGTTCTGCTGGGCATTTCAAGTGCCGTGCGCCAAGTGGTGATAGGGGCCGTTCTGATCCTTGCCGTGTGGTTCGACGTGGTTTATAACAAAAACCGACCTTAGAAAGGCTGGGTATGAACCAAATACCAGAAACACCACTGGTTGAAATGATCAACATCCACAAACGGTTCGGTGGCGTTCATGCCGTCCAGGGGGTGAGTATCGATCTATATCCCGGAGAGGTCGCAGGTATCCTAGGACACAATGGCGCTGGAAAAACCGTGTTGATGAAAGCGCTGTCCGGGGCTATTCCCTGCGATGAAGGCGAAATCCGCATCAATGGCAAAAAAGTAAATATCGATTCTCCCCGTGATGCCCGCAAATACGGTATTGAAACCATTTATCAGACCCTTGCCTTGGCCGACAATCTCGATGCACCCAGCAATTTATTCCTGGGCCGCGAAATTATGACCGCATACGGGACCCTCAACGACCGCGCAATGGAGAATGAGGCCCGCAAGGTCATCGAACGGCTCAACCCCAACTTCAAGAATATTACGGATCCGGTCAAAAACATGAGCGGCGGGCAGCGACAATCCGTGGCCATCGCCAGAGCCATTTACTTCAATGCCAAGGTACTCATTATGGATGAGCCTACTGCGGCCCTCGGTCCCCAGGAGACTGCCATGGTAGCCGAGTTAATCAAACAGCTTAAAAGCGAGGGGATCGGTATCTTTCTGATAAGCCATGACCTGCATGATGTATTTGACCTGTCGGACCGTGTGTCGGTTTTAAAAAACGGCCAGTTGATTGGAACCAGGCGGACCAAGGATGTGACCAAAGATGAAGTCTTGGGCATGATTATAATGGGCAAAATTCCGGAACCCGTTAGACCGGCATAACCACGTGCGTATCGAAAAAAGTCATTTCGGCGACACACCCCTTGGGCATCCCGTCACACGCTTCACTCTTTACAACGATCGCAAAATCAGCGTCAGCATTATCAATCTGGGAGCGGCCGTTCAGGCCTTTATTGTGCCCGATCGTTACGGTGCCTTTGATGATATAATCCTGGGATATAACGACGCTGAGGGATACCTGCACGACACGAACTATATGGGAGCCGTCATCGGCCGCTATGCCAATCGAATCGCCCACGGTCGATTCACCCTCAACGGTATCTCCTACAACTTGTCACGAAACCATGGCGCGCATCATCTGCATGGCGGAACGATTGGGTTTGATAAGCGGTTATGGAATGCAGACCCTGTAGAAGGGGAGGACCGCTTAAGCCTGACACTCAAACGTGTCAGCGAAGACGGAGAGGAAGGATATCCCGGCAATTTGACGGTTGCCGTGACATATTCCCTGAATAATGACAATGAACTCGGCATCCAATACTTGGCTGAAACGGATCGACCTACCCCGGTCAATTTATCCAGTCACGGCTATTTCAACCTGTCCGGAAATCATAGCACTGCAATTGACTCTCATATTGTATGGATCAATGCGGATCATTTTCTGCCGGTTGATTCGGAGTTTATTCCTACGGGTGAAATCTCTCCGGTCTCAGACACCCCTCTCGACTTTCGCAAACCAACCGCCATTAACAAGCGCATAAATGGCGGCGACGCGCAATTGGCCCGGGTCGGAGGATACGACCACAACTGGGTCCTCAATGATCATGATGGGAAGATCAAACTGCAGGCATCTGTGTATGATAAGGGCAGCGGCCGGTTACTGGAGGTGCATACCAGTGAGCCGGGTCTTCAGTTTTACTCGGGTAATTCGCTGCACAGCCTGTTCCATGGAAAAAGCGGCAGTGCGCACCGACGTCGTCAGGGACTGTGCCTCGAAACCCAGCATTTTCCAAATTCCCCCAACCAGCCGGGCTTCCCTTCAACCATCCTTCATCCCGGCGAAACCTATCGATCGGAAACGGTATACCGATTCAATCTGAAATCGGGCAACAAGTAACAGCCACAACAACAATCAACCATCGCTTGAAATCAATCAGCCTGGGGATTCGATCATACGCCATTCTATCGACATGACCCTAAGATTTTTGCTGTTGATGAGTCCTTTCTCGAGGGCTGAAACCGCCGCTGCAATCCTTGTTTTACTTCTATACAGTAATTTCAATCCGATTATTTTCAGGATCTAAAACCACACTTTCGTAATAGCCATCCCCTGTTCTTCTGGGACCGTCAAGAACTTCAAAACCATCATTTGCCAATTTTGATGTCAGTGCATTGACTTTATCCTCAGAACCCACTGAAAAAGCCAAGTGAATATAACCAAGAAATTGGTCATATCGATCACCCTTCGAAGCCGGCACTGAGTGCATTTGCATAATCTCTAATCGTGTATCTGAATCAAAACTAAGAAAGTAGGATGAGTAATTTTTTCTTGGATTTGTATATTTGATACTCGATTTCGCATTAAAATATTTTTCATAGAACGATTTTAAATTATCGATATTTTTTGCCCATAGTGCAACGTGCTCAATTTTCATAGTATCTCATTTTCACGGGCCGTGGTTGGACCAAGCTATCTTGTTGAAATTCATTGTGAATCTGTCCAAAAATAGCCGTTTTAAAGGCTTAAATGGCCATTTTCATAGAATAATCGAATTATTTCAATCAGTTGCCTTGGTCCGACCACAAATTAACACAAAAAAAATAGAAACGCAAGTTTGCATGAGCACTCTTTCACCATTTGAAATGTCGAGTTTATCCTTGACTCACAAAACAAAAATCCCTATGCTCCGACTACAAAAAGAAATCCTTTGTACATCAACCCATATGCCAGCATCTATTGCACTTTTAGGGATATGAAAATGGACATGGAGAAGCACACGGGTTACGAAGCTGTGAATGGTACAGCATTTGATCGACAAGAAGGGAGGTGATTCTCGTTTTCAGTAAGGAGATAAGATATTCAATAATCCTTTTTTAGGCTTCAACACCAAAACACACCATCCGAAAGGAGGCTACCAATGAGAAATAAATCATTGATACTTTGGTCGGCTATTTTTATAGCAATATCTTTAACCGTTCTATGTCTTCCACCTGCTTATGCCCAATCGGAGCCCTCGAAAGATAAAACCGAAATACAAATTTACTCCAACCCCTTCGGAGGCACGACCTACGTTCTCTCCTTTGCCCTTGCGGAGATTATTAATAAAAACTCCACGCGACTCCATGCAACTTGCGTGGAATCAAAAGGCTCATCTGCAAATATTCTATACCTCCAAAAGAACCCAAATGCGCTGAAAAACACCATAATAGTGGCAAATCCATTTGCAATCACCCAGGCCGCAAAGGCCGATCCTCCTTTTAAAACTGCATTTACGGGATTAAAAGCCCTTGCAGTGATAGCAAACAATTGTGGCTTTATCGTGACGACAAATCCGGACATTAAAAGTCCTCAGGATTTGAAAGGCAGAAGTCTCTGTTTAGGAATAAAGGGTATCACCATCGAATTTATACCGCGATTCATCTTGGATTACGGGTGCGGCGTTTTTAATGATATCGGGAAGGTAAGCTACTCCTCCTTTGACGGCATAAAGAATGCCCTTATAGACGGTACAGTGGACGCAGGATTGCAGTCCTCCACCATGTGGGGTGAGGGAGAGTATAAAGATTGGGTCCCCATCCCGGCCGCCGAGGAGTTGCTGGCCACGAAAAAATGCTACCTTGTCGATATTGAAGCAGATGCTTATAAAAAGGCCAGGGAAAAGAGCGGTTATCCTATCTATTATTTGAAGGCGGAACCCAAAGCATTTGGAAAATCGGACGCGTTCGGTGGAAACAGGATGTGGTGGAGCAATTCATGGTGGGTTTACAAGAGCATGCCCGATGATGTTGTCGCTGAGCTCTGCTCCATCTTATATGACCACGCCAATGACTTTGTGACTTACCATGCCAGCGGAAAGGGGATTACACCAAAGACGTTGGCCGACGTGGCTGTGCCGGAGGATGATTTTCATCCTGCGGCGGCCCGGTTTTATGAGGAGAAGGGGCTGAAGGTAGGACAGTAAGTCCATAAAAAGGACAGGTTAGTCGTGTTCAAACGTACTCTGGATATAATCGTCGGTGCCGTGGCCATTGCGATGGTGGGATATCATCTCATTTACGCCCAGACTTACCTGCAGGGAGTCAAGGAGCATCAGATATTCCATCTCGGTTTTGCTCTCGTGCTTCTGTTTTTAATGTTCGCTCAGAAAAATCCAAGGTACTTGCCCCTAAAATTGGCCGCGTTTCTACTTAGTGGGGTATGCTTCATTTTTCTTCGGGTGTCCGCTGAAAGACTCGAGCTGTATGGAATGTATCAGGCGTCGTATATCGATCTTGCCTTCGGAGTAGCACTTATTCTGCTCTGCCTCGAAGCAACAAGGCAATGTTTCGGGCCGGTGCTCCCTGCCTTAGCCCTTTTGTGCATCGCCTACACTTTTGTTGGGCCTTTTATCCCAGGAACCTTCCATACATTACCGATGTCGTGGGATGTCATTATATCAAATCTGTCTATCGGTTTTTCCGGCACAGGAATCTTCGGTCCCATCCTGAGAGTATCGGCTGTGTTTATGTTTCTCTTCATGATATTCGCCGCTCTGGTGGAAGTTTGCGGAGCTACCGAGTTTTTTAATCAGCTCGGGAAGTTCATTGCCCGTCGTTTTAAGGCCGGCCCGGCCCTTGCCGCCGTGTTAACCAGCGGTCTTATGGGCTCGGTGACTGGTCAGGCCGGCGCCAATGTAACCATTACCGGTTCCTATACCATACCCGCAATGAAGGCCGTAGGGTATCGACCCCACCAGGCCGGCGCTATCGAGGCGGCAGCATCCACAGGAGGACCAATCATTCCTCCGGTCATGGGAGTAGCAGCTTTCCTTATAACGGCAATGACGGGCATATCCTATGGAAGAATTATCGCAGTGGCTGTGGTACCGGCATTGTTTTATATTTTTTCCTGTGCCCTATATGTGCAGTTTCAGGCTGCCAAAATGAACATCGTGCCCAAGGCCGAAGAAGTCAATTATAGAGAGTTGATTTTACGATCCCCTCTATTTCTCGGTTCCCTGCTGGTTATCATCGGACTTTTTGTGCTGGGAAGAACCCCTCTCAATGTCAGTTTCTGGGCGTGTGTCACCATTACCTTCCTTAGCCTTTTTAGAAAGAATACACGGCCCTCACTGCGAAAGCTGATTAACGGATTCGTCCGCGGTGCTTATCTGGGAAGCAGTATTGCAGTGACCTGTGCCACCCTGGGAATCATCGTGGCGACGATTACGGGCACAGGCCTGGGCATAAAACTCCCTGTTGCTGTCGGGGATTTCTGTGGTCAAAATCTATTATTGTTGTTGGTTATGACGGCGGTTGTAGCAATCATACTCGGGATCGGATTACCGGCTTCGGCGGCTTATTTACTGGTCGCCATTGTACTCGCTCCTCTTTTGATTAATATGGGAGTGGCTTTATTATCCGCACACCTTTTTGCCTTTTATTTTGCCAATTTTTCATATATTACACCTCCGGTGGCCATTGCGGCCCTTTTCGGCGCTCAGCTTGCAGGCGCATCTTATATGAGAACCGGTCTTGAAGCGGTCAAAGTGGGAATAGCCGGATTTGTCCTGCCATTCATGATTATCTGGTCCCCCGCTTTTTTGGGGGATTACTCGGATCCGGTTTTCGCTATTGTCGGATTGCTCGCCTGTGCCCTCATTTTTGTCGGGCTTCAAGCCGCTTTTGTCGGCTATCTTCTCAGTGATTTGACTCTGTTGGAGCGGGTTGTTTTCTTTGCTGCCTCCGGTTTGCTCTTGTGCCATATCTACACAACAAAAATGTCCTGGTTGGCTGGAGGGGTCCTGCTGCTGGCGTTGGGCTTTGCCTACCAGGTCATAAAGAAAAAGAAGAAAATAGCAGCAGCGGGATTTGATAGTGTAACTTGATTTTTATGGATCGGCCGGTGAGAATTACGGCCATCTGACATTTTAAAGGAGGTGAATCACATGATTATTGATGCCTATAACCACATTTTGCCCAAAAAGTATCAGGAAACCCTGGAGAAAAAAATCCCCAACCGTGACGCGACGCTTCCCTCGTCCGGTTGGTCCAGGACTGTTACCCCCCTGCTTGACCTTGAGACCCGTTTTCGAGTTATGGACGCCTTCGATGAATACCTGCAGGTAATAACGGTCGCTGCCCCGCCTGCATACTCCCTTGCGCCTCCGGCACTGGCACTTGAGCTGGCCAGGATTGCAAACGATGAATTGGCAGAACTGGTACATAAGTATCCCGACCGATTTGCAGCAGGTGTGGCCACACTCCCGATGAATGATCCCGACGCCGCTGTCGCCGAGGCGGAAAGGGCCATTAAGGAATTGCGGCTGCGAGGCGTGGAGGTCTTTACGGATATCCTTGGAAAGCCCCTTGATTCCCCGGAATTTATTCCACTTTACGAGAAGATGGAGGAATTCGGCCGCCCCATTTTCATTCATCCGCGGGGTCTCATGAACAAACCGGACTATGAAGGAGAGGAGTTCTCGAAGTACCGGCTCTGGACGAAACTGGGCTGGCCCTATCAAACCGGATTGGCCATGTGCCGCCTCGTATATAGCGGCATTATGGAGAGGTTCCCGGGATTGAAGATAATTACCCATCATAGCGGTGGTATCATTCCATACCTGGCAGGCCGCCTGGACTGGGCGGATGATGTCAATGAAACGCTTATGGGACTCAGGGATATCGATTTAAAAGAGCACGCGCTGGTTTACTTTCGCCGGTTCTACTATGATACGGCGGTGAGTGGAAATATTGGAGCGCTTCAGTGCACGCATATGTTCGCAGGCACGGACCAGATGCTGTTTGGCACAGACGTCCCCTTTGGAAGCCAGCTTGGCAGGCGACTCATACGTCAGGCCATTGAAGCCGTGGAGGGCATGGGGCTGAGTGAAGCGGAAAAACGGAAGATCTTCCAGGACAATGCCATAAAACTATTACGCCTACCCCTTGGTTATCCTGTATGGACGAAGTAAATTTTTTTAAAGTTGCATAGGAGACGACATTTTACAGGGTAAGGATTTGTGGTTTAATCATTTTCCAGGTTTTTTATGTATCATGCTATCAACACTCATGACCTTTTTTTCGAGATTGGCCAGCATTATTCTGATCTTTTTCAGACGATCCGTCAGAAACTTCAACTCATCGATATCCTCTATTTGCCGAATCAAATTCCTTTCAGATATTCAGTATTCTTTCAAACTATTATCAATAAGCGGGCATTTATCTTTGAGTAAATTTAAAACTGTTTGAGAATCTTCAACCGTGAAACCTATTTGCCATCATTTCTTTTTTAATTTCATAATAAATATTTTGTCTCTTTTTAATCTATCGTCTAGAGGATACCATGTACGAAAGTCACCTGTTTCCCAATACCGGTATTTACCGCTGAGGAGGCTTGGCTTATATACTGTAATGCTTTCAATATCTGCAAAGTCGACTCTTTTGGACCCGAATGGGAAATAGTACATGCGAATCAAGATAGAATGACCGCTTATCTCTATAAGTTTATCGCCGTATAGTAGGTTGTTCGTGACGCCATACCCTTCATCATGAAACATAATGTGGCGTTTACCAGTGGGCGCGATCTTGCGGTGCCGTAGGCACATGCAAGGCTCATTTCTCCCCCAATTATCTCCCGGCCTTTCACCCTGATTCAGAGTGCATTTTTTGTGGCTATATTAATATATTCTACTTCTGAAATCTGATCACTGACCATGATCTCTGGTTTTAGTTTTTCTCTGTTGAATCTTAAAATGTCTATTTTGCTGTCAAACATGAATGTTTAAGCCCTTATCAAAGGCCATTTTAATCGAATTATCAAAATATTTCAATAATATATCGCGACACTGAATCAGAATTATAAATATGCCAAATGTACCCTGGGATACGATGTCTCTTTGCTCTCGCCTGGGATTTTAGCACTGATTCAGAAGCTGCATATATCCAGACGGGAAAAGGCAAGATCCAACCAGGAACCGCGCCAGTGGTACACATCCAGCCACGATCCCCCTGCTCGTATCGCAAATATCGCCTTAAGTGACGCGTCAGAGAGACAGGTGCTTAGGAAAA
>CAZGIZ010000001.1:0-5091 GCA_964526655.1 uncultured Desulfobacteraceae bacterium | reverse complement strand
AAAGGCTCCCTCGCTGTATTTTAAGGCGACATCCCGAGGCATTGTTATACTGCCGGGAGGAAGCTTTACGAATTTCCCCGACATATTTTTTTTATTAGGAATCCGCCATCCAAAAAGGTCAATGGGTTTCCTGTGCCAGGATATCCTGTAAATCGGTCTAAGCTTGATGCCCTCCGCCATCTCATGCAGCCCGGCCCTCACTTCCTTGATATCAATAGGGTGGACTGTGGAGGCTCCTGTTAACTTTGAATCTTTTCTCAGATTTAAGCGTGTTGCTATTTTGATTTTTCCTAAAGCGGAATCTCCCGCTCCTGTTAATTGCATCTGATTTCTCCCTTGGCCTTAATTCTCCCGGGCCGCCTCCTCTGCTTCCCCCGATGAGGGAACAGTGTGTGCGCCCCGGTTAGCGTCTCCATTTGATTTCATTTCTTCGATTCGTTTGTTGTAGAACTGGATGACTTCCCGGCGATCCAGCATGCCTATAAGACTGAAGTGATCTTCATCTTCAACAACGGGGATCCTCTGGATGTTTCGAATTGTGAATTTTTTAAGCACCTCGTTCAGATCTTCCGAAGGGGTGGTGAATATGACATCAAAAGTAGCTATGTCCCGCATGCGGACGACATTGTCTATTTCCTTTTCAAACAGGACACCCCGGATATCATTGGTCGAAAAAATGCCGACCAATTTCTGATCCTTGTCAACGACGGGGAAGTAGTGCTGATTCGACGTACTGAACACGCGCTTGAACTGGCTGAAAGGCATGTCTTCGGGAATCGTGACATCCTTTCTGAAATAGGGGGTCAGGTCCCTGACCTTGATCTCTTCAAGCACATCCGTAAAAAATTCGCCCCGATGGGCATTTGAATCCACTTTGCTCCTTGCCTGTTTTATATAGATGGTCCACTTTCTTGAAAGGAGGTATCCGAGGAGGCAAACCAGCAGGCTGGGCAGCAACAGGTGGTATGAATTGGTCATTTCACTGACAAAGATTATTGTTGATATGGGTGCGTTTGAAACGACCGCAAAAAACCCGGCCATGCCGACCACGGCGAATGCTCCGGGATCCGAGACGACCTGAGGAAACCAGACTGTAAAGATCCTGCCCACCGCCCCCCCCAATGCCCCGCCTATTACGACCGAGGGACCGAATACCCCGCCGCTCCCACCGGAACCGATTGAAAAGGAAGTCGTCAAGATCTTGCCAAAGGCAATGCCCAGGAGGAGAAGGGTCGGAAGCTGATTATCCAGGGCCATCTGGGCATAGCCATACCCAAAGGAAAGGGTCTGGGGAAGGAAGAACCCTATGACCCCCGTAAAAAGACCGCCGATGGCCGGCTTCAATTGGTTCGGTATCTTTACGGCCTTGGCCAGATGGTGTACGCCATAGAAGCATTTGATATAGAATATTCCGGCGCCTACCAGGACAAGGGTGAGAACGACATAGGGACCCAGTTCCACGGGATTGTTAAACAAAAAATCTTTTGCTTCGAAAAGAGAACCCCAGCCGAAAAACAGGCAAAAGACGCAATAGGCCACCACGGACGATATGCCGGCGGGAATAATCACCTCGGATTCGAATTCCGGTTCGCGGTAAAGGACTTCGGCGGCGAACAGGGCGCCGGCCAGCGGGGCGCGGAAGATGCTTCCGATTCCCGCGCCCATGCCTGCCGCCAGCATGATCCTTCGTTCGCTGTGCCCGAGTTTCAGTTTTGTGGCCAGAAAAGAACCGAATCCGGCGCCAATCTGGGCGATGGGTCCTTCACGGCCTCCGGACCCCCCTGTGGTGAGGGTTATCGCCGAGGCTATGGTCTTTATGAAGGGAATTCTTCCACGGATGAATCCCCCTTTGTTGTGGTAGGCATCTATAGCGGCGTCAGTGCCGTGTCCTTCAGCTTCCGGAGCGAAAGTATAGACGATCCATCCGCTAAAAATCCCGCCCAGGGCAGGAAGAAACAGGAGCACCCACCGGTTGAAGGGGGTGTTGGTCAATGGGAAAAGATGGCCCTCTCCTGCAGGGGGTGGGGGCCGATATCCCGCCAGTTCATCGAGAAAAAGGTGTATGCCTATCTGGCAGAGGTAGTGAAACACGACGGATCCCAGACCGGCGATTACGCCGATCAGGATAAAAAAGAAAAGCCAGGAGACCATTTTATTTATTCTCGACCTGAAGTGGACCGCTTCAGAAAGATAGTGTTCCATACTTTTTTCCATACTCAACTCAGCCTTTGAGTCGCCCGTCCGACCGAACATACGAGCAACATTTTGAATTTATTAATATAATGCGCTAATCTTTCGTCAACCTTTCAGAAAGATTACAGTTTTGAAATCTTTTGGGGATATCCTAAGGTGACATCCGGTGTGAAGTAGCTGGTGACTTCGTCCCATTTGTGGTGATTGAAATTATCGACATATTTCATAAATTGTTTGCGGTTCATAGAGGATTGTATCCTTTCTTTTTTTGATTAGCCACCTGATGTGGCTCTGACCCGTGGCATGATCTTGCAGTGCCGCAGGCACATTCAAGGCTCTTTTCTCCCCCAATTATCTCCCGGCCTTTCACCCTGATTCAGAGGCCATTTTCATCGAATTATAGGTTTATTTAAATTACTTGTCGTGGCCCGACCCCCATTCCAACCCCTACTTCTTCCTCTGTCATGAGAGAATTCTGCAGTGTTTTGACCTCGTTGTTTGTCCGCCGGTATCCTGCCAGACCGATCGTTGCTATGACAATGCTTCCCATGGCAAGCATACCGTCAAATAGAGTCCACCAGGACAGGCCAAACATGCGGAAAAAAGCAATAGCGATAGAAAAAAAGGCCAAACCGGTGCGCGCAAGGGCCAAGTGAGTTCTCCCTTTGGCCAGAGACGTCCGGATATTGGACAGCACTGTCCGGGAACGCGCCAGAGTGGTTCGCTTCAATGAATACTGCGTCCTGGTGCCGGCCATTTTATTACGCTGCTCGGCGAGTCCCGTTCTGGAGCGGGACATGTCGGTTCTCAATGCCGCCAAATCCGTTCGTTGACCGGAAAGGCTGGTACGTTCACGCGACATGTCCGTGCGAATAACCGATAATTCAGTGGATTTTGTGGACAGACGCGTCTGTTCGCGAACGAGGTCCGTCCGTTCCCTGGCCATACCGGTCCGTTCGCCGGCAAGCGTATTGGTCAATTCGGTATGATGAAGCAGATCTACACTTGTTTTGGTCCGTTCTTTGTCCATATCCAAAATCGATCGGCCGATTTCTGTATCTTCCTTCTGAATTTCAGTCGATCTGGCCAGCAGAGCATGAATCGCGTTTAATGTCGCAGTCACTTCATTATGAAATTTTTCTTCATCCATATTTTTATTCCTTTTTTAAAAGGGGAAGAAAGAATGTTCGGATAAAATCCGCTTCGTCCCCGGGGTTGAGGTTAGTAAAAACTATCGATTTGAAACTTATGTGCATATCCTGGGATATACTCGATATGGGTGACTCCGGGGACCGATTTGGCGAGCTCCACCACGGTTTCAAGCTCCGGCTCATCGAGATAAGGACCGATCAAATGGATATCGCCATCTATCTGGACCTCGGCACTGATTTCGAGGGTAGCTGTCCGTGGGTCGGTAACCAAGGCCTCTTCGATGTTGGTGGCCAAATAGAGCCGGTCCACCTCGGTCTGAGACTCAGGTGTGGCCTGTAGATCAGGGTCTTTCATGAGATTCTCGATGACGCGGCAAGCTGAATCCAGCGTCATGTGTCCCAGGTTCAGGTGGAGGTCATAAAGCATGGGGTTGCGGATGTCCTGGGCATACATGAACCGCGCCCATTTTACGCGGTGATCATCCGCTTCCTTGATGTATTCCCTGGCTTGTTCCTCATTACACTCCAGACGCTTCATGGTCATTTCTACTCTTAGGTCAAGAGGCGCATCGATGCGGATATGCACAAAGTGCCGCAGGTGCGGCAGAAGAAGATGCCCCGAGTAACCATGATATACAACGTTGTCATTACGAATTTGCTCAAGCAGCCCCTGTCGCATGAGTACCGTATATGGCCATCGGAGCTCACTGAACTGGTCGTACGCCGAAGTGGCTTCGGCCAGTTTTTCCACAATCCGGGTGGCGAGTCCCCCGTGCTGATTAACGATTTTATGTAAATCCTCACGGTTGATGCAGCGAATTGCCAAGCGATCATGGAGGCACTCCACCAACATACGAACGCCGGACATGGTTCCCCTCGAAATAAAGATAACCGGCATAGACGGCCCCCTCCTTTTGATGAAAAGTTTCTCTTAAAACGGCCGACTAATCAGTGGTAATGAGGTCAGCCCTTGAATTAGAACTGAATATTTCACAGGCCTGGACGACAGTCAAACTTCCTGATTGCCATTTAGCCATTTTGGCAATACTGCCTTTTTGGCTGAATGGCGATAAATAGTGTTAAAGGTCCGTTCAAAATGGAAGGTCATTATTTAAAAATTATTGATGTTTCGAAGTTTTATGGGGATTTCCAAATTTTTTCGCAACACGACGCATAAATTTACGCGTCGTGTTGCGTGGGTCCTTGTCCATCCTTGGCCATGCCCAGGGATGGGGCCATTGCAATTTGTTTATATTATCAGGAACAGGTGTCTTGTGGCCCTATATCCTTTTTTCGGCCCCTAAAAAGGCGTTATAGCGAGCAGGTGAGTATGGTTTGAAGTAACCATGTAGTTCAGAATAGTCAATTTATACCTCTTCTTGGCCTGATACAGCCATTGTAAATAGCGGTGACGATCCTTCGAGAACTTGAGGTTTCGGGGGCTGGGGGGTCAAACTCCCCGACATCAGATTGTTGTGCAATCAATATTGCAGATCATGCATACGCAAGACGGCCCTTCGGCTCAGGGACAGGTCTACCGAGCTTTGTGGCAGTTTCAATCCACTCTTCGATAATTTTTTCTGCGTTGCTGAGAGCATCCTGATAGGTCTTGCCATCGGCCATGCATCCGGGAAGCTCAGGAACCTCAGCAACAAAGGCTTTATCCTCAGAATTCCAAAAAATGATGATTTCATATAGTCTTTCGTATTTGCCCATATGTGAATTCTATCATACCTGTCTATTCATG